>NZ_JACVPG010000048.1:0-493 GCF_018882045.1 Polynucleobacter sp. Fuers-14 | reverse complement strand
CCACTATTGACTGTAGTACCCACTGCAGTAGTTCCAAGGCCAGCGGCATTAGTAATGGCTAAAGTACCGGCACTAATCGTAGTCGCACCAGTGTAGGTGTTGGTGCCCGATAAGGTTAAGGTACCGGTGCCGATTTTAGTGAGGGAGCCTGAGCCGCTGAGCACACCGCTAAAGCTTGTGCTGGTGTTATCACCGCCAGTGCTTAAGGTAAATCCAGAACCAATTGCAATACTACCTGCGCCCGCAATGGATCCTACCGTATCTGTGCTGTTGACGTTATACGCTGCAATACTAGCGACAGTGATGGCGGTGGTATTGGCTAAGGTGCCAGAGACAGTAAGTGCACCTTCCGAGATGGTTGTAGCACCAGTGTAGGTGTTGGTGCCAGAGAGCACCCAAGTGCCTGTACCAGACTTGACTAAATTTGTCGCGCCAGTGTTATCTGCTAACACTCCAGCAAAAGTATTGCTTGCTGTTGAGGTGCCAGTCAGAG
>NZ_JACVPG010000047.1:0-317 GCF_018882045.1 Polynucleobacter sp. Fuers-14 | reverse complement strand
GGCACCAACACCTACACTGGTGGCACTACTATCTCTGCTGGTACGCTCGCCTTAGGCGTAAGCAATGTCATGCCCGATAGCGGTGTTGTCACCATTAACGGCGGTACTTTTGCCATGGGAACATTTAACGATTCGATTTATAGCTTAGTGGTCGGTACAAGTGGTGGCTCTATTACCGGTTCTGGCCCCTTAACTAGCACCATTGGTTATGTCTTTAACAATACTAGTGGCAATGCACTGACCATCTCTGCAGTTTTGGCTGGAGCAGGGGCAACCTTAACTCAAGCTGGCACCGGTACAACTACCCTCTCAGCCGC
>NZ_JACVPG010000046.1:0-280 GCF_018882045.1 Polynucleobacter sp. Fuers-14 | reverse complement strand
TAGTACATGCAGAATGGTAGTCAGCCGCAGCAATTTAAGCCATGCTGGTGATTGCGAGATCATCAATAAGGAGTATTGCTATGGCTGACCACTTAAACAATAAACCCTTTGGGGCATGGATTGCAATCGATATTGCCAAGGACTTTAATGCCGTGTTAAGCGAGACTAAAGAAGGTAAACGACAGCATTTTCGGATGGCTAATTCTGCTGCCGATCATGATCGTTTTATTGCTTTTCTAAAGAGCTTACCGCCGCCTTGCATTATTGGGTTTGAGGCAAC
>NZ_JACVPG010000045.1:0-603 GCF_018882045.1 Polynucleobacter sp. Fuers-14 | reverse complement strand
AGCTCTATGAGACCGCCTTGCATAGCATTGGACTACCTGTTGAGGCAGATTCCTTGGCTTGCAAAACCTTTCAAATACAACTGAGACGCTATCAAGAGATCAATGCTTGTCGCAAGCAATTAGAAGAGACGGCTCAAGCAGTATTGGCCGATAACCCGGACTCTGCCATCTTGCAAAGTGTTCCGGGGATTGGCCCGATTAATGCCCTAACGATTCTGGCGGAAGGCGGGGATCTACGTCGCTTTAGCCATCATCGTCAGTTCTTGAAGTATTGTGGGTTTGATCTAGCCAAAAATCAATCAGGCAACTATCGTGGTCAAGAACAAATCTCCAAACGAGGTAATGCGCGTTTACGTTTGGCGTTATGGATGGCAGTGAACACTGCTATCGCTCAACCAGAAAATAGTTTCCAGCAAAAATATAGCCGCTATATTAAAGGCGCACCACAGGATAAGGATTTACAGCGCAAGGCTAGGACTGCGGTGGCAGCGAAGATGGCGCGTGTAGTGTATGGATTAGTGAAGTCAAAACAGATGTATCAAGGTTACTATGAAAAAGCTTTACCCAGTGGATCGATCCCTCTCTGTAGGGCCGTAGAGGCCG
>NZ_JACVPG010000044.1:0-796 GCF_018882045.1 Polynucleobacter sp. Fuers-14 | reverse complement strand
CGCCGTAGCTTACGGCGGCACCTCACAAAATGCGATCAACGCCGCAACATACACCATCGTTCCTTCTGGTCTGACCAGCGCAAACTACACCATTACCTATGCCAACGGTAGTTTGACTGTGAATAAAGCCGGCTTAACCGTAACAGCCGATAACAAGTCCAAAGAGTATGGCGCAGCCAACCCAAGCCTGACATACACCATCACTGGTTACGTCAATAATGAAACTGCTGCTGTATTAACTGGCGCACCAACGATCGCCACTACCGCTACGACAACTACCGGAGCAGGGACTGTTGCTATTACTGCCGCTGCCAATAACTTGGCAGCGACTAACTACAGCTTTACTTATGCCAATGGCACCTTAACGATTAATCCGAAGGCCTTGACCATTACCGCTGCTGATCAAAGCACGACTTATGGCACTGCCTTGGTATTGGGTACTAACAATACTGGCGCTACTCGCTATACCGCTACTGGCCTAGTCAATAGCGATACAGTAACTGCCGTAGCGCTGGCTCAAAACAGCAATACCACCGTACCAGCTACTCAAGGTGCAGGGACTTATAGCGGCTCTACCAACGGTATCTTGGTGAGCGGCGCTACCGGTACTGGCTTAGCGAACTACACCATCACTTATGTGCCTAGCACCTTAACGATTAACCAAAAAGCCCTAACCGTGACCGCTGCCAACGCTACTAAGACCTATGATGGTCAGGCATACACCGGCGGCAATGGCGTGACTTACAGCGGCTTTGTCAATAGCGAAACTGCTAGCGCCTTAGGCGGCGCCGTAGCT
>NZ_JACVPG010000043.1:437-3085 GCF_018882045.1 Polynucleobacter sp. Fuers-14 | reverse complement strand
TATTCACAGCAGCGGTCACAGTCTCACTACCGATAAAGCCACTTAAGGTACCCAGCGCACTCATGGTGGCGGTGGTTGTGCCATCGTAAGTCTTGTTATTAGCAGTTGCTGTACCGATGGTCAGCGCTTTCTTGGTAATAGTAGCGACTATCGAGCCACTTACCGATTGGCTATAGCCATAAACTGCCTTGCCAGAAGAATCGACTGCGCTAAGAGTTACCGATACTCCAGCAATGGAGTCGGCACTTGCCACATTGGCAGAGTTATAGCTTCCAGTGATAGCGCTCACAGTCACCACATCACCATTGACGGCTGCGCCCAACGTGTAGTTACTTGAAGTTAAGGCCGCAGCCGTTGTCGCATCATAGACTTTAGTTGCTGAACCACTCAGGGAAACTGAAACACTAGGGGCGTAAGTGTATAAAAATCCGTTACCAGTGCCAAGTGCTGTTGTACTTCCATAGATAGCATTGTATTGGGTGTAGTTATTAACCAATGAACCATATACATCGCCGGTAGTGGCATTAAATGGATCAGCATTGGTGCTCCAAACTTGCCAGTAAGTACCAGTAGTTGTAGCCACCAAAGCATTGGATCCGCCATTATTAATGAACCGGGCTGGATCGATAATGATATTGCCATTGGCAGTAGTTATGGTGGCACCACTATCAATGGTAAAGATACTTATGGCGTTTAAGTTGGCATTAGCTGTACCGGTGATATTGATGGCCTTGTTAATTGTCAGATTACCGGCCACATTGAGGGTCAGCGCACCACTGCTGCTGATACCACTATATGCGCCTACTGTACCCACTGTTAAGTTGCTAGTATTTCTTAAATCCAAGCTAGCGATACCACTAGCTGCTAAGGTGCCAAAGTTATTACTACTGTTGTTCAAAGTAAATGTACCTGCGCCAATAAATAAGGCGTTAGTAGCTGAAATAGCCCCAGTTTGAGAAGCTACTCCCGAGGTATTTAAGCTTAAGGTACCTACTCCACTGGCCCCAGCAAACGATTGATTACCACTACCAGAGCTAATGGTGAGGTTGTAATTTCCACCTGTAATCGCACTAGTAAAGGTTACAGCGCCATTACTCGTTGTTGTTAAGGTGGTGTTGGCACCTAAACCCACTGCACCAGTGTAAGTTTGGGTACCACTGGTGGTAATAGATCCAGCCAAGGTGCTGGTGCCAGTGACCGTCAGACTAGAAGTGCCGGTAGAGTTGGTAATAGAACTGGTCCCTGACATAGTCAAAGAACCCACTGTTAGTGTTCTTTGTAAATCTAAGGTAGCAGAGCTAATGGTTAGGGCTGCTGTGGTGTTGCCTAGGGTGCCCGTACTGGTAACGGCTAAAGTACCTGCTGAGATAGTGGTGCCACCAGCGTAGGTGTTGGTGCCAGACAGTGTTAAGGTGCCTGTACCGGATTTAGTCAGAGAACCTGAACCACTGATGGCACTCGAAATAGTAATAGCGTTATTTGAGCTGATGGATGAAAGGGCTGTTAGCGAAATTGTGCCACTCAGAGTACTGCCTGTAATAGATCCGTTAGAAATCGTACCGCCATTCAATATGATGGCATTAGCCAAGCTATAGCCATTTAAATCTAAAGTAATACCTGAATTAATCACAAGAATAGCAGTACTGTCATTGTTGTAATACCCACCAGTCACCAAAAGATCAGACAAGGTGGTATCACTCAAAGTAATGGCTAATAGGTAGTTGTAAGTCCCAGTAATGGAAAAGCTGCCAGCGCCTTGCTTTAACAGGGTATAGCTTGGGCCCGTAACATTACCGCTGATAGTTAATCTATAGGTGCTACCTACATTAACAAAAGAGTTGGCAGTTAGAGTCACGTTACCAGATACAGTGGCATTAACAGCACTTGCAGCAATCGTGCCACCATTCAGAGTAATGAGCTCCGAAACAGTGCTAGTAGTTTGAATATCTAAAATACCGCCACTACTGACAGTAGTGCCATTTTGCGTGGTACCGGAAGTGCCCAATGCTGATGCATTGGTAATAGCCAAAGTACCTGCACTAATGGTCGTAGCACCAGTGTAGGTGTTGGTGCCAGAGAGAGTGGTTGTTCCACTACCCGCCTGCGTTAAGGTTGCACTCGTTCCCGCTAAAATAGCAGAGATAGTGCCATCAGAGGTGTTGTTAAAGGTGTAGCTTGATGCGGTTAAAATACCCAAGCCAGTGATAGAGCCACCACTAGTGCCGATTGTGACGATGCCTACGGTTTGACTAAAAGTTGTCATAGCGAAAGTGCCGCCATTAATGGTGAGGCTACCAGTACTCAGTAGTGCACTACTCTTGCCCAAGGTTAGTGTGCCGCCACTAATCGTCGTGCCGCCAGTATAGGTGTTGGTGCCAGAGAGTATGACGATACCCGTTTGAGATGCGCCATTAATTGTTAGCGCACTTGATCCAGCAATCACTCCCGCTACAGTCAAAGTGTTACCACTAGTAGCTGCTAAGCCTCCTGCAGAAGATAGGGTGATTCCCCGATTACTGGAGAGAGATAGTGTTGCTGTAGCTTGTAATGTACCGCCATTAATGGTGATTGAGCTAGCAGTTACGCTAGATGGGGTTGCTCCTAAATTAGCCTCTGCAGAAATAGAGAGGATGCCCCCACTAATCGTA
>NZ_JACVPG010000043.1:0-427 GCF_018882045.1 Polynucleobacter sp. Fuers-14 | reverse complement strand
TTCCCCGATTACTGGAGAGAGATAGTGTTGCTGTAGCTTGTAATGTACCGCCATTAATGGTGATTGAGCTAGCAGTTACGCTAGATGGGGTTGCTCCTAAATTAGCCTCTGCAGAAATAGAGAGGATGCCGCCAGTAATGGTAGTGCTGCCAGTGTAGGTGTTGGTGCCTGAGAGTATGACGGTACCTGTTTGAGAGGCCCCATTAATCGTTAGCGCACTTGATCCAGTCATTACCCCTGCTACAGTCAAAGTGTTACCACTAGTAGCTGCTAAGCCTCCTGCAGAAGATAGGGTGATTCCCCGATTACTGGAGAGAGATAGTGTTGCTGTAGCTTGTAATGTACCGCCATTAATGGTGATTGAGCTAGCAGTTACGCTAGATGGGGTTGCTCCTAAATTAGCCTCTGCAGAAATAGAGAGGATGCC
>NZ_JACVPG010000042.1:0-1586 GCF_018882045.1 Polynucleobacter sp. Fuers-14 | reverse complement strand
CCGATAAGGAGCTTAGAATGATCCAAGACCGTTTAAACAACCGACCTAGAAAACGATTAGGATTTAAAACCCCCAATGAAGTATTTATGCAGTCCTTAAACCGTGTTGCACTTCGTGTTTGAATCTACGTATTTAAAAATATGATGCCACTTGCCGGAATCGAACTGGCGACCTTTTCATTACGAATGAACTGCTCTACCAACTGAGCTAAAGCGGCAACTGGCGGAAACGGAGGGATTCGAACCCTCGATACTTTTACAAATATGCCGGTTTAGTAGACCGGTGCCTTCAGCCACTCGGCCACGTTTCCGAAATTTTGAGTAGATGATACTTCAAAGCAGATACGAAATCCCTAGTGGTTTTCTGCCCCCCCCCATGTATGCGGGATGACAATGCTAGCGAGCTAAATCTAGCATTAAAAATTATAAAAGCCCTCAAAAATGATTAAAAAATATCTTTATTAGCTTTACTCAGCTTGTTTGCAATGAAAGTGAATTCCTGTGGTTTTTTTACAGCAACCTGTACAGGCCTTCAGGAGATGTCTTGTGCAGAGCAGATTAATGACATTGTTACAGTAAAATTTACAAAAAAATTCCCTGTTAATAAATTTCAAATATCACTAGTAATGCTTCAAACTTCTAACGGTATTACGGCCGCACGCGTTAGCATAGCGCCTGTTCTTGGAGATGAAATTGGTTATACCACCATTGGCACAAAAGCTTGGCTGGTTACGCATATCGCAGAGGATACAACGAGAACTGGCCTCATTAAATCTCAAGTTGTTGCAATTAGAAGCGCAACCCAAGGCATGATGAACGAGTGCGAAAAAACGCTTGACTGCAATATTTATAGTAACAAATGATTGTTTCTAGCGCTTGCACCAAGAAAATACCAACCAAATCTAATCTAGCTTGGTTTAGCCCCGAACATTGAATTAGGGGAGGTATCAACGCCCCTTCGTTTCAGAAGTAAACTTTTTCAAAAGCATTAATTTATCGCCCTGATGCGCTGCTTTCAAACTTTATGAGCAGACTCATTTGGTGCTCTGCAACAGCGCTATTGACCATCAAGTATTCGAGTGAATTGATTTTCTAAATCACATGGCAAGAAGTTGCCCCGTAATTATGGGATTATCAACCCTTGCCTTGCAGCCTATGATAAAAAAACCATGGGTGTCCATCCTACTTGTCGGCAGCCACATTATTTGACTTTCTTAATGGAAATGATGATTAAAGCGGAAAATAAATATAAGCTAGTAATAGCCGAATTAATGAGGGCGCACTTAGATGGCGGTCGACCCACTAAAGTTTATTATGTTTACGAAACCAACGCTAACGGTTTAATTGTTCAAAAACATGGTGTAGATAGCGCGGGTACTCCTTTTAAATCCAAAGAGGCCGCCAAACAGTGGATGGGTCTAAAAATACTGGAAAGAGATTTAAGGAGCCAATTCAAATAAGCGATCGCGAGAGAAATTTTTTCACCTCAAAGCCAATCAAGATAGCTCTACATTTTTTAAGTGTAAAACTTTGATTTTGCATCTGGCTTTTTTCATGAAGATATAGCGATTGAATACATTCCCCCCC
>NZ_JACVPG010000041.1:0-320 GCF_018882045.1 Polynucleobacter sp. Fuers-14 | reverse complement strand
TTTTGATTACATCGAAATGTTTTACAACCCGGTTAGACGCCATAGTTACAACAATGGACTTTCTCCGGTAAGATTTGAACAGCAGTACCAAGCGAGGTTGGGAAGTGTCTAAGATATTGGTAGCGATTCATTGTGCAAACCTCGCTCTACCGCCCATTCCAACAAGACGGTGCTCACAAACTCTGGGCCGTAGTACATGCAGAATGGTAGTCAGCCGCAGCAATTTAAGCCATGCTGGTGATTGCGAGATCATCAATAAGGAGTATTGCTATGGCTGACCACTTAAACAATAAACCCTTTGGGGCATGGATTGCAATCGA
>NZ_JACVPG010000040.1:0-373 GCF_018882045.1 Polynucleobacter sp. Fuers-14 | reverse complement strand
AGGACTGCGGTGGCAGCGAAGATGGCGCGTGTAGTGTATGGATTAGTGAAGTCAAAACAGATGTATCAAGGTTACTATGAAAAAGCTTTACCCAGTGGATCGATCCCTCTCTGTAGGGCCGTAGAGGCCGCAAGGACCTCGTAGATAATGTTTGGACCTTCCACTGGGACCTCAGATTGTTTTAAGTAGGGTAAAGACCAAAACGTGAAGTGGCGGATCTTGTGTTAATTATGGTTAATCGGGACCCCTGATTTATTTGTGGAAGTGACCGTTTGGGTATAGACAAGTAGTAAGTTTGATTTTTTTAACTGCAAATTGCAGTTACGGTATGGCTTTGCCTATCGCTGGAAAAAGTTCTTGCATTTAGTACGTT
>NZ_JACVPG010000039.1:0-5307 GCF_018882045.1 Polynucleobacter sp. Fuers-14 | reverse complement strand
TTTTGGCCGCCGGATTTTAAATACTCATTAACTACCTGGAGCTTGAACTCCGTACTGTATTTGCTCATAAAACAAAACCCCCTTGGTTGGACTTGATGTCCAACTTTTGGGGGTCAGTTCACGAAGGCGGCTCTTTCTAATAAAGGCCAGAAGCTAATTACTTCTTAATCCCAACCTCGTAATTACCGCTATTTGTATTGTCGTGGGCTACATATAAACCGCTACCGGCTAGGATCGCAGATCCAAAGGTGCCATCAGCACGAGTGAAGCTAAGCAGTCCAGCCCAATTGGCATTTGTGGTCAGTGTTCCGGTGACCGAACTCATACCTGTTGGATACGCAGTAAATCCCAAACCAGAAATTACTGTGGTTCCAGTTAAGCCATCATTTTCAACCCAATACCACGTTCCATCGGTTTGACTAGTGACGATTGCTGTCTGTGTTGAGCCAACTATCTGACCATAGCCGTAGTAGTTATCCGATAAGTCAACAACCACTACTTTTTGACCGTTAGCAGCGGTGTATGCCACAAAACTACCCGATGTACCGCCAACTGGATTTGGACTTTGACTGCCGTTATTTCTCAATAAGTTGTAAACACCTGAGTTTGAGGTTGCTGAAATAGTGCCAGTTGTTAGCGTTCCACCTGAGCAAGCGGTATCAAGCACAAGGTTAGCATTCTTGCAAATTTTGTAGGCGCCAGATGCATCAACAGTCAGTGTTCCATGCGCAGGATTACATGCATTTGTATTAACGCCATACGTTTTAGTGGAGCAAGCTTGGCTAATATAGTTATATGTCCCAGCCAAATTGGCTATTGAAGTAATTGGACCGTTTACGCCAAACATTGGATTTGTTTGATTGCCAGCCCCACCGCCATAGTTAACGGTTAACTGACCAGCTACGAGACCATTTGAACTCATTAAAGCAGTGGCAGACTTAATGAAGCTATCTGATGAAGTTGATAGGTTCCAAGAGCCATCTGAATTTTGAGATGTTAATGTTCCGGTTCCAGTCTTTCCAGTAAATCCATAGCTAGACTGAATATCGGTATAGCTATAAACCTTATTGGTTGTATCAACAGTAAAGGAAATAACCTCACCAGCGGCTGATGAGGTCGTATAGGTCGCAGTCGTTGCGGCTACTGGAGCTGCAGGGCTAGTGCTAGAAGTGGAGCTGGAACCACCGCCTCCACCACAAGCAGCAACTACCACACCAACAAAGAGTGCTGCAATAGAGAGTAATAAACGATTTTCCACAGAAACTCCTAGTAATTAGTTTTAATAATTTATATCTTTAATTATAGTTATCTTAATTCCCGCCTTAATGTCTCTTAGCGGAAAAAGGGAATATCTCCCCAGCCACCCCTCTAAAAATAAGGGTAGCAGCGTCTCATGTTGGCCGAAAGCAGACTCCCAGCGACAAAAAAAGCCACCCTAGAGGATGGCTTTGTTAACGATTTCAGCAATAAATAAGAGTATTACTTACTTCTTGGCGGTATTGATGCCAAGCATTGAGTAAGCTGGGCAATTGCCAATCATCCCCGTTAATAAGGGAACAATTCCAGTCCAAGCCCATGGGCCAGTAATGCCAAAACCAGCTAAGCCCATTAGCGTGACGCCAACAGTCATTCGCAGAACGCGATCAGTATGTCCAATATTGCATTTCATATGAAGCTCCTTGTTTTACTTGGCAGCTTTGTCAGATACTTTAGCTAGGCGCTGTCTTAATGCCTCATATAAGCATACGCCACTTGCAACAGACACATTCAAACTCGATACAACACCTTGCATCGGTATTCGAACCAATTCATCACAGTTTTCTTTAGTAAGGCGACGCATACCCTCACCTTCAGCCCCCATCACAATCCCAATGGGGCCTGTAAGGTCGATGTCATAGATCGATTTTGTAGCTTCGTCGTCTGTGCCAATCAGCCAAACACCCGCTTCTTGCATTTCTTTCATACTGCGTACGAGGTTAGTCACCGTAATGACTGGCATCACTTCTGATGCCCCACTAGAGACCTTGCTAACGGTGGCATTAATCGATGCAGAGCGATCTTTAGGAACTACTACGGCATCTACGCCCGCACCATCTGCTACACGCAAGCAAGCGCCAAAGTTATGGGGATCAGTAATGCCATCTAAAACCAAAAACAATGGTTTTTTCTGAGCACTCTCAGCATCCTCAACCACTTCAGTGACAGTGCGTGCCACAGTCATTTTTTCAGCCAAAGCAACAACACCTTGGTGACGATCATGCCCTGTCAACTTATGGAGGCGCTCTGCATCTGCTGCATGCAAACGCTCACCCAAAATCTCTTCGGCTTGCTTTAAAAAATCCCCCATACGTCTATCACGACGACCGGAGTCAAAGTACACAGACTTCAAACTGCCTGGATCAACTCGTAAGCGCGCTTGCACCGCATGAAAACCTACTAATATTTGCTTCATTTTCTTTTCTATTCTTTATTTGCGGCGTGCTTTAGTACTGCGAACTGGAGGCTTGCTGCCTGCAGGCTTGCCGACGGCCCTGCCGGGCTTTGCTTTGCCATTTTTGCGAGTGGCTTTACTCTTAGACTGGTTAGCTCCAAGCGTTCCAGCAGATTTAGCTGCATTGACATTGATGCCACTTGGCTTTTGTGGAACCTTGTTGTCAGAACGACCTCTTTGAGGGGCTGCTTTTTTATTGGGTCTGCCTGTATCCGTTGCCAATAGCAATTGACGACGATTGGAAGATCCGCCAGGCTCAGCACCAACGGATTTGACAAGACTAAATTCAATCTTGCGCGCATCTAAGTCAACTCGACTGACCAATACATGTAAACGATCGCCCAAGCGATAGCGAATACCAGTACGCTCTCCACGCAATTCTTGGCGAGCCTCGTCATATTGGAAGTAATCTCCGCCAAGCTCGGTGACATGCACCATACCTTCGACAAAGAGATTCTCTAGCTGAATAAATAAACCAAAGTTTGCAACGCCGGTGACAGTACCAGCATATTCTTGACCTAAATGGTCACGCATGTAGTAGCACTTGAGCCAAGCTTCTACATCACGTGAAGCTTCATCAGCACGACGCTCATTGGATGAGCAATGAACGCCCAATTGGCCCCAGATTGGCAATGCGGCGTTGGCACCCTTAGGTGGCTTAGTACCTTTGGCTGCCCCTGCTTTTGCATCGCTTTGGGATTTCTTGGCATTGACTGCATTCTCACGACCTTTGCCTTTACGTGGCAAGGTGAGATTGAGTGGAACCTTCGGAGGCAATACAGGAACGTATGGTTTTTTCTGAAGAATCGATTTGATCACGCGATGCGTTAGCAAATCAGGATAACGGCGGATCGGGCTTGTGAAATGTGAGTAAGCTGGGTAAGCCAAGCCAAAGTGGCCTTCATTGTCGGGCTGGTACATCGCTTGTTGCATGGAGCGCAATACCACTGACTGCAGCATATTGGCATCGGGGCGCTCTTTAATTTCACGCATTAATTTAGCGTAGTCACGTGGCTTAGGTTTATCGCCACCGCCCAATGACAGACCTGAAGTTCTCAAAACTTGGCGCAAAGCAACCAACTTCTCTTCTGATGGCTCACCATGTACACGATAGAGACTAAGGTGCTTATTTTTTTCAATAAAGTCGGCTGCACATACGTTAGCAGTCAACATGCACTCTTCAATTAAGCGGTGGGCATCATTGCGAAGGCGCGGCTCAATGCGAAGTATCTTGCCAAGCTCATTACTAATGATTTGTGTTTCAGTTGTCTCAAACTCAATAGCGCCCCGCTTCTCACGAGCAGCCAATAGAATCTTGTAAAGAGAGTAAAGGTTGCCGAGTAATGGGCGGAACTGAGCAAAGCGTGTTGCCTCTGGACCCTTACTATTGGACAGAATCTCCCAAACAGTGTCGTAAGTAAAACGTTGCGCTGAGTGCATTACCGCTGGATAAAACTGGTAAGCCAACACAATACCGTTGTTATCGACAACCGAATCGCACACCATACACAGGCGGTCTACGCCAGGATTCAGCGAGCAAAGACCATTCGAGATCTTCTCTGGAAGCATAGGGATTACACGTCTTGGGAAGTAGACTGAAGTAGCACGCAATAAGCCCTCGTCATCTAATGGCTGACCCGGTTTGACGTAATGGGATACGTCAGCAATCGCCACGATCAAACGCCAAGCCTTAGTCTGGCCGTACATGACGGGTTCGCAATAGACAGCGTCATCAAAGTCTCGCGCATCAGCACCGTCAATAGTGACTAAAGGCACGTCACGTAAATCAACACGACCTTCTAGATCGGATTGCTGGACTGTATCTGGCAATGCCGCAGCCTCTTTCATAGCGGCGGCAGAAAATTCATGGGGGACGCCATACTTACGTACAGCGATTTCGATTTCCATACCGGGGTCGTCAATCTCACCCAATACTTCAACTACACGCCCAACTGCCTGACGATAGCTATCTGGGTAATCAATAATCTCTACGCTGACAACCTGGCCTAGCTTCGCTTGTCCTTGACCCTTAGGCGGAATCAAAATGTCATGACCAATGCGCTTATCTTCTGGCGCAACAATCAGAACACCGTTTTCATTTAAGAGACGACCAATCACTACTTTATTAGCGTGCAGAACTACTTCAACAATCTGCCCTTCTGGGCGACCACGTCGATCCGTTCCTAGCACCCTGACATTGACTCTGTCGCCGTGCATGACGCGTGACATTTCTCTTTCTGACAGAAAGATATCCTCACCACCATCATCGGGAATAACAAATCCAAATCCATCTCGATGCCCTTGAACTGTTCCTAAGCGGTCAGCCTCACGTGGCATCAAGTCTTTTGCTTTACGCATTTAATTCCTTCGGCAATACATGCCCTGTATATATCTACTGATATCTATTTTTGTTATGAATAAGGCTACTGTATCAAACCACCAAGTCTGAGGGGAAAAAGCCAAATGGGGGTAGAAATGACCTCAAAACGCCCATCCCTCTATAATAAGGGCATGCCCAGGTGGCGAAATTGGTAGACGCACCAGCTTCAGGTGCTGGCGATCGTAAGGTTGTGGGGGTTCGAGTCCCTTCCTGGGCACCAAATACACCTACAAAGACCTATATGGGGACCAAAGCCCTTTTTACAATAGGCAAGCACTCTAAGCGCCCAAAGAAAAACCGCCCTAATGAACTGACCCCCAAAAGTTGGACATCAAGTCCAACCAAGGGGGTTTTGTTTTATGAGCAAATACAGTACGGAGTTCAAGCTCCAGGTAGTTAATGAGTATTTAAAATCCGGCGGCCAAAAACGGGTTGC
>NZ_JACVPG010000038.1:0-1385 GCF_018882045.1 Polynucleobacter sp. Fuers-14 | reverse complement strand
GCAAGCAATACTTTTGCTGGAGTGTTAGCAGATAACACTGGCGCGACAAATTTAGTCAAGTCTGGTACAGGCACTTGGGTGCTCTCTGGCACCAACACCTACACTGGTGGCACTACTATCTCTGCTGGTATCTTATCAATATCAGCTGATTCTAATCTTGGGTCGACTCCCTCTGTGGCAACATCAGATAATATTATTTTGTCCGGCGGTACGCTTGAAGCCGTTTTGTCAAGCTCAATCACTAACTTCAGATTGAATGCTAATAGGGGTATTACACTATTAGATGACAGCTCTTTATCGGCAATTACACCAAATACAGGTGGTATAGGCTTTGAAATTAATGGAGGTGTTTACGGGGCTCCAAATAGAGTTTTAAGTATTAACGCCGGAAATTCAAATGAAACTGGATCGGTAAGCTTTAGCGGCAGTAGCGCCTTGTCTTTCTCCGGCATGATTAATGTTGTCAGAGGTAGCTTAAAGTTTTCTTACTATGCAAGCACAGGATCGGTTTATTCTAAAAACACGATTAATTTGGAATCTGGCGCCTATCTCGACTTATATGGGTGGTATGGCTCCCCAACAATTGGCGGACTTTCTGGTGGCGGGACAGTATTAGCATCCGATGCCAACACTACTGGTTATAACTTATCTGTGGGCGGCAATAATCAAAACACCCTATTTTCTGGTGCAATTCAAGATGGCGCTGGGGCCTTTTCTCTGACCAAGGTTGGATCTGGCACCTTAACCCTTTCTGGCACCAACACCTACAGCGGTACCACGACGATTAGTGGGGGTACTTTAGCCTTAAGCGGCTCTGGTAGCGTCTCTAATTCAACGAGCGTTGCAGTTAATAGTAGCTTGGATATCTCTAGCACCATATCTGGTGCAACGATTAGAAATCTATCGAGTAGTGGTACTGATATTGGCAAAGTTTACTTAGGCTCTAAAGTATTGACGATCCTAAATACCGCCAGTAGCATTTTTTATGGTGTGATCTCTGATGATGGCTTTGTTGCTGGCACGACTGGCTCCCTCACTAAAACTGGCACAGGTACCTTAACCTTATCTGGCACCAACACCTACACTGGTGGCACTACTATCTCTGCTGGTACGCTCGCCTTAGGCGTAAGCAATGCCATGCCCGATAGCGGTGTTGTCACCATTAACGGCGGTACTTTTGCCATGGGAACATTTAACGATTCGATTTATAGCTTAGTGGTCGGTACAAGTGGTGGCTCTATTACCGGTTCTGGCTCCTTAACTAGCACCATTGGTTATGTCTTTAACAATACTAGTGGCAATGCACTGACCATCTCTGCAGTTTTGGCTGGAGCAGGGGCAACCTTAACTCAAGCTGGCACCGGTACAACTACCCTCTCAGCCGC
>NZ_JACVPG010000037.1:0-1090 GCF_018882045.1 Polynucleobacter sp. Fuers-14 | reverse complement strand
CCACTATTGACTGTAGTACCCACTGCAGTAGTTCCAAGGCCAGCGGCATTAGTAATGGCTAAAGTACCGGCACTAATCGTAGTCGCACCAGTGTAGGTGTTGGTGCCCGATAAGGTTAAGGTACCGGTGCTCGCTTTACTTAAAGTGACATTAGTACCAGCAATAACACCGCTGATGGTGCCAGTACCACTATTGGCGATAGACAAGGCACTACTAGATGCCAAGGTGATTACTGTCGCACTCAAGGTACCCGTAGACAATGTTAAACCCGTTAAAGCCGCTGTTCCACCAATAGCACCAGTAAAGGTAGTGCTACCCGCCGTAGTGATACTTAAAGTGTTTGCGCCATTAACAGTGCTACCAAACACCACATTACCAGAGCCTGCATTAACAATCGTATTGGCCCCTAAGGTGACCGCGCCAGTGTAGGTTTGAGTACCGCTGGTGATAATTGAACCCGCTAAGGTGCTAGTGCCAGTGACCGTCAGACTAGAAGCGCCGGTAGAGTTGGTAATCGCGCTAGTGGCACTACCCATGGACAAGGAGCCTACCGTTAAGGCTCTTTGTAGATCAAGCGTAGCGCCAGAGCCAATGGTTAAGGCTGCTGTGGTAACTCCTGCAGAACCACCCAATGTAGCTGCACTGGTCACAACCAAAGTACCGGCACTAATCGTAGTCGCACCAGTGTAGGTATTAGCGGCTGAGAGGGTAGTTGTACCGGTGCCAGCTTGAGTTAAGGTTGCCCCTGCTCCAGCCAAAACTGCAGAGATGGTCAGTGCATTGCCACTAGCATTATTAAAGATGTAATTTGATGATGTGATATCTACGGAAGATGCTGACAAAATAGAGCCTCCACTTGCGAGCACTGCCACAGTACCGAATGTTTGACTGTAGGCTCCCATGGCAAAAATGCCGCCATTAATTGTGAGGCTGCCAGTGCTTGATAAGGCGCTGTTCCTACCTAAGGCGAGCGTACCAGCAGAGATAGTAGTGCCACCAGTGTAGGTGTTGGTGCCAGAGAGCACCCAAGTGCCTGTACCAGACTTGACTAAATTTGTCGCGCCAGTGTTATCTGCTAACACTCCAGCAA
>NZ_JACVPG010000036.1:0-603 GCF_018882045.1 Polynucleobacter sp. Fuers-14 | reverse complement strand
AGCTCTATGAGACCGCCTTGCATAGCATTGGACTACCTGTTGAGGCAGATTCCTTGGCTTGCAAAACCTTTCAAATACAACTGAGACGCTATCAAGAGATCAATGCTTGTCGCAAGCAATTAGAAGAGACAGCTCAAGCAGTATTGGCCGATAACCCGGATTCTGCCATCTTGCAAAGTGTGCCGGGGATTGGCCCGATTAATGCCCTAACGATTCTGGCGGAAGGCGGGGATCTACGTCGCTTTAGCCATCATCGTCAGTTCTTGAAGTATTGCGGGTTTGATCTAGCCAAAAATCAATCAGGCAACTACCGTGGTCAAGAACAAATCTCTAAACGAGGTAATGCGCGTTTACGTTTGGCGTTATGGATGGCAGTGAACACTGCTATCGCTCAACCAGAAAATAGTTTTCAGCAAAAATATAGCCGCTATATTAAAGGCGCACCGCAGGATAAGGATTTACAACGTAAAGCAAGGACTGCGGTGGCAGCGAAGATGGCGCGTGTAGTGTATGGATTAGTGAAGTCAAAACAGATGTATCAAGGTTACTATGAAAAAGCTTTACCCAGTGGATCGATCCCTCTCTGTAGGGCCGTAGAGGCCG
>NZ_JACVPG010000035.1:0-1265 GCF_018882045.1 Polynucleobacter sp. Fuers-14 | reverse complement strand
GCTATCCTCCTAAGACCGCCAAACTTTAAATACTCTTTAACTACCTTTAGCTTGAACTGCGTACTGTATTTGCTCATAAAACAAAACCCCCTTGGTTGGACTTGATGTCCAACTTTTGGGGGTCAGTTCATTCGGGTGGTTTTTTATTTGGTGCTGACGGATAAGGTTCCGTTGTAATAAGATCAAAAAAATGCCCGCATACTTCTGCGGGCAAAGAAGGTTACTGCGAGAAAACTGTTCTTAATTTGAGCAAGCTTGATTTAGGTAGGTAATCACCCCATCTTTAGTAAAGCCAATTTTGCCCACCTCTAATGTTGATGCGCTTACGACACCTACAAACAATCCAATAACAAACCCGACAACTAAATGTTTTATCCCCATTTTCTTCTCTCACAATTATGTTGTTAGCAGTGAGTCAATACTCTGCTTGTGCCAATTAGAAAAACTTGTCCTAAGTCAATTTTCTTGCCAAGTGTGGGTAGTACTTTAGTTCTAATGATGATTTTTCGTACTAAAAAACGCTATGAGGATTTCTATTTTTGCGGCGCGATAAAGAATTTTTAATACCAACCAAAGATTAGATATCCTCAGGTCCTGGTCGATTCCGCCCCGGGCTACCAAGAATCCTAATAGCCCACTTGTTGGGCTATTCTCTTTTGCGGCTTGACCGCTATAAATTTCGGATATCCCCATCTAGAAATGCCCTTTAAAGGGACGAATCAATTACACGTCCCCGTGTCGGTCGATGTCGTTTAAAACGACAATTCTTATTATGCTCAAGGGTTAGTCCTAGCTATATTCCATCGCACTTAGCACTATCTTAAATTGTCATATAAAAAGCCAATTCAAGATAGTTATCGATTGGAGGGGACATTAACCACCTTTTGGGTGATTTTTTATTTAAGGTAAAAGATAGGGAGTTCGGTATGAAAGTATTGTTGGCCACGCTATTTACATTTTTATTCTCCGCGACAGTTTATGCAGAGAATTTACCCGGCGGATTTATTACAGTTAAAGAAGATCAGATTGTTTGGAAGACCAATGAAAACGGCGTCAAGCAAACCACCCTATACGGAGACCCTAGCAAGCCAGGAATTTATGTGGTCCGCAATATTTTTCCTGCGGGGGTAATGAGTGAATCGCTACCAATATCTTAGACACTTCCCAACCTCGCTTGGTACTGCTGTTCAAATCTTACCGGAGAAAGTCCATTGTTGTAACTATGGCGTCTAACCGGGTTGTAAAACATTTCGATGTAATCAAAA
>NZ_JACVPG010000034.1:0-1059 GCF_018882045.1 Polynucleobacter sp. Fuers-14 | reverse complement strand
CGTAGATTCAAACACGAAGTGCAACACGGTTTAAGGACTGCATAAATACTTCATTGGGGGTTTTAAATCCTAATCGTTTTCTAGGTCGGTTGTTTAAACGGTCTTGGATCATTCTAAGCTCCTTATCGGTCACAGTAGATAGCGGTCTCTTTTTGGGGATGTATTGCCGCAATAGACCATTGAAGTTTTCATTTGATCCACGTTGCCAACTAGCAAACGGATCCGCAAAGTACGTCGTTGATTGAAGAGCTGTATCAATCCTGGCGTGCTCGGCAAATTCCTTGCCGTTGTCAAAAGTCAGGGTTTTAACGAGTGGGGTCACGGCGTTTAATTTAGTGATGATGGCGCTACTGACTAAATCCGACGTCTTGTTCTTGACCTTAGCCAAAACGGCATAGCCACTCTTGCGCTCAACCAAGGTCACAACAGCTTGCTTGTGGGCCGCTCCAATTACAGTATCGCCTTCCCAGTGGCCGACTTGGGATCTTGTCTCAATGTGCGCTGGGCGCTCACTGATCGGCCGCCTACCTACTATTTGGCCTCTGCGATCACGGCCGCTGGCATAGCGTTTCTTGCGCTTTTTTTGGCAACGCAGCTGCTGGTAAAGATTGCCGCCAGCGGCTTTATCGGCGTAGACATGGCGGTAGATGGTCTCATGACTAATGCCAACCTGATTGGCAATTTGGACGGGGCTCCACTGAGCTAAGAGGCAATCCACTGTCTGATTCCATTGATCGGCTGTTATTTGGGCGGCATTACGGCAGCCTAATGAGCGTTCTTCTGCCAACAGGCAGGCTTGCTTGGGACGGTAACCTTTGAGCCCCGTATTGCGAGCAAGCTCTCGGCTAATGGTCGACTTATGCCGATCCATCAGTTGGGCTATTTGAGTTTGGGTTTTTCCGTCTTTCATGAGGATATAAATCTGATATCGTTCAGTTTGGCTAAGGTGTTGATAGGTCATGGCTACTTTGACTTGCAGGTCTAGAAGCTTTGGATACTAAAACATCCTTAGCCTCCTTAACTAGTTGTTCAAAGTTGCACTTCGTAGTTGAATCCACC
>NZ_JACVPG010000033.1:0-346 GCF_018882045.1 Polynucleobacter sp. Fuers-14 | reverse complement strand
TATTCACAGCAGCGGTCACAGTCTCACTACCGATAAAGCCACTTAAGGTACCCAGCGCACTCATGGTGGCGGTGGTTGTGCCATCGTAAGTCTTGTTATTAGCAGTTGCTGTACCGATGGTCAGCGCTTTGGCAGTAATGTTGCCGGTCGTGGTGTTGTTCGCCAAGCTGTAGTTACTTGCTACCCCACTATTGGTGCCACCTGCCAAGGTGTAGCTCACGGTAATGGTTTTGCCAGTACCGACATTTTGATCCGCAAAGGTCGCAGTATTCACAGCAGCGGTCACAGTCTCACTACCGATAAAGCCACTTAAGGTACCCAGCGCACTCATGGTGGCGGTGGTTGT
>NZ_JACVPG010000032.1:0-1442 GCF_018882045.1 Polynucleobacter sp. Fuers-14 | reverse complement strand
TGAACTGACCCCCAAAAGTTGGACATCAAGTCCAACCAAGGGGGTTTTGTTTTATGAGCAAATACAGTACGGAGTTCAAGCTCCAGGTAGTTAATGAGTATTTAAAATCCGGCGGCCAAAAACGGGTTGCTCATTTGTTTGGGATCGGTCACTCAGATGTTCGTAAGTGGTATCTAGCCTACCAGGCACATGGCCTTATCGGACTCAACCCTGGGCCCCAAGCCCATACTGCACAGTTCAAGATGCAAGTTCTGCAATACATGGCTACACACCATCTATCGGCTAGGTCAGCAGCAGCCCACTTCAATATTGCCTCCCCCAGCACGATTTGGGTATGGCAAAAACTCTACAATATGGACGGTGTTGCCGCTCTAAAACCCAAACCTACTGGACGACCATTGAAGTTCAAACCGAGCAACATCAAGGCGCTTCTCGCTAAGCCACTAACCGAGCTCACCCATGACGAATTACTGTGCAGAGCGCAGTATTTAGAGGTGGAGAACGCTTACCTAAAAAAGCTCGAAGCCTTAGCCCAGCAAAAGCACTTGGCAAACAAGAGCAAGTCCAAGTAATTACTGAGTTAAGGCAGTGGTACCCATTGCAAGCCATATTGACTGCAGCCCAGATGCCCAGGAGTGTCTACTACTACCAAGCCAGTGTTGGCCGTAAACCCGATCCTTATCTGGATGCTAAAACCCAGATTAAGACTATCTTCCATACCCACAAAGGTCGCTACGGCTACCGGCGAGTACAGGTAGAGCTGGGCCATCAGAACCATCGCCTTAATCACAAGACAGTCCAAAAACTCATGACTCAGATGGGGATCAAGTCGACCGTTAGGCCCAAACGTTACCAGTCTTACAAAGGGGCTGTTGGCAAGGTAGCCCCCAATCTACTGAAGCGCCACTTTGCGTCTAAAAAACCAAATGAAAAGTGGGTGACTGATGTCACGGAGTTCAACATCAAAGGCGAGAAGGTTTACCTCTCGCCTATCTTAGATCTGTATAACCAGGAGATCATCTCCTATGAGATTGCTGACAGGCCACAGATCAACATGGTGATGCAAATGCT
This sequence comes from Polynucleobacter sp. Fuers-14, assembly GCF_018882045.1. Taxonomy (NCBI): domain Bacteria; kingdom Pseudomonadati; phylum Pseudomonadota; class Betaproteobacteria; order Burkholderiales; family Burkholderiaceae; genus Polynucleobacter; species Polynucleobacter sp. Fuers-14. The sequence continues at coordinate 371 of NZ_JACVPG010000032.1, read as the reverse complement.
CCAAAGCGCCTTTAAAAGACTGCGTAAAGGTGATCGCCCAATGCTGCACTCTGATCAAGGCTGGCAATATCAAATGGGGTTTTATCAGGAGGCATTAAAAGACCAGGGCATTACTCAAAGCATGTCTAGAAAAGGGAATTGCTTAGATAACGCTGTCATGGAGAACTGGTTCGGGATTATGAAAACGGAGTTCTTCTACCAACAAAAGTTTGAAAGCATCCAGTCATTTAAGGCGGAACTAAAAGAATATATCGACTATTACAACCATGATCGGATCAAACAAAAACTAAAGGGATTAAGCCCGGTAAATTACCGAACTCAATCCCTCGTGCTAACCTAACTAAACTGTCCAACTTTTGGGGGTCAGTTCA
>NZ_JACVPG010000031.1:0-6003 GCF_018882045.1 Polynucleobacter sp. Fuers-14 | reverse complement strand
CCTGATTTATTTGTGGAAGTGACCGTTTGGGTATAGACAAGTAGTAAGTTTGATTTTTTTAACTGCAAATTGCAGTTACGGTATGGCTTTGCCTATCGCTGGAAAAAGTTCTTGCATTTAGTACGTTGTCCGCTCGTATAACAGCAGGCTTACCTCGCCAAGCAATAATTTGATCTAAGCTACGAACTACTCGCTCTGCCGGCAATGAGAAGTCCACTTCAATACCTAAGGCTTCACGATTAAAGTCATCAATCACATTAAACAGACGGATACTTCTGCCATCTTGCAACTGGTCATGCATAAAGTCCATTGACCATACTTGGTTGATGCTCAGCGGTACCACCAACGCATCGGGTTTATCTCTTACCAAACGTTTGCGTGGTTTGATGCGTAGATTAAGCTCAAGAGCCTTGTAAATCCGGTAGATGCGTTTGTGGTTCCATGTGTAGTTCTTGACATTGCGTAGATACAAATAACAAAGGCCAAACCCCCAACTGCGGTTGTTGTCCGTTAAGCGGATCAGCCAGTTGGCAATGAGCTCGTTCTGCACATTGTTCTTCGCTTCATAGCGATAGCAGGTCTCGCTCACGCTAAAGATAGCGCAGGCCAATCGAATGGGGATTGCCTTCTCTCTGACTGCCTTTTGGGCCATCTCACGTCTGTGAGACGGCCTCACCACTTTTTTGTGATGGCCTCGTTTAAGATCTCCGCCTTGAGCTTTTCTTCGATGTACATCTTCTTAAGCCTGGCATTTTGAGCCTCAAGCTCTTTCATGCGGGCCATCATGGAAGTGTCCATGCCGCCATATTTAGAGCGCCACTTGTAGAAAGTAGCAGTGCTGATACCCAGTTCACGACAGATTTCTGGAACTGCTAGGCCAGCATCCACCCGTTTTAGGGCATCCATGATCTGGCTATCAGTAAATTTAGAACGCTTCATGTAGAACTCCTCTAATTGAGAAAATTCTACCTCTGAGCTCAGTTAACCTGTGGGGGGATTACCGACTTGTATGAGGTGACTGGTGATGTCTTGCATGTGTTTGAGAAATTAAAAATCCAGATTCAAGCAGATCTTATTTATTGCGAGCAAATTCAAGCGCCCGAAGAGTTGGAGCAAGTAGCGCTATTAAGTAGTACTGGTTTTAAGATGAATACACTATGGCAATCCAGCATGTTGGATGGTCTGGACTTGCCATTTCCATTACAAGAGATGCCAGATATCTTTACCCAATTCCGCCAAAAAGTCGAAAAACAAAAATTACGGTTTGCTTTTCCCATAGATGCTCCCAAGAGCATTCCTTCATTACCAGTCATCGAGATATCCTCTATCAAAGCATTCGATGGCAACACTTCATCTGGTAGCGGAAATTTTCGAGGTGGGGAGCAGAGTGCTCATGTGCATATTCAGCAATATTTTGAGCGACGCCTTCCTGATGCCTACAAGCAAACACGTAATGAGCTGATTGGTATGGATTACTCCAGCAAATTCTCTCCATGGCTGGCCCAGGGTTCTTGCTCTGCTGGCTCCATTGCAAGGCAATTAGTGGATTATGAATCTTGCTATGGGGCAAATGATGGAACCTACTGGCTTTGGTTTGAGCTGCTTTGGAGAGACTACTTCCGGTTTCTGCACTTTAAGTATGGCAAAAAGCTTTATTACTCCAAAGGCTTGAGCAATAGTCCGGGGAATCAGTTTGATAGTGAAAAATTCTACAAATGGTCATCTGGTAATACTGGAGAGTCACTTATCGATGCTGGTATGCGTGAATTGAAAAAAACAGGCTATCTATCTAATCGTATGCGTCAAATTGTTGCGAGCTATTGGATTTACGACATGAAGGGTGATTGGCAAGCGGGTTGTGCTTGGTTTGAATATCAATTGATCGACTACGATGTTTATAGCAATCAAGGCAACTGGTTATATATTGCTGGCAAAGGCACCGATCCCAGGGGAGGAAGACCTTTTAATGTAGCTAAGCAAACCCAAGATCATGATCCAGATGGCATTTATCGCCAAATGTGGCTGACTTAGCCTTTAAAGACATTCTGTAGATGGTGTTGGGATGGATAATGGCGCTCACAACATCTTTCGCACTATTTTGGAATCATCCCCCATGGAAATTAAAGTCAATTTTCTCGATAAGCTTCGTTTAGAGGCAAAGTTCGATGACTTCACGGTCATTGCTGACCAGCCTATTCGATATAAGGGCGATGGATCTGCGCCAGGGCCATTTGATTATTTCTTAGCTTCATCTGCTTTATGTGCGGCATACTTTGTAAAGCTGTACTGCGAAACTCGGAATATTTCCACTGAGAACATCCGTCTCTCGCAAAACAATATTGTTGATCCAGAAAATCGCTACAAACAAATCTTTAAGATTCAAGTTGAGCTACCGGCCGATATTTCAGCAACTGATCGACAAGGTATTCTCCGCTCAATTGAGCGCTGTACAGTTAAGAAGGTAGTGCAGGAGGGTCCCGAATTTGTTATTGAGCAAGTTGCTAATCTTGACGCTGATGCGCAGAGTCTATTGACCTTAAGGCCTGACGTTAGCGCTAGCACCCATATTCTGGGTAAAGATCTGCCCCTAGAGCAAACCATTGCCAATATGTCAGGTCTTTTGGCTAACCTGGGTATTAAGATCGAAATCGCTTCGTGGCGCAACCTGATTCCGAATGTATGGTCCTTGCATATTCGTGATGCGCATTCCCCGATGTGCTTTACCAATGGTAAAGGCGCAACCAAAGAAAGCGCTTTGGCTTCTGCTCTGGGCGAATATATCGAGCGCTTGAGTAATAACCATTTTTATGCAGGTGCATACTGGGGCGAGGACATTGCTAATGCAGAGTTTGTACATTACCCCAATGAGCGTTGGTTCAAGCCAGGTAAGAAAGATGCATTGCCCACTGAAATTCTAGATGAATACTCTCAAAACATTTATAACCCAGACGGAGAGCTAAAGGCTTCGCATCTAGTAGATACCAATTCCGGTAATGTAGAGCGTGGTATCTGCTCATTGCCCTATATACGTCAATCGGATGGCGAGACTGTGTATTTTCCATCCAACCTAATTGAAAATTTATTCTTCAGTAATGGTATGAGTGCTGGTAATACCTTAGCCGAAGCGCAGGTACAGTGCTTGTCAGAGATTTTTGAGCGAGCAGTAAAGCGTGAAATTCTGGAAGGCGAAATTGCATTGCCGGATGTACCGCAAGAAGTGCTCGCGAAGTATCCCGGCATTCTGGCTGGTATTCAGAGTCTGGAGGAGCAGGGCTTCCCAGTATTAGTTAAAGATGCATCTCTGGGTGGCATCTATCCAGTGATGTGCGTTACCTTAATGAACCCAAGAACAGGTGGTGTCTTTGCCTCATTTGGCGCACATCCAAGTCTTGAGGTTGCCTTAGAGAGAAGCTTGACTGAGTTATTGCAAGGTCGTAGTTTAGAAGGCCTGAATGATTTGCCCCCACCTACCTTTGCCAGTGAGGCCGTGACTGAGCCGAACAACTTTGTTGAGCACTTCATTGATTCCAGCGGCATTGTGTCCTGGCGTTTCTTCAGCGCCAAATCAGATTATGAATTTGTAGAGTGGGATTTTTCTAGCAAGGGTGAGGATTCGAATGCTAGAGAAGCTGAAACTCTGTTTGGTATTCTGAAGGAGATTGGCAAAGAGGCTTATGTAGCTGTCTATGATCAACTGGGCGCAACAGCTTGTCGAATCTTAGTGCCTGGCTATTCTGAGATCTACCCAATTGAAGATTTGATTTGGGACAACACCAATAAGTCTTTGCTGTTCCGCAAGGATATTCTCAATTTATTCCAACTAGACGATGCCAGCTTAACTGCACTTCTGGATCGTTTGGAAAATAACGAGCTAGATGAGTATGGCGACATCGCCACATTAATTGGCATTGAGTTTGATGAGAATACCGTTTGGGGTCAACTCACTGTTCTCGAGTTAAAGCTATTGATTCATCTTGCGCTAAAGCAATTTGAGGAAGCACATGAGCTAGTGGGCGCCTTTCTTCAGTACAACGACAATACAGTAGAGCGTAAATTGTTTTACCAAGCTCTAGATGCTGCCCTTGAAGTTCACTTAGATGATGAATTAGAGATGTCAGACTATCAATCGAACTTCCGTCGTATGTATGGTGATGCTAGGATGGATGCCGTTTTGGGTTCAATCGATGGCAGCGTGCGTTTCTACGATTTAACGCCAACGAGCATGAAGTTAGAGGGGTTAGATAGGCATCATCGTTTGATCGATAGTTATCGGAAGCTACATAAGGCAAGAGCTAGTGGTGCTAAACCTAAATAAAGCTAAGGAATCTTTATGAAGACATTAACTGCTGCCGAGGCAATTACCTCGCGTATGTCGGTAAGAGCGTTTACAAAAGAAGCCGTCTCCAAAGAGACCGTGCTCAAGTTACTCAATATTTCTGCGCGTGCACCTTCAGGTACCAATACACAACCTTGGAAGGCCTATGTTGTAGAGGGTGAGGCACTTGATGATTTATGCAAAAAGGTATGCGCTTCTTATGATGACATTGCACTCAATCCCGAGTTGGCGAAAGAATATCAATCTGCATACGACTATTACCCCACTAAATGGTTTAGCCCTTACATAGATAGACGTCGTGAAAACGGTTGGGGCTTATATGGCCTCTTAGGGATTGCTAAAGGCGATAAAGACAAGATGCATGCTCAGCATCGAAAAAACTTTGAGGCATTTGGTGCACCAGTTTGCATCTTCTTCACCATCGATAAGGAGCTTGGTAGGGGTTCGATGCTTGACTATGGGATGTTCTTGCAAAATATGATGGTTGCTGCCAGAGGTGAGGGTTTGGATACCTGCCCACAAGCTGCTTGGAATGATTACGCAAAGATCATCCTGCCTTGTATTGGTACACAAGAGAATGAGATGCTTGTGTGCGGTATGGCACTTGGATATGCTGACAAAAACGAGTTAGTGAACAGTTTTCACACTCCTAGAGTCAGTGCAGAGGAATTTACCACCTGGGTAAAGTAGGGGCACCTAACGCTTTATTGCTAATGATTTTTGGAAGTTTCTAGTTAATTCCCCTAAAAACTATATGGGAAAATTAGAATTTGATTACCCAATAAACCTCATTTAAAGGCTTGAAATGGGGTTTTAGAAAATATATGTTGCTTTGCAACAAAAATATCTTGCTTTTGGAAAATGGGGATCTTAAAATGGTGCATCGCAATAAAAAACCCACATTTACTTAAAGTTAGGATAAATCATGTTTCAAACTCAATTAAACGACCAACTCGCTTCTGCACAAGCTAAAGCAATCGAAACTGCTAAACATTTGGCACAAGTTGCTGTTGAAAGTGCTCAAGAATTAGCTGAAATCAACCAAGCTGCTGCTAAAGATGCTTTAGTTGCTGCTCAAGATACAAGCTCACAATTGTTGGCAATCAAGGATCCACAGCAATTAGCTAAATTAGCTCAGCCAGAAGCTGCTCAAGAAGCTGCTAAATATGCTGCTGCTTACCAGGCTAAAGTAAACCAAGTAGTTCGTAACGGTAACAAAGAAGTTGCTCAAGTAGTTGACGCTTCTATTGATGACGCACGTGCTGATTTGGTTAAGTTTGTTAAAGAAGCTACTAAGACAGCTCCTGCTGGTTCTGAAGCTTTTGTTTCTGCATTCAAAACTGCATTTGATTCTTCACTCCAACAGTTTGACCAAGTTCGCGCATCTGCAACTGACGCATTTGCTAACTTTGAGAAGAGTGTTGATGCTGCTTTGGCAAACATTCAAGGTCAATACGCTGTTGCTAAGCCAGCTGCTAAAAGCCGTAAAGCTGCTTAATTAACTGAATAGTTAATTTTGCTGTTAAAAAAACCACCCTCTGAACTGACCCCCAAAAGTTGGACGTTATGTCCAGCCAAGGGGGTTTTGTTTTATGAGCAAGTACAGCAAGCAGTTCAAGCTAAAGGTAGTTAAAGAGTTTTTAAAATCAGGCGGCCTTAAGCGGGTA
>NZ_JACVPG010000030.1:0-730 GCF_018882045.1 Polynucleobacter sp. Fuers-14 | reverse complement strand
GTCTCTTCTAATTGCTTGCGACAAGCATTGATCTCTTGATAGCGTCTCAGTTGTATTTGAAAGGTTTTGCAAGCCAAGGAATCTGCCTCAACAGGTAGTCCAATGCTATGCAAGGCGGTCTCATAGAGCTCAATAAGCTTAGCCGCTTTATTAACCTTGCGGCCAATGACAGGGCTGGCAATCTGGCAAAACGCTTCTTGAGAGTGCTTCGTTACTGCGCTAGGGATGGGGAAGTGCAAAAGATAATTAATCCACCAGTCTGCGCGAGTACTGTTCCACCATTTACCCATCTCCGGAAAATACAAAGGCAGGTAATGAGTGAGGATGGAATGCTGCAGGCGCGTGCGACTCAAGGTCACTTGATAGTAGGTTTTAGATAACTCTTGGAGATCATGATGCCCTGCAATTAATGGGTCAACATAACGTTGAGTAATCCCTTGCTTAAGCAGCTCTAAAAGCACTGCAGCATCCTTGGGATCATTTTTATCCCAGGAGTTGAACATCACCTCCCGATACCGGGCGCTCGCTACCGAGGAAATAAAACAGACTTCAAACCCCGCCGCTACCAAGCGATGCCCTAATGCGCGGTGGTAATTGCCGGTTGCCTCAAACCCAATAATGCAAGGCGGCGGTAAGCTCTTTAGAAAAGCAATAAAACGATCATGATCGGCAGCAGAATTAGCCATCCGAAAATGCTGTCGTTTACCTTCTTTAGTCTCGCTTAACACGG
>NZ_JACVPG010000029.1:0-1235 GCF_018882045.1 Polynucleobacter sp. Fuers-14 | reverse complement strand
TGAATCGCTACCAATATCTTAGACACTTCCCAACCTCGCTTGGTACTGCTGTTCAAATCTTACCGGAGAAAGTCCATTGTTGTAACTATGGCGTCTAACCGGGTTGTAAAACATTTCGATGTAATCAAAAATATCTTCTCTTGCTTTTGCTCTGCTGGCATAGGTTTTACGTTTAATCCGCTCCCGCTTGAGTAGTTGGAAAAAGCTCTCCACTACGGCATTGTCATGGCAGTTTCCGCGCCGACTCATGCTTTGTTTGAGGTTATGTTCTTTTAAGAACGCTTGCCACTCGTAACTAGAAAATTGACTGCCTTGATCCGAGTGGATCATCACTGTCTGCTTGGGTTTTCGTTTCCATAAAGCCATCAGCAAGGCGCTGACCACCAACTCCTTATCCATTTGACCTTGCATCGACCAGCCTACAATCTGGCGGGAGAATAAATCCAAGACCACCGCCAAGTACAGCCAACCCTCATGCGTGCGGATATAAGTAATGTCCGTTACCCAGGTCTCATTAGGTTCTAAAACATCAAACTGCTGACCCAAGTGATTGGGGGCTGCCACATGAGGCTTACCAGTATGGTGCCGTGGTTTACGCTTGTAGCCTGTTTGGGAACGCAGGCCCTGTGCCTTCATCAATCGATACACCCGTTGCTCTCCACAAGCAATCCCCAGATCTTGCAGGTCATCATGGATCTTGCGATAACCATAGATGGTGCCGCTTGCCAGCCACGCTTGCTTAATTTGACCTACGATCATCTGGTTCTCATACGCTCGAAACGAGAGCGGCTCTTTAAGCCAGGCGTAATAGCCACTGTGGTGGACTCGTAAAACCTTGCACATCGTGCGGATGGCATGCTCATGCTGGTGCTTTTTGATGAAGGCGTACTTTAACCGGACTCCTTGGCAAAGTACGCGGCGGCCTTTTTTAGGATGTCGCGCTCTTCGGTAACCCGCCGCAGCTCCGCCTCCAGTCTTTTAAGCTTAGCTAATTGATCATCTTGAACTAAGCGCTGCTCGGCTGGAATACCATATTTATTAATCCAGGCATACAGACTATGGGGTGAGGTGCCCAGCCTAGCAGCCACATCTCGAACCCCAAATCCTCGCTCAACGACTTGCTTGACTGCCTCTAACTTGAACTCTTCAGTAAACCGTCTTCTTGTACTCATTACACACCTCCTAATAGACTAAATATTAGGCTAGAAAGTGTCTATAGAAGTGGTAGCGATTCA
>NZ_JACVPG010000028.1:0-1200 GCF_018882045.1 Polynucleobacter sp. Fuers-14 | reverse complement strand
GCTGCCTCTGGCGCTACCGGTAAAAACTACGGCACCTACACCAATACCGTATCGGGCACTGATAGCAACTACAACCTGACATTAGTCAATGGCACCTTGTCCGTTGCTAAGGCAGGTCTGACTGTGACTGGCGCTACTACCAACACAATATATACAGGCCAGGCGCAAACCAATAGTGTGGCTACCATCACAGGCATCCAAGGTAGTACTGATAGCTTCACCATCACTGGTTATGGCACCGCTACCAACGCGGGCACTTACGCAGATAGTTTGGTTGCTACTGCCGTGGGCGCTACCCAAGCGACTAACTACAACATCACCTATACCAACGGTAGCCTTGCTATCGGCAAAGCTGCACTAACCGTGACTGCCGATAACAAGACTAAGGTATATGGCGATACCAACCCAACCTTAACTGCCACGATTACGGGTTACGTCAACGGGGAGGGTAGCGCTGCGATTACTGGTGCTCCTGCGATGAGCACTACCGCAACCCAGTACAGCAACGTTGCTAGCTATGTGATTACTCCAGCAGTAGGCACACTAGCTGCCAATAACTACAGCTTTAGCTATACCAATGGCGCCTTGAGCATCACTGCTGCGCCACTCACAGTGACTGGTGCTAACGCCACCCCAACATACTCAGGCTTAGCGCAAACCAATAGCGCAGCAACTGTAAGCGGTATTAAAGGCAGCGCTGATAGCTTCACGATTACTGGTTACGGCACCGGCACCAATGCCGGTACTTATAGCGACAACTTAGTAGCTGCTGCTGGTGGTGCTACCCGCGCTGCCAACTACAACATCACCTATACCAATGGCGCACTGACCATCGGTAAGGCAAACGCTACAGTAACGGCTAATAGCGCAAACCCAACGTATAGCGGCCAAGCCCAAAGCGTCTCCGGCTTTACTGCTACCGGCCTGGTCAATGGTGAAACCGCAGCAGTATTAACGGGGGTCGCTGCTTCTGGCGCTACTGGCACTAACGCAGGCACCTACACCAATACCGTATCGGGCACTGATAGCAACTACAACCTTAATTTAGTCAATGGCGCACTCACGATTGCTAAAGCCAATGCCACCATTACCGGTAACAGCGCTAACGTGACTTACAACGGCAATGATCAATCGGTTGCTGGCTTTACAGCTTCAGGCTTAGTCAATGGTGAAACCGCAGCAGTATTAACGGGCGTTGCT
>NZ_JACVPG010000027.1:0-1442 GCF_018882045.1 Polynucleobacter sp. Fuers-14 | reverse complement strand
TGAACTGACCCCATAAAGTTGGACAGTTTAATTAGCTTACCAGAAGGGATTGAGTTCGGTAATTTACCGGACTTAATCCCTTTAGTTTTTGCTTGATTCGATCATGGTTGTAGTAATGGATGTATTCACATAACTCCTTCTTGAAGGATTCAATGCATTCAAACTTCTTTCTGTAGAAGAACTCGGTTTTCATAATCCCAAACCAGTTTTCCATCACTGCGTTATCTAAGCAGTTGCCTTTTCTGGACATGCTCTGTGCAATCCCTTGCTCTCTTAAGGCCTCTTGATAAAGCGCCATTTGGTATTGCCAGCCCTGGTCGGAGTGCAATATTAGCTTGTCTTCATTTTTGAGTCGTTTGAAGGCACTTTTGAGCATCTGCATTACTGAGCTGATCTGTGGCCGCTGCGCAATCTCGTAAGTGATGATCTCCCCGTTATATAGATCTAGGATAGGTGAGAGATAGATCCGCTCGCCTTTGATATTGAACTGCGTGACATCCGTTACCCACTTTTGATTGGGATGTTCTGCTGCAAAGTTGCGCTCCAATAGATTGGGGGCTGTCTTACCAACAGACCCTTTGTAAGACTGATAGCGTTTAGGGCGCACGGTTGATTTAAGACCGAGCTGCCCCATGAGCCTTTGTACCGTTTTGTGATTCAAATAGCAGGACTCATTACGCAGCTCAAGGTATACACGCCGATAGCCATAGCGCCCTTTGTGCCTGTGGTATATGGCGCTGATCTGAGTCTTGGTATCAAGATAAGGATCCGCCTGATTACTTGCGCTTACCCAGTAGTAATAAACACTTCTAGCCATCTGGGCGGCTATGAGTAAATCGCTCAAGCGATATGACTGCCTTAGTTCGGTGATGATTTTGGCTTGGCTTTGCTTGCCAATTTTTTGCTCTGAACTAAGGCATCGAGCTTTTTTAAATAAGCGTTCTCCGCCTCGGAGTACTCAAGCCGTCGCCTCATCTCCGCTGGAGTAAGCTCGGACACGGGCTTCTTTAAGAGTGCTTTGATATCAAACGATTTAGGCATAGGCGCTTGTCCTCTAGGCTTGCGTTGTAGGGCTGTTATACCGCCTTCATTGTAGAGTTTTTGCCATTGCAAAATCGAGCTCATACTGCCAATCCCAAAGTGGGCTGCTGCCGGCCTAGCCGACATTTGATGCTTGGCCATGTACTCGAGCACCTGCAATTTGAACTGTGGGGAGTGATGGTGGTATTGAGGGTCTAGACCTGCAAGACCCCCTGACTGATGGGCTAAAACCCAATTGCGGACCTGCGCATGATTAATCTCAAAGAGATGAGCTACCCGCTTAAGGCCGCCTGATTTTAAAAACTCTTTAACTACCTTTAGCTTGAACTGCTTGCTGTACTTGCTCATAAAACAAAACCCCCTTGGCTGGACATAACGTCCAACTTTTGGGGGTCAGTTCA
>NZ_JACVPG010000026.1:0-54656 GCF_018882045.1 Polynucleobacter sp. Fuers-14 | reverse complement strand
CTTAAATATGGGGTTTAGGAATACGACATTAGCGTATAAAGTTGGGCTATGAAAACGCTTGTACTATGCGCTATTTCTGTATTAATTCTATTGGCGATTTTACCTTCAGGGGCTTACGACTTGAAGGGGTTGCCTCAATAGCTTCATTAACGATTTTATCTACATCAATAGCGATTCACGACTCTTGTCGACCAAGAAAATAAATTGTTAGCGCCATGAAAAAAATAATGAAATACCCCACCGTGCTTGAGCCCGTTTATATTGCCGTAGCCGATGATAGGCAATTTCACGTCCTTTATGAGGATGCTTCCATGAGCTCACACAATTCAATTAGTGATGCAGTACTGGCGGCAGCAGAGCAGTGTGCACTTGGGATTTCCGGCAATATCCTAGATTGGGAAGTTTTGGCTTTAACTGTTTAATGATGACGATTACTGCAGTTGGGTCACATAATTCGCCAAATTAATACGATAAATTATCCAATATCAGCATTTAATAAACGGCTTTGCGGTCTTGGCAGCGCCGATATTAATAAATCATTGAGCATTTTCTTGGACTACGTCAGTCCATCATTAGTCCATCAGAGTAAACTGCAGGTATGGCTATTAACCCAGTACGGTTATTTTTAGCATCCCTGAGCATTATTTACCCTCACAGTCCAGTCCTAAAAATTAGGGCGCATAAGATAGGAAACGCTCTATTGCTTGATGTCAAAATTTTCCTCATATGGACCCTCATTTAAGTTAACCGTAAGCGTCCTTGCTAAACATTTTGAGGCTTTAAAAAACCAAGCCCTTGCATCGCTTGAACCAAATGATTACGTAAAGACATAAAGCCTTTAAAAATTACCATTTAATATTATTAAGCAAGCATTTAGATGCTGCCCATCTCCCGCAAATAAGGGGTTAACTTTACTATTACCATCAATTAATGTCTTGGTATGAAATATATTCTTGTTCATCAAAATAATGGACAGCCCGTCTATATAGCACTATCAGATAGGATGAGTTTTGAAGTTGTTTATCTAGGGCAACCCAGAAGCTCTCATAACTCTATTGGCGCTGCTATTCAAAGCGCTACTAACGAATTCCTATGCAATAGTATTACGGCAGAGAGTGACTGGATGCTTATGGGGGATTAACTACCCCATCATTATTCTGAGTCACCCCAAACACTGGAGAGTTGCTAGCAAAAAAGGGGTTGAGAATCCCCTGCATCCAATAGAATCAAATGCAACAGGAGCTTTATTCTTCAATTTGGCTTTAGGGCCTTATTCATAATGCGATCTAAATTTTTACAACGTTCCAATGCTAGCTTAGTCAAAATAACCTGTTTTATGCGACCATCTGTCTCATGATGTTGAGTTGCCAGTAATTTTTTATCCAACAAAAATTTAAATGTCTTATGCAGTGTTGCTTGGGATGCTAGACCCCTTTGAAGAATTAACTCACCAACAGTAATAGACTCGTTAGCAAAGTACCTTCTTGCGGAAAAATCTAATAGCGCTATTTCATGGTGCGTGAGGCCGTATTGAGCATTAATTTTCTGAATTTTCTCTACAAAATATAGGTATTTTTTCATGGTTATTTTGTTTTAGCTAGCAAGTTAAAGATTAAGGCCGGCAAAGTCTTCCTAGAAAATTCATCAATATCTTCTTGACTCCTCCCTCTACTGACAACAGCCAAAAAAAAGAAACCTCCAAATAATAGGCCGATGACTAAAAATCTATTGCGTCATTTAATAAACTTCTTTTAGTGTGATTAATAGATACATCTACACTTATTGTTGCCACTCTATTAGCCCATTAAATAACATGAAATAAAGATATTCATAAGGGAGCCTAAGGATTCGAACACCGCAAATACAGAATTTATCCGCATTTTTAAGTAAGTTAAAAAATCCCCCAACTTTTTAAGGCTGGGTAAATTAAAATAAAGGCCAAAAAGAAACATCGACACATTGTGCGATCTATTATGGTCGTAGTTTTTGATTTAAAAAATCCCTTGAACAAGGGATGTCTGCTTGAAATGCATTCCAATATGCTTTAGAGAGATATCTTATAGATAGGAATGCAAATTGATTAAGACTCTCAAGAGCGTTGCAGCTTCAAGTCCATTTTATATTGCACCATCTAATGATTTGAGTGTTAGCGTTTTTCATGTGGGAAGATTATTAAGTGAAAATATTTCGACTAAGGGGCTTCTTAGGCTATCCCCATTAAACACTAATACATATCCTTTAATCACGCGCCTCGATTGAACACACTTAATTCGAGAGCACTCAATACACTCGGTATACACAGAACTATGGGGCAACCGTTTACTTCTTGTTGACAATTTTTCGGCTTACACTTTAAACACTTAAGTCCGGCGATAGGCCTATGCGAACCAGAAAAAACTACACCTGCAACAAATGTCAAGCTCCGATATTCAATGATTTGCTATTTTGTAAAGTATGCTTAGCATCAAGGCCCAAAGATCTTTTAAGTAGCGAAAGATTGTTTTTTGTATTCATTATTGTATGGGTGTGGGCTATGATCTATTTATTCTGCTAACCCTATTTTAAGCGCGAGATTGTTAGGGAAAGAGTTTTCAAAGAAGCTTTTGATTAATGCCTTTACTAGTATATTTTTCAAATAATAAATAGAGTTTTTTATGGCTGGGGAAATTAATTTAGACCTTCTCCAAAAATATCGATATAAATTTTGCATATCAGGAAAGGATGGTTCCAAAGGTTAGGCCATAGATAAAAAGGTTTTCTAGGTTAATCGCGAAGTAGAGGTTCCCTGAAGTTTATTTATCTCATAACCTGCATATGTTTCGCCTTGCATTGCCACCCTAAATATATGAGAGCAATTTAGTCAAATTGTATGAATTAAATCTGGGGGTATTTTTGGGGGCACTCTTCGAAATTCGTACCTTTTTAGTGGCACTTAACTGTATGATTTTGGGCTAGAAAGTAAGATTTGGTTCGATTCCCGCCGGTCCACCATTTTGAAGTAACAGTCAAACGCCACCTATCTGGGTGGCGTTTTTCTTTGCTTTAGGAATCCATCATTCTTATTAATTGAATTGATAGCTCATGCCAGCTTGGAAATTGAGAGGTGCTCCAGCAAAAATTCCATCAGGACTCCGGCTGGAAATATATCTCTTATTAAATACATTATTAATCACTCCAAACACTTTCCAATCTTTGTTGATGGCGTAGTTAGCACTCCAATTGACTGTTGTAAAGGCAGGAACCTCGCCTAAAGTTCCAATGGCATTTTGCGCAACCGTATTTGCCGAATCCGCATACTGAGTAGAAACATAATTCAGATTGACTAAAGTATTGAAGCCATTCTTTTCGTAGCTAACACCCAAATTTGAGGTTAATTTAGGCGTGTACGGAATGCGATTACCATCTCGCCCCAAAGAGCTCGTGCCAACAAACTTAGCCACCGGGATATAAGTAGCATTACCATTAATGCCCCATCCCCCTCCTAGCGCATAAGCCAAGGACATCTCAGCACCTTGATGCAAACTTTTACCGCCATTGGCTTTAGAAATTCCGGCAGCCAAACTTTGGTTCACAATTTGATTACTGAAGTTCATGCTAAAAATAGCTGAATCATAAGTAAAAGCACCCGAGCGACCACGCAGACCGAGCTCCGTATTGGTTGAGCGTTCTGGGGCTAACTGCTGATCAACCCCTTTGTCATCAATTGCGGTGGCTAACTGTGCTGGCGCAAAACCTTTATAAACACTACCGTACGCCTGCACTTGGGGAACAAGCTGCCAGGTAGCACCAATTTGTGGAATAGTTTCTACATTCTTGGCGCTACCAGCTTTTCCAATAGCGGCATTTGAACGGGTCTGGTTATAACTTTCCACTCGTACCCCAGGAATAAGGGCAAAGTCTTTGCTCAGCAAGAAACGGTTTTGCGCATAGACCGCCACTGAATTAGCCTTGTTATCTTCCTGCGAAGTGAGTCGACCAGAATAGGCTAGAGTTTTGGAACTCACTACTTGATTGATTTGAGATTCGGTATGCATGCGCAATCCAAACTCTGCTTCATTCGAAATCCCCAGAGCCTTATAGGCATGACCTACCCGAGAATCGATACCTAACATTTGAAACTCTCGATTTCGTCCAATCAGACAATCAGCACCTACGTTGCAGACTCTAAAGACTGTCGATTCCTGTGTACGTTTAACAATACTTTGCCGCCAATAATCTCTAGATAACCTGCTCCAATACATCAAAGTATTGATTTTGGTCTCAGGACTAATTTCGATAGCATGATTGAGATCTACTGCATTTCTTTGGGTAATAAAGCGGTCATTTGGCGCTGGATTATCTCTTGAGTGAGTGCTGTACTGATTTGGGCGCAGACCTACATATGAGGTATTGATATTGTTATCGTAATGGGTATATTTGAGACTTAACCACTGATTCTGTGCAATCTCCATTCCCCCTTTCACCAAGATGTCATACATCTTGAAACCATTGCCTTGGTATCCATTGGACTCAGATTGAATCAGATTAATTCCTCCAATGGCGCCATTCGATGATGATTTTCCCCCTGCCTCAAGCTCTGCTAAACGATATCCGTAGTTACCCACTTTGCCGGTTAACTTAAATCCTGGAGCAGGTGTTTTGCTAAGGTAGTTCACCACGCCACCAATATTGGATGGGCCATATTTCAGGCCCGATGCGCCCTTTAAAACTTCAATCCCACCGATTTGCTCTACAGGTGGGCTGTAATAGGAAGCATTGGAAATGAAGAGACTTGGTTGAATGGGAGCGCCATCCTCCAGAAGAAGAACCTTGGAGCTGCGACTGGGATTTAATCCCCGAATACCAATATTCGGAATAGATCCTAGGCCACCCTCATCTCCACGGACATTGACACCAGGAACTGTCTTTAATACGTCTTGTAGCGACTGAGGCTGTAACTCCTCCATCCTCTGTTGGTTGATGACATCAACCGTTCCTGGAATTTTATAAAGGGCATTTTCCTCTCGCCCAACAATATCAATCCTAGGTAACTCAATATCTTGAGCATTAGCCCAAACTGAAAAAGATCCTCCATATAACAATGCAAACGATGAAAACCAGGCCAACCGAATTCGAGGACGAACAACTTCTTGATGCTTCATATACCATCTCCAGTGATAAAAACAAAAAATCGCTGGCTATATGCATATGAAAATGCTCTTGCTGGCTAGTAAGTTAATTCATATTTACTTCGTCAAAATGAGCTTCCCTAATTTAGTGATGCGCAATTGATATGAATGCCCATCATGCAAAATGAAGATCTGTTTTGTTCGCCCCAATAAGATTTCGCTTGGAATTGTTATGGGAAAAATCTGGGTTGATCGAATGCATTTTGAATCAATATCTAAGATATTTTTCTCGCTCAAGTACTAGCCTTCCAAGGTAAATTGAATTGGTGTTTGAAAGCATTGCAAAGAAAGCTGGGTGGGAGTTATTGCAATAGGCGCAAATCTCCACTGAGCCAAAGCCTTGATGACTGAACGATCTAAACCCTGAAAGCCCGAGCTCTGGGTGATGCCAACTTCTTGCACAAGGCCTTGATCGCTGACACATAGTCTTGCAATGACCAAGCCTTGTTCCTTAAGCTGTCTGCTGACTAAGGGGTAATGTGGTTTAGGGCTGTGTATGGCCTGTCTAGCTGCGCCTGCTGCTAGAAGCCCAGCCCCCTTGCTATCACTATGCGCATGGGATTCATTTACAGCACTGGAATTATCAAGCTCACTTTTAGGGGGTGTTTTGACTTGGGATGCAACCAGAGATTTTTGCTGCTGAGGTGACGGGGCACTTTTACCCACAAGATTTACCATCAGAAAATCTGGAGCAGATAAATTAGACCCCGCAAATGATCCCGATAAAAGCATCAATAGCGCTAATAAATGAGAGAAAGTTACCCCCGAAATTAGCAATACATTTCTAGACAATGCACCAGAAAGCAAATGACACCCTTAAAAAATAAATGAGAAAAACTATATTCAACTTACCGAAAAAATGTGTAGTAAGTTAACTACTGCTCTCAATGATTTTAGGGGTGATGTAGTGGATTAACAACCATGATCCCAATGGGGGCGGGGCTTGTAGGGCTATTTAATGTGGTACTACTTTTGGGTTAATCGCCAGAGTGAAGTGACTTCTTTAGATCTCGCCGCATGCAATGCATCAGCTTTATCAAATGCTTTTGGATGTGTTGGTTTGGTATCTAAATGCGCAATCACTTTCAAGCCTGCATGCTCAATCCAAATTAAAAGCTCTTCTCTCGTTCTCAATCCTAAGTGCTCTGCTAAGTCAGAAAGAATGAGCCAACCCTCACCATTTGGTAGTAGATGATCCTTTAATCCACTCAAGAAACCCTTCAGCATCTGACTCTCAGGGTCATATACAGCATGCTCTAGCGAAGAGCTTGGTCTGGCTGGAAGCCAGGGTGGATTACAAACAATGAGTGCAGCTTTTCCTTGAGGGAAAAGATTGGCTTTGTGAATTTGAATTTCAGAATTCAAACCTAAGAGATGAATATTTTCTTTCGCACAAGCAATCGCTCGATCACTTAGATCGGTCGCAATAATTTTCTGAACATCTCGTAGGGCCAAAATAACGGCCAACACTCCGGTGCCCGTCCCAATATCAAAAGCTATAGAGCCTTGTTTTATTGCTTCTGGTAACGGAGCTTTCAGAATCAAGTCAATATATTCACTACGCACAGGAGAGAAAACACCGTAGTGCGGATGAATGCGAACCTCTTCATCATCCCTAGTTAGAACTTGAACACCTGTCTTGCGCCACTCATGAGCGCTAATCACGCCAAGCAACTCACGCAAAGAAATTACATAGGAAGTTTCTTGCGTTCCATAGGCCTCAAGGCAGGCCTGCGCTACATCTGGGGCGCGTCTCAAAGGTATCGTATGGTCAGCATTCAAGTGGATGAGAACCATGCCCAAAATACGTGCGCGCTGAGATTGGGTGAGACGATGTAGATTAAATGCATCCAAGGGACTTTTGATTTTCTCTTTGGAAACTCTGTCAGCTCTAGTAGACTTCTTGGAGGGCTTATCTACCCTTCTTACCAAAGCCTGTAAGAGTTGCCGCGCATTCTGAAAGTCACCCTTATAGAGCATCGCAGTACCTTCACAAGCCAAGCGATAAGCAATATCAGCGGTCAGCGTGTCATCCGCAATCTGAATTTTTTTATGGGGGGCAATGCCATTTTCAGAATGCCATTGAGCACTATGAGTTTGTCCAGCATCCTCCCATTGAAGGGTTGTTGATTGAGTCACCTAGGCAACCACAAACCGATTGTTTTGATAATCATCGATGGCTTGTTCAATTTCAGCGCGAGTATTCATCACAAAAGGGCCGTACTGAACGATGGGCTCATGTAGCGGCAATGCTGCTAGCACGATGAACTGTGCCCCTAGCACTCCAGACCTCGCCTTTAAGCGATCACCATCCCCAAGAACGATGGCTGCCTGCTTTGGGGCAGGCATCATTGGCCCACCTATTTCTAGGGCGCCCTCGTAAACATAAACGAAAGCATTTAGCTCTTTTGGAATACGGTGTTCGAACTCACCATTAGGTGGTAAATGCACATCTAAAAATAGAGGTGCAGTGGTAATCCCCTGAATCGGGCCTTGAACTGCTTTACCGACATAATCGTATGCGCCCGCAATGATCTTGACTGAGCCCCCATTTGCCAAAGCAATCTTCGGAATATCTTCAACCTGGATATCTTTATAGCTAGCCGGCTTCATCTTCTCTTTTGCAGGTAAATTAATCCACAACTGAAAGCCGCGCATGGCACCGCTCACTTGCTGTGGCATCTCAGAATGAATAATGCCGCGCCCTGCGGTCATCCATTGCACGCCACCAGTTTTCAGGTGCCCTTGATTTCCCAAATGATCCTCATGCAACATGTGGCCTTCCAGCATATAGGTCACCGTCTCAAAACCCCGATGGGGATGTGCCGGAAAGCCCGCTACATAATCATTTGGATCATTAGAGGAAAACTCATCGAGCATTAAGAAAGGATCTAATCTGACTTGATTTTGACCGCCCAGACTACGACGCAATTTCACACCCGCACCATCAGAAGTGGCAATGCCAGGAATAATGGTTTGGATGTTGCGGATCATATTGATGAATGCTTTGACTTGGCTTTGGCTAAGTTTTAACTTTAAGCCGGAGGATGATCTTCAGGATTGACGTCGAGGGCTATCAAGAATCGAGAAACCATGTTGTAAGCGGCGATTACCGTGACTAATTCCACGGTATCCGTGCTTCCCAAAGCCTTTTGCAAGCGCTTCATTAATTCAGGATCCACTTTGATATTGCGTGTCATCTGAAAAGTGAGTTCGGCAGCGTCGTTCTCCACCGGGGAGTACAGATCTTTTGGAAAATTCGGTTGCCCAATAAGTCGCAAACCTTGAACCTGCTCCTCAGTGCCACCCGCTTTCTTAAAAGGTGGCGCATGGTGAAAGAATTCATACTCAGCACCATTCAAGACTGCTACACCACACATGGCTAACTCACGCAACTTTGGATCCAAAGAGAGGTTATTTCGAATCTCACCAATAAAGTGATTCCAGCCCTCTGCAATTGGAACGCTATGCAAGAGCATGCGATCTAAATTAATAAACTGACCGCCTCGTCTTTTGCGAATAGCTGCAACCAACTCTGCTGGCTCTGCCAAATCCATTGGCTGATACGGAATTAAACGTTCTGACATGCTTACCTTTTATCAATACTGCTTATCAACAACTCTTACTGAGCAGTTTCTTTAATATTATTTTCAATCACAAACTTGCCCCAGATACCCATTTGCTTGCCGATAAAGTCTTGTGCAGCAACAGGGGTGCCGCCAACAATTTGAATGCCTTGCATTTTGAACTTCTCAGCAACAGCAGGCGTCTTCAGGGCTTTATTTAATGCCCTGTTCATTGCATCGATCACTGCCGGAGATGTCTTACCAGGAGCCAATACCGCCCACCAAGCTGGCGCACTAAAGCCTGGGAAGCCGCTCTCAGAAATCGTCGGCACATTAGGCAGGGATGGTGAACGCTTGGCAGTTGTAATCACTAGCGGAATAACTCCACCGTTATCGATATGAGGCTTCACCAAAAATTCTGAGCCAACAGCCAACTCTACTTGACCGCCCAAAGCATCTTGCATTAAAGGACCGCCACCACGATAAGGAATGTGATTCCAATCAAAGCCCGCTTGTTTTGCCAGACGCGCCATTGCTAAGTGACCCAAGCTACCAATTCCAATGGAGCCGTAACTAAATTGCTTGCCTGTCTTGGAAAGATCCACTAATTGCTTAAAACTGGTGATACCAGATTTTTTGCTGGCAACCAATACCATCGGTGATGTGCCAACCAAAATCACGGGAGCAATATCTTTTATCGTGTCATAGGGAAGTTTGTCTTTGAGACTAGGGTTAACACCATGGGTATCAAATACTACTGCAAAGGTATAGCCATCCGGATCGGACCGAGTCATTGCGGAGGTACCAATTACACCAGAGGCGCCACCAACGTTTTCCACAATCACGTTTTGCTTCAACTCTGCTTGCAAAGCAGGTGCCAATATACGAGCAACCTGGTCAACTGAGCCACCTGGCGGAAAGACCGCAATCAAACGAATTGGCTTTTGGGTGGGCCATGTGCCAACACCCGCATTTTGCGCCAGAGCAACACCGCTTACTCCTAAGGCCATCAAAGTGGCTAATAGGCTGTTTTTAATGGCTTTTTTAGCCATTTTCACTAAATCCTGCATGGACTTGTCTCCTCTAGATAAGACCTCAAGATTAACACCCCCTCAGCCTATTTGCTCGATAATGCTGCTGTAGCCCAGTGAGAGAAAAATGAAGTCGATTCTAAATATTGCCGCCTATTTATTTGTCAGCCTAGATGGCTTGCCAGAGCTGCGCGCCAAAATGCTGGATGAATGTACTGCGCGCCAGCTGAAGGGAACAATTCTTTTGACTGGTGAAGGCATCAATATGTTCCTTGCCGGTAAAACAGATGAGCTACGTGGATTTATGGATTGGCTCCGTACCGACCCCCGTTTTGCCCCACTTCAAGCAAAGGAGAGTTGGTCTGAGGATCAGCCCTTCAAGAAGATGTTGATCAAACTCAAAAATGAAATTATTCGCATGAATCACCCAGCGATTCGTCCTGAGGAAGGCCGCGCTAATTTCATTAGCCCCAAAAAACTGCAGGAGTGGTTAGATCGCGGCACTGACGATATAGGTCGCCCTGTAGTGATGGTTGATACTCGCAACGCCTTTGAAGTCGACTACGGCACTTTTGAGAATGCATTGCATTTCAATATTGAAAAGTTCACCGAGTTTCCAGCGGCAATTTCTGCACATAAAGATGATTTAGCCGATAAGACGCTGGTCAGCTTTTGTACGGGTGGTATTCGCTGTGAAAAATCTGGCTTATATATGCGGGAAATTGGCATGGAGCACAGTTACCAGCTAGAGGGAGGTATTTTGAAATATTTCGAGGAAGTGGGTTCCGCACATTACCAAGGCAGCTGCTTTGTCTTTGATGAACGTGAGGCGCTGGAGCCAAACCTAGACTCCATCCCCGTAGAGCACTCCATTCGAAAGAAAATCAAAGCCAGCCAAGCCTGAGCAGGGCTAACGCTACCAATAGTAAAATAACTTGGCTGTACAAAACCAACTTATAACAATAATTCGGACTCGAGACATGTCTAATACGATCAATCGGCAAAAGCCGATTTTTTTGTCATCCCTTCTCTTTGCTTTTTTGGGATTGGCATTCCATTTCAATGCGCAGGCGCAAAGTGCAGCAGTAGCCTACCCAACCAAACCTATCAAACTGATTGCACCAGTAGCTGCTGGTGGCGGATTAGATAATATTGCACGAGCTGTTGCGGAAAAACTCTCTCGATCTATTGGTCAAACAGTAGTTGTAGAAAATATGGGTGGCGGTGGCGGATCAATTGCTTCACAAGCAACTGCTAAAGCGCCAGCCGATGGCTACACACTCATGATTGCTTATGTAGGGACACACGGCACCAACCCTGCTGTCCGTAAATTACCCTACGATGCCATTAAAGACTTCACACCGATTGGCATGATTGGCGCAACACCTAACGTACTCATCATTAATCCTGATCTGCCTATCAAGAGCTTCAAAGAGTTTGTGGATTACGCAAAAAAGAATCCCGCCAAGTTAAGCTATGGATCTGCTGGCCCCGGAACACTGACACATCTCGGCATGGAGCAATTGAAGCTAGCTGCTGGAATATTTATGGTGCATGTGCCCTATCGTGGCGTAGGTCCTGCTTACACGGATCTACTGGCTGGACAGACCCAGGCAATGTTCCCCACTCTATTTGCAGCATTACCTTATATCACCACCAATAGGGTTCGCGGGCTTGCCGTTACTGGTGGCAAACGCAGCCCAGTAGCGCCTAATATTCCGACCTTCAAAGAGCTTGGCTATAACGGCTTTGATGGCCAACAGTGGTATGGCTTGGTAGGTCCTGCAAATCTTCCACCCGCGATTGTTGCAAAGCTCAATACTGAATTAAACAAAGTTCTAGCATTGCCAGACTTCTCAGAAAAAATGACGAGCGAGGCTTTGACTTTAATGCCAATGACACCTCCTCAATTTACCAATTACATCAAAGAAGATATTGCACGCTGGGCTAAGGTTGCCAAAGACCGTAATATTGAAATCGATTAATTTTCAATATCCACTTATTTAAAAATACTCACACTTATTCATAGGAAATTTATATGTCTCACGCTATTGCTGCAGCAGCTGATCTCAATGCACCACCAGTCACCAAAATTTTGGCGGAGTTTGTTAATACTCATCCAAGTCAAGGATGGACTCCAGAGGTTGAGCACGAAGCGCATCGTACATTCTTAAACTGGCTTGGTTGTGCGATCGGTGCAGCCAATCATGAGAGCGTTGAATCATCATTAGCCGCTATTCGTGAATTTCAACCAGCGCCACAAGCCAGCATCCTCGGCCGCAAAGATAAAGTGGATATGGGTGGAGCGGCATTGATTAACGGCATCAGCTCACATACTTTTGACTTTGACGATACTCACCTCAAAACCGTGATTCATCCAGCGGGTCCAGTAGCATCTGCAATCCTAGCCTTAGGCGAACACATTGGTGCCAACGGTCGTCAAATGATTGACTCTCTAGTTATTGGCATTGATGTTGCCTGCCGCGTTGGTAACGCAATGTATCCAGATCACTACCATCGTGGCTGGCACATCACTGGCTCTACTGGCATGCTGGGATCTGCTGCGGCATGTTCACGCTTAATGGGTCTTGATCTGCAAAAAACAACTATGGCTTTAGGCATTGCAGCCTCACAACCGGTTGGTATGCGCGAGCAATTTGGCACGATGACCAAACCCTTTCATCCGGGTGGCGCAGCACGTGCAGGTCAACTTTCTGCACTGTTGGCAAAACATGGTTTTACTGCAAGTCCTAAAGCACTTGAAGCGGGTCGTGGCTATATGCAAACCGTTTCTACTAAGTGTGACTGGTCAGAAATTGATCGCGCCCTCGGAAAATCTTTTGAGATTTCCTTAAATACCTATAAACCTTTTGCTTGCGGAATTGTAATTCACCCAGCCATTGATGCTTGCGCCCAATTACGCGCCCAAGGCGTGAAGGCAGAAGAGGTTGAACGCATTGAGTTGCGTGTTCACCCACTGGTACTCGAATTAACTGGCAAGAAAACACCTAAAGATGGACTAGAAGGCAAGTTCAGCGTGTATCACGGCTGCGCTGTAGGCTTGATGTTTGGTCAAGCAGGTGAAGGTGAATATGCGGATGACATCGTTAACCGTCCTGATGTCGTAGCTTTGCGCGCTAAAGTGAACGCGACTACCGATACCTCTATTAGCGAAGCATCTGTGGACGTTAAAGCCTTCCTGAAGGATGGTAAAGAAGTGCATATCTTTGTAAAGAATGCGATTGGCTCTGTAGAAAATCCAATGAGCGATGCCAACTTGGAGCAAAAATTTACAAGCTTGGCAGAGCCAGTAATTGGCAAAGAGAAAACGATTCAGTTAATTTCTGCACTCTGGAAATTAGGACAAGCGCCTGATCTCAAGCAAATCCTGAACCTTTGCACACCAGACTAATATTCAACTGAAAGATTTTCATCCATGGCCTCATTACCTAATATCGTTATTCTCGGAGACTATGAGCGTGCGTTGCGCCGTTTTTCTAATTGGGAAAAATTAGATCAACAGGCTAAGCTCAATATTCACCATGAGCCGCTTCGAGATGAGGCCTTATATGAAGCAGTCAAAGATGCTGATGCAATTGCTATCGTAAGAGATCGCTCGCCCTTCAACGAGGCAATGATCGCGCGCTTACCAAAACTCAAGTTTTTAATGTTTACTGGCGAGCGCAATGGCACCCTAGAAGCCTCAGCTCTAGTTTCGAGAAATATCCCCATGGGCTGCACACCAGGAGGACCTTCAAAAGAAACTACCGCCGAACTTACTTGGGCTTTGATTCTGGGCGCATCTAAGCGCCTGATAGAAGAAAATAAACTGATTGCCTCTGGTGGCTGGCGCGATGCATTTTCTCTCCTGCCAATGCTCTCTGGCGAACGCCTGGGCATTATGGGCTTAGGTGCTATTGGCAGTCGTGTGGCGCGCGTTGGTGCTGCCTTTGGTATGGAGGTTGTAGCCTGGAGCCCGCGCATGACCTCAGAACGCGCTGCCGCTGAAAATGCAAAAGCCGTTAGCTTAGATGAGTTACTCAAAACCTCCAAAGTGGTATCCATGCACTTAGTAGCAGGCCCTGGCACTAAAGGATTGATTAGCGCCGATCAATTGGCGCTAATGCGCCCAGATTCGATTCTGATCAATACTTCACGTGCCGCACTCATCAATATGCCCGACCTTCAAAAGGCTCTTGCCGCAGGTAGACCAGGGCAAGCAGCAGTTGATGTATTTGATGTTGAGCCCCTTCCTGAAAATGATGCATTACGCAACACTCCCAATCTTTTAGTGACGCCTCATTTAGGCTTTATTGCTGAACCAATTTTTTCGACCTTCTCAAAAGGCATTACCGAAACACTAGAAGCATGGCTAGAAAATAAACCAGTACCACACCCCTTTAAGCCTCAATAATTTATTAATAAACGGCGTCCTCGATGCATAACCTAACCCCGTCACAGCTATTTATCAGTTTTAGCAAAATTGGCATGTCAGGCTTTGGTGGTGTACTCCCTTGGGCCAGACGAACTCTAGTGGAGCGGGACAAAATTCTGACGTCTGAGGAATTTAGTGCCATCCTTGGCATTTGCCAAATCGTTCCAGGCCCCAATATTGTTAACCTCGCTGTTTGCGTTGGCTCTCGATTTGCGGGAGCAAGGGGAGCAGCTGCTGCGGTCCTTGGTCTGACACTAGGGCCCATTGCCATTGTGCTATTACTTGCCACGCTCTATCAACACTACAGCTATTTGGATACAGTGAAAGGACTATTGCGAGGCATCTCTGCAGTAGGTGTAGGTCTCATCGCTTCAACTGGTTTCAAGATGCTGCGCGATGAGTTTCGCTTTCCTTTGATGCTGTTAGTAGTTGTCATCACTATCTGTGCGGTCACCTACTTTCATCTCGGTCTGGGTTGGGTTGTGCTCGCTGTTTTACCGCTAGCACTGTTCTTGGCGCGCAAGAAAGCGCTTATTTCATGAATATACTTTTAAGCATCTTCCTGAAATTATCCGCCTTCTCGCTAGTTGCGTTTGGCGGTGTCAACGCTTTGCTACCAGAGTTATTGAACTTAGCTGTCTATCAAGAGCATTGGATTGATCTGCAAACTTTTTCAGATTACTTTGCCATAGCGCAAGCAGCACCAGGCCCTAACTTTATGACTGTCACTCTATTGGGTTGGCATATTTATGGCGTACTAGGCGCATTCATTGCCACGCTGGCAATTGCATGGCCCTCATCTATCCTGATTTATTTTTTGCAGCGCTTTATTATGGGCATTCAAGATCCCATCAAGAAAAAATCTATTCAGTACGCAGCGGCAGCGCTAGCTATTGGACTGGTTCTTTCTTCTGCATGGCAAATTGCCATTCAAATTAACCATGGCGCTGCAGCCTTTGCCTTAACCCTTGCAACTATCGGCTTTACATTATTCACACGCTGGCACCCACTCTATCTAATAGTCATAGGTGGAGCCTTAGGCTTTCTAGGATTTATTTAAACATTTTAGGAATTAATATGCGGCTGATTCAATACTCGAACTTCTGCCTATTAATCTTTCTTTCTGTTTTCTGCAGCATATCTTTTGCGCAAAACAACTACCCTAGCAAACCCATCAATTTCATCGTCCCTTATGGTGCCGGTGGTGGCGCAGACTCACGTAGTCGTCAGATTGCCCAAAAAATGAGTGTCATTCTCAAGCAACCCATCATCGTCGATAACAAACCGGGGGCTGGCGGCAACATTGGTACAGAATTCATTTCTAGAGCTGCTCCGGATGGCTACACCATTGGCATGGGCAACTTCGCGCCCATGGCTGTTAATAAAACACTCTTTGGCAATTTGCGCTACGACCCAGAAATAGATCTCACTCCTATCATTTTGATTGAAAAGGGGCCTCTAGTACTGGTGGTCAATCCAAGCTCCCCATACAAAACTGTTCAAGAAATTGTTGCGGTCGCCAAAGCTAAGCCGGGTACTCTTACTTTCTCATCAGGCGGCATTGGAGGAAGCCATCAACTATCCGGTGAGCTCTTTAAACAAAGCGCCAGCATCGATATGATTCACGTCCCGTATAAGAGTGGATCTGCTGGCTTAACCGATCTAATGGCCGGGAACGTCACCATGATGTTTGATCAAATGTATTCAGCGATGCCCAGCATCAAAGCCGATAAGTTACGCCCCATTGCGATTACTAGCAAGAAACGCTCTCCACTTCTACCGAACGTGCCTACTTTTGCTGAGGCAGGCTACCCCAAGGTTGAAGTTCTCAACTGGCAAGGACTCATCGCGCCCAAGGGAACACCTAAGGCCATTATTGATAAATTGAATGCTGCTGCAAATGAGACGCTCAAAGACCCTCAACTACGCGAACTCATGCTCTCTCAAGGGAATGAGATTGGTGGAGGGAGTCCAGCTGAATTTGCTAGCCTGATTAAAGCTGAGAGTGCCAAATGGAGTGCCGTTGTAAAAATAGCCAATATCAAGCCAGAGTGACAAATTCTATATTGAATGGCATTGGGGGCTTAGTGCCCCGAATTTTATTTGAAAGCCTGGTAGGTCAAGATGCCCAAGAAGGTCAGCACAAGTGACCCAACGAGATTGAGTAGTGCCGTACCCAAAGCCCAAGTAAATTCGCCACGTTGCATAAAGCCAACTACTTCAGCAGAAAAGCTTGAGAAGGTGGTTAGACCCCCCAAGAAGCCGGTAACCACTAAGAGTTTCCACTCTGGAGAAAGACTTGGATTGTTGCCAAAGAAAGCAACTGCAATACCAATCAAATATCCACCAACCATATTCGATATAAAAGTACCCAATGGCAGTGAAGAAGCCATCCCTACGGTGGCGTAATTAAAGCCAGCTCTTAATAAAGCGCCGAAGCCTGCTCCAAAAAAGATTGCAAAGATAGGAAGCCACATAATCTGCTCTTGTTATTGAATTGAAAAACCCAGCATACCAATTGAACTCATCTCAATTCCATCTGTATAGATTTTGGCCTGCTCTCCTGCCTCCTGCAAGGCCAAGGTATACAAGGCTGGCCAATAGTGTTCTGCGGTCGGAATAGAGAGGTGCGCTGCATCACCAAAACGCCCCCAGTCAACCAATGCCTCATGATGATTGGCGCGAATTTCTGAAGCAAAAAAATCATTGAACTCTTTTGCCCATGGGTAAGGCTCAGCACCCTCTTGCCAATGGATGGTGCGCAAGTTATGCACCACATTACCACTAGATAAAATCAAAATATTTTCATCGCGCAAGGGGCGTAATTGCTTAGCAAGCTCATAGTGTTCACGTGCTGACATCGCACCATCGAGACTCAGCTGCACCACAGGCACATCCGCATTGGGATACATGTATTTCAGAACCGACCAAGCGCCATGATCAATACCCCATTCATTCTCCTCAAGCACGACAGGGACGCTCAATAATTCTTGCACGCGATCAGCTAATGCAGGGCTGCCTGGCGCCGGATATTGAACATCAAACAGTGCTTGTGGAAAGCCCCCGAAATCATGAATCGTTTTTGGTTTAGTCATTGCAGTAACCCAAACTCCGCGGGTTACCCAATGTGCTGAGATCATCAAAATAGCGTCAGGACGATTTAATGATTTTCCAAGAGCTGACCATGCCGCTGTATAGCGGTTGGGCTCTATGGCATACATTGGACTGCCATGGCCAGCAAATATTGCAGGTTGGCGATGGCTAGTCATTAATACTGATTAACCGAATACGTAACCTGTATGAGCCGCAACCAATGCAAACAAAATAGCCAAGCTAGTAGCAGCGGCCAACATCACGACCAATGTAATGATCTTTTTGTTGATCTCTTCTTTAGATTCGTTATGCCATTCGTTCATGCTAAATCCTCTATAAACACATTATTGAATAGGGTAATTATCCACTATCGACCGCGACCAGCCTTGCGCATCATGCCTTTTCCCCCACCAAAGCCTGCCTGAGGCCTTCCGGCTGGGCCAGAGGGTCCTTTGGGGACGGGTGGACGTGCTGGCGGCTTCGCTGCTAGCGCTTTTGCCGGGGTTTTTGAATCGGGTTTCTTTTCGTCAGTCACTTTGAGCTCCTATGGATATCATATTGCCATGATTACTGACTATTCTATCCAAGCTGTCGCAATTAATGCGATTCCCCTGATTTTTGCCATCACCATCCATGAGGCAGCCCATGGCTACGCAGCTCGCAGGTTTGGCGATAACACCGCCTACATGCTGGGACGGGTGAGCCTCAATCCCGCAAAACATATAGACCCTGTGGGTACCATATTGATTCCACTCGTCTTAATTCTGACGGGGTCTCCTTTTTTGGTGGGGTATGCCAAGCCGGTACCAGTCAATTTTGGGCGACTCAGAAACCCCAGAATTGACTCGATTTGGGTAGCCTTAGCGGGACCGGGATCGAATTTTGTACAGGCAATCATTTGGGCGGTCTTTTGGGTCCTAGTGCAGGGCTTCGGAATTGATGAGCCCTTCCTGACTTCTATGGCAAAAGCAGGGGTAATGTGGAATATCGGTTTACTGGTATTTAATCTGTTTCCACTACCACCCCTCGATGGCGGAAGAATTTTGGCTGGCCTTTTGCCCGCACGCCAATCCATCGCCCTCGGTAGATTAGAGCCCTGGGGATTTTTTATTGTGCTTGGCCTCGTCTTTACTGGAATTATTGGCACTCTGTGGATGGAGCCCCTCAGCAGCTTTTTCCTGGGCATCATCAATCTTCTCATGACCCCCCTCAGAATGATTTTTTAAGCGGGTAAAAACTACTATTCTGGGATATGCTCAAAATAAGCAGTCCAATTGATCAAGGGAGAGCAATCATGAAACTACAGAAATTTGTTTTAGCAGGTACCGCAACCGTTTTAGCCATTGGCGCCGGCGCTGCCTTTGCTCAATTTCAAACTGCAGAAAAAGCAATTGAATATCGTCAAAGCGTCATGACAGTGATTGGCACTCATTTCGGAAGAATTGGTGCTGTTGTTAAAGGTGCGGCACCTTATAACAAAGACGATGTGAGCAAAAATTCAGAGATCGTAGCAATGATGTCTACTTTGCCTTGGCAAGCTTTTGGTCCTGGCACTGAAGGCGGTAAGGCAAAACCTGAGGTGTGGTCAGACAACGCCAAGTTCAAAGCTGCCGCAGACAAAATGCAATTAGCTGTTCTTGATCTCAATAAAACCGCTCAGTCTGGTGACTTAGAAAGTATTAAAAAATCTTTTGGCGCGGCGGGTGCAACCTGCAAAGGCTGCCACGACGATTTCAAAAAGAAATAAGCGATTTTTATTGATCGTTATTTCGTAATTAAGTAACCGACCGCTACCGCGATCACGCTTAAAAGTATCAAAGCGAAACCGCGCTGCAACACTCCATCCTTGGAGTCACGATCCAAGTCAACAGGCAGGTATTTAGCCTCTTCGCTTGGGTCGATTTCTTTATCGCCACTAATCATTGGCTTAATCAGATTCTCACCTTTGAATTTCTTGTAATACCAAATTGCTGCGATATGAATTGCAATCAGGGTGTAAATCACCACTTGATTACCTTCGTGAATCTCCGATAAAAATGAAGATATCGAACCAGACACATATTTTGCTAGTGGCCCTTGAAAGGAGACCTCATCATCAACAAATAAGCCAGTCAGTACTTGAATGCATAAAACAAAAATGAGTGCAAATACAGAAATTGCTCCAATGGGGGTGTGTCCAAGAACGCGGGGTGAACTTCCACTTAAGTAATCAAAAATCGCTTTTTTAGTTGGCAAGAAAGAGGCGAAGCGCGCATGGGTAGATCCAACAAAACCCCAGACAATCCTAAAGATCAACAAGGTCAAAATGCTGTAACCGAAATAAGCATGCCATTGAATGAATTCATCACCCAAATTGATGGTCACAAAGCTACCGACTATACAAACCACTAGCAACCAATGAAATAAGCGGATTGGTAGATCCCACACTCGAATGATTTTCTTCATCCTATAAGGATAATCCTCTTCTCCTCTAAAATGGAGGGATTCATGAATCCCGGCAAAGCTTTTAGAACCCTACTGCTGTATCGCGTTGGCGCAACCCTAAGCTACCAAATTACGATGGTAGCGGTAGGTTGGCATCTTTATGAAATCACTAATAGCGTAGTTTCACTCGGGCTGATAGGTCTTGCAGAGCTCGTTCCCTACTTTGCGCTAGCTCTATATTCGGGTCATGCAGTCGATCACCACTCCCGCAAGTGGATTGCTGCAATCGCCTGCCTCATTCATATTGCGGTTGGATTATTTTTAACAGTCATCGCATTGGGATGGCTTAGCCCACCGATACCATTGATCTACACCGCAGTAGCATTTATTGGCATTGGGCGCGCTTTATTAAGACCTTCTTATCAAGCGCTTTTCGGACAAATCATTCCGAGAGATCAATTGCCTCGTTACACAGCGTATGCATCTTCAGCGTTTCAGATTTGCGTAGTGGCGGGCCCAGGATTAGGCGGACTCATGATTGGCTTTGCTGGTCTTGAATGGACGTATCTGCTCGCCGCCTTTTGTGGAGCAGTTGGTTTATACGGAATTACCTTCATTACTGCTGTGCAAGAAAAATCGAGCAACTTATCTAAGCACTTTCTAAAGAGCTTTTTGGAAGGGTTTCATTACGTCAGAAAACATGAACTCATTTTGAGCATCATGGCGCTCGATATGTTTGCCGTTCTCTTCGGTGGTGCAGTCTCTATTCTTCCAGCCTTTGTGAAGGAGGTGCTCAATGCGGGCCCAGAAACTCTAGGAATACTGCGTGCAGCCCCGGCAGCTGGGGCTGTACTTACTGGAATCTACCTCGCTCGGCGTCCCGTGCTAAATGACTCAGGAAAATATCTTCTGATGTCAGTGGCGGGATTTGGTGCGGCGATTATTGCCTTTGGCATCTCCAGTAATTTGTGGTTCTGCGCATTCTTTCTCTTTATTTCTGGATGCTTTGACTCGATATCAGTAGTGATTCGAGGCAGCATCATGCAGCTCACCACACCAGATCATATGCGCGGCAGAATTAGCGCCATTAATGGCATCTTCATTGGCTCATCCAATGAGTTAGGTGCGCTTGAGTCTGGCATTGCTGCCAGCATGATCGGTTTAGTGCCATCCATCGTATTTGGTGGGGTCGCGACGATTGCTATTGTTCTGATTACTTATCGACTCGCCCCACACCTAGGCAAACTTCATCTGAAAGATATTTCTTAGTGAGCAACTAAACAACTAGTTGCTATTTAATTTCAGGAAGATCTTTCTGAATAATTTTTAGGCCAGCACGTAATGCTTTTTGATAGCGCTCACGTTCAGCCTTAATCGTTTCAGCCGTCCAAGTGAAGAAACCTTCGCCAGTTTTCATACCAAACTTGCCGCTAGCGATGCGATCACTCAAGCACTTCGCTATCGTTGGTGAATTGTTTAAGGTTGGATAGATGGTTGCGCCTCCAGCACCGTGTACCTCAAGGCCAGCATGATCTCGCTGCATAGCTGGGCCTGCCGCGATGTAGCGAAAACCAAAGCCAAAACGAACGGCTTTATCAATATCTTCTGGTGTACAGATGCCTTCATCAACCATTGAAAAAGCCTCACGCGATAAAGCATGCTGCAAACGATTAGCCAAAAATCCTGGAAGATCTTTTTTCACAGTAACAGGCACCATGCCACACGCTGTCATTAAACGTGAGAGGCTTTCACCCACCATTGGCGAAGTCTTTGCCCCATATACCACCTCTACACAAGGCACTAAATGGGCAGGCATAAAGAAATGTAAGCCAATCATGCGGGCAGCTGTTTTTAGGCCGTTGGCAATTTCACTAATTGGGAAGCTCGTACTATTGCTTGCCAATACCGCCTCAGGCTTTGCATATTTTTCCAACTTAGTAAATAGCTCTCGCTTGATATCTAAACGCTCAGGCACGCACTCAATTACTAAATCAATATCAGACCAATCAACCTCTTCGAGCGAACCTGCAACAGACAGTAAATGAATACGATGCTCATAACCGAGATCTGCCATGGTATTTGCAAAGTAATCCGGCAGAAGGGCTCGCCGCTCTGTGGTTGGCTCAACCACCTGGACCGCACAGCCACCGCGTGCACAAACGGCTGCAACGTCTGCACCCATAGTGCCGCCACCGACAATAACTACCTTGGTTTCAGCTGGGGTAAATAACATGAATACTCTCCTAAAAGGGGAAGGACTTTTCTGAAAAATCCTCTTACAATGGGGTCATTATTTCAATAAAAAAGTTAGTGAGACATGATCCCCGTCAATTCGGTGCTACAGGTCGGCCATTTCCCTGAAATTATGCAGGCAGAAATAGATCGGCGCTTTACCCCTTTTCATCATCCCGATCCTCAAGCGCCTACTCCTGCCGGAAACTTTCAGGCGATTTTGATTCGCTCCAATATCAAGCTGCCCGAGGCCCTAGTTAAACAGATTCCCAGTATTCGTATGGTTGCCACTTGTGGGGTTGGTTACGACAACCTTCCTTTGGCTTATCTCAAAGAACAAGGGATTAAAGCAAGCAACACCCCTGGCGTCTTAAACGATGCCGTATGCGAACTGGCCATTGGCATGATGCTAGCCCTACTGCGCCAACTGCCCGAGGCTCAGGAATATGTCAAAAGCACTGCTTGGTCAAAAGCGCCCTTTAGGCTCACCACCACCTTGGCTGGTAAACGAGTGGGTATCGCTGGCATGGGTCGTATTGGGCAAGACCTGGCTAAACGATTAGAGCCATTCAAAGTGGAGATAGCGTATTCAGGGCCCAATAAAAAATCTTTGCCCTACGCCTACTATCCAGATGCTCAAGAATTAGCCAAGGCCTGCGACATCTTATTTTTAGCTTGCCCAGCAACCCCCGACACAGACAATATGATTAATGCCAGGGTTTTAGAAGCCTTGGGTCCATCTGGATATTTAATCAATATTGCCCGCGGAAGTGTGGTCGATGAGGGGGCGCTTTTATATGCACTGCAACATAAAAGGATTGCTGGTGCGGCCTTGGATGTTTTTGAGAACGAACCTACCCCAAGTCATGAATTTTTAACACTTGATAATGTATTGTTAACACCGCACATTGGGAGCGCTACCTCGGAAACACGGATAGCCATGACCAACTTAGCCGTAGATAATTTAGAAGCCTTCTTTAACCAACAAACACTTCCATCTGAAGTAAATAACTAAAAACGGAGCCAGCATGACGATTTCTCTGCACCCTTCCACCTTGCCAGCGGTGTTATCCCCTGTCATCACCCCATTTAAGGCGGACGGCAGTCCAGATGCTCCTAAGTTATTAAAACAATGCCAATGGCTAGAAGCTAATGGTGTTGGGCAGGCTATCTTTGGCACGAATTCAGAAGCAAACTCAATGTCTGCCCCGCAGAAGATGAGCACCTTAACAGCATTAGTCGAAGGCGGATTAAAGCCCGAGCACTTAATGCCAGGTACCGGAGCAACATCGATTGATGCCACTGTGAATATGACTCGTCACGCAGTCAACCATAAGTGCGCGGGGGTATTAATGTTACCGCCCTTCTACTACAAAGATGTTACTGATGATGGTCTATTCGCTTATTTTTCTGAGGTGATTCAAAAAGTAGGTAGCGCAGCTTTGCAGATTTATATCTACAACATTCCACCGGTTACGAAGGTGAACTTAAGTCTCTCTTTGCTTGAGCGCCTAGCAAAAGAGTATCCAAAGACTGTTGTGGGCATGAAAGACAGCTCTGGCGATTGGTCTTACACAGAATCGGTCATTAAATTATTAGCGCCTTCAGGCTTCCGCGTCTATGCAGGTAGCGAAGTATTCCTGATGCGTGCCTTGCGCGCTGGCGGTGTTGGCTGCATCTCCGCTACTGCCAACGTCAATCCAAAAGCGATTGCCGATTTAGCGGCACACTGGAGAGAATCAAATGCTGATGCTCTTCAAGCAAACTTGGATCAAGTGCGTGGAATTTTTGCTAAGTACCAAATGATTGCAGGTATGAAGACTGCTGTAGCCCACTACACCAAGGATTCTGAGTGGCTCAGAGTGCGTCCACCATTGATGCAGTTAAGTGCTGAGCAACAAGCGCAACTGCTCAGCGAGCTCAAAGCAATTAACTTCAGCATGCCAGGTTTGTAATTTACAAAAAATAAAAATAATTAGGAGACAACAATGAAACTACTCAAAGTCATTGCCTTATCGCTTAGCTTTCTTTGTGCGAGTGTTAGCGCTCAAAACATCTCTATCGCCACTGGCGGTACGGGTGGCGTGTACTACCCAATGGGCGGTGGCCTTGCCTCTGTTCTCTCGAGCAAGGTGCCTGGAATGTCTGCTACTGCAGAAGTGACCGGGGGCTCGGTAGATAACTTAAACCTCATCGGTACAGGCAAGCCATACGTTGGTTTCTCGATGGCTGATGCCGCTAAAGATGCTCAGATTGGTGAAGGTAAGTTTGTTGGCAAAAAAGTGGACTTACGTACTCTGGTAGTTCTGTATCCAAACCTGATGCACGTAGTAACCGTTGATTCCACTGGCATCAAATCTATGAAAGACCTCAAGGGCAAGCGCATTAGTACTGGCGCTCCTGGTAGCGCAACAGAAGTGATGGCCTTTCGTTTATTAGAAGCCGCTGGTCTTGATAAGGATAAAGATGTTAAGCGTGAGCGATTAAGCGTTGCCGAATCCGTTAATGCCATTAAAGACCGCAAAATTGATGCATTCTTCTGGGTGGGTGGATTACCAACAGCAGCAGTAACTGATTTAGCTAATACGCCAGGAACCAAGATTGTGATGGTCGACACCGGCGAAGAGGTGGCTGCCATGAATAAAAAATATGGCAACCTTTACTTTGTAACCACCATTCCAAAGGCTACTTATAGCGGCATGGCTAAAGACAATAAAGTCGCAGCAGTCGCCAATATCTTGGTGGTCAATGCCAATATGCCTGACGATCAGGCCTATAAGATTGTTAAGGCGATCTTTGATAACAAATTGGAATTGGTGCGCACTCATCAAGAATTTATGAGCGTCAGCCTAGAAAACCAAAAAACAAAATCAACCCCAGTTGATTTTCATCCAGGCGCACTTAAGTATTTTAAAGAAAAGAACGTCAAACTCAATTAAGTTAATGTTTGTATCGGGGGTGAGTGAATCTCACCCCTTTCGCTTTACGGTAGTGAAAAAATAAAGTAGTACATAAAAATAAATATAGAGGTTGAGACATGAATCAAAACGTTATTGACAACGAAACCCAAGAAAAATTAGACGCCTTTATTAAGCAAGAGGAAGGCGATTCAAATGATTACAAAGGCCTGCTAGCCAAATTCATTACCCTTGTAGCGGTAGGCATGTCGCTCTTTCACTTATATGCCGCGTATTCGATTGTGCCAACGCAAGAGTTGCGCGTCATACACGTTGCTCTAGTTTTATTTTTAGTATTCCTCAGCTTTCCAATAGCTGATCGCTTCAAAAATCGCTTAATGCCCTGGGATATCGTTTTTGCGCTTGTATCCGTTGGAATTGCCTATTACATTCTGAGTGGTGGCGATGATTTTATGGACCGCAATACTGCGCCTAACTCTACCGATGTCATGGTGGGCATTGCATTAATTCTCCTAATCTTAGAAAGTGTGCGCAGAACCAATGGCATGATCTTGGTGACGGTAACGGTCCTGTTTCTGCTCTATGCATTATTTGGCAACTACTTACCAGCACCTTGGACTCACAAGGGTTACGATCTTGATCGTTTGGTAGGCTATATGTATATGACTCTAGAAGGCATCTATGGCACTGCTGTTGATGTTTCTGCAACCCTCATCATTCTTTTCACCATCTTCGGCGCTTTCTTGCAATTTACTGGCGCAGGAAAGTTCTTTATTGATTTCTCATTCGCGGCAATGGGTGGAAAATCTTCTGGGGTTGGCAGAACCATCGTAATGTCCTCCTTCTTGCTCGGCGGACCATCAGGATCCGGTGTAGCAACAACAGTTACCGTGGGCTCAGTTGCAGCACCCATGCTGGACAAAGTGGGTTACGAGAAAAATGCTGCCGGCGGCCTTTTGGCAGCAGGTGGTCTTGGTGCCATTATCTCGCCTCCTGTACTGGGCGCAGCTGCATTCCTAATTGCAGATTTTCTGAAGATTTCGTATTTAGACGTATTGCTGATGGCAACCATCCCAACCATCCTTTTCTATCTTGGCTTATTCGTGATGGTCGAAATTGATGTACGCAAATATGGCATGAAAAATATTCACTTTGAGTCTTCCGAAACAGCTTGGCAGCTCACTAAGAAATATTGGTTTCACTTCTTCTCCCTCATCTCGATTGTGGTGTTTATGCTGATGGGCTTCTCCCCTGTCATGTCCGTATTCTGGGCGACAGTAGTTTCGGCCTTATCCAGCATGTTGCGTGAAGATACTGCCATTATTCCTTGGGCATGGTTTAAAGGTAAAGAACCGATTCTCTCTGGCCTATACAACTCCAACCTGACCAAGGCGCTTGCAACTGGTTCAACTGGTGTCTTAGCTATCGCCGCCACCTGTGCTGGTGCCGGCCTCATTGTGGGTACCGTTACCTTAACCGGTCTTGGCCTAAAATTTAGCTCGATTGTTATTCAGTACGCAGGTGGCTCGCTCTTGCTAACAACCATCTTTACCGCCCTTGTAGTTTGGGTGGTTGGCCTTGCTGTTCCAGTAACTGCTTCTTACATTATTTGTGCGGTAATTGCAGCGCCTGCTTTGATTAATTTAGGCGTGCCTGATTTTGCAGCTCACATGTTTATCTTCTATTACGCTGTACTTTCTGAAGTGTCGCCACCGACTGCACTCTCGCCATTTGCTGCGGCAGCGATTTGTAAAGGTAATCCCTATAAGACTACTTTGCAAACTTGGAAATATGTTGCTCCGGCCATTCTAGTTCCATTTATGTTTGTGTTAGATAAGTCAGGCGTCAGCTTGTTGTTGATGGGATCAACTAGCGCTCTTGAGCAAGCAGACTGGATGCAAATTGCTTGGGTCTGTTTCACGGCCGTTGTTGGAATCATCTGCCTAGCCGGTGGACTACAAGGTTGGTTCATTGAGAAAACCAAGATCTTTGAACGCGTCATTATGGTGTTCTCTGGGGTTGCTCTTGCCTACCCCTCCACAGAGGCGGACTTAGTTGGCTTTGTTGGATTTGGTTTGGTGCTAGTGACTCAAACAATTACCCATTTCAAACTCAATCCCAGATCTTTTTAAGGTACACCTGATAGGTGGGCGGATCTCATCCTCAAAACAATAAGGCCCGCTTGAGCAGGCCTTATTGTTTCTAGCAATTACTTATCTTAAGAGATCTTGGTCCAAGCGGCTTTACCTGCATATTTCTTGACAGCAGATTCATCGAACTCGAAACCTAAACCAGGGGTTTTATGCAAAATCAAGTCCCCATTCTTAAATGTCAGCTGCTTATTGATCAATCTACGGAAGTTCAGCACCTGATCATCTAAGAAGAATTCGACAAAACGTGCATTAGGCGTGGCTGCCACCAATGGTGCATGTAAATCATGCATCCAGTGCGGACAAACTATGACGCCCTTCAAATCAGCGTACGCAGAAATTCTTCTCCACTCGGTAATGCCACCGCAGACAGCCGCATCAGATTGCAGGATGGCAGCACCACCGGCATCAATCAATTCTCTAAAACGCCAGCGTCCCGCTTCCATCTCACCGGTAGCAACGTTGATTTTGGTTTGGCGCGCCAAGGCAGCATGTAAATCAATCGCATCTGGAGAAAAAGGTTCTTCAATCCAATACGGGTTGTATGGTTCAAAGCGACGTACATACTCAAGAGCGGTGGGTAGATCGCGCCAGGCATTATTTGCATCAAGTGTGAGCAATACATCATCGCCCACTGCTTTACGAGCCGCTTTCACGCGCGCCTCTTCTTCCGATGGCGATAAACGCCCCACCTTCATCTTGACTGCCTTAAAGCCCTGTTTTACGTAAGACTCCATTTCTTTGCCTAATTTGGCAGGCGTTTTACCTTCAAGATAGTAACCACCGCTAGCATAAGCTGGCACCCGATCATCAACCACAGAACCCAAGTATTGATGCAAAGGTAAGCCAACTGAGCGTGCATTTAAATCCCACAAAGCCGTATCCAAAATCGAGATGCCACGCATTACAGCACCTGCACGACCTTGGAGGATGGATTCGTTATACATCTCCATCCAGAGACCTTCACTGCGGTGACTATTTTGACCAATGAGTTTGGGGGACAGTAATTGCTCAACAGCAAGTTTGGCAATATCTCCGCCGGCACTGCCGACATAACAAAAGCCTATACCCTCATTACCATCCTTGCCACGAACTTTTACTAGGCAATAGTGGCGCTCAGAAACAGTGCGAGTGGAAAATGAAGTGACTTTATCCAAAGGTACTGCTACTGAGGCAACTTGGATGGATTCAATAATCGGCATCTAAACTCCTTAATCAAAAATTGATTGTATCGAGAATTTAATTTGCCGACAGGTGCCTGAATAAAGAATAATTAATCCACTTCATTACAAATGTACATGACGAAAATGAGCCGAGTTGTTGTTATCCGAACAGGTATCTTGTAAGTTAGATTTGCTGCAAATTGATACATTCACTCTCCAATATTCTCAAACTCCCATGTTGTGTGACAAATTTGGTTAAAAGTGGCAAAACTGGCATTGCTAAAGGCGTCGGTTTTAGACCTTGGCCAGCCGATGAGGCGGCCGCTGTAAAGCAAAATTATGAGTAAAGGCTGAAAGCAGCCTTTGAAGTTCTCAAGCTAGCGCCCGATCAAGATTCAGTCTAATTTGCTGCGGCACAGCATATTTATTCAAAGATGCTCCCACATTATTAGATAATTGAGGGGTGAATAAAAAAGTATCTCTTGGCTCCCTGTTCACTCAGGGGGTAATCATTTTGTCTGGCTGCGCCTTTCTTAGCTCAACCCCGGGCTTGGCGTATGCAGCTCAAGCCCAAAGCACGACCCAAGCACGCAAGAAGATTACCGTTCAAACCAGCAGGCAGGTTGGCTTCAAAGATAAATCAGCGGGTACTGGCTCAAAAACGAATAGCATGAGCCTGAACCCATCGCTATTCCAGCGAAAAGCCCCAGATGAGTTGATGCTCGATAGCGATGCAAACCTTGACTATCGAGCAGCCCAAGGATGTCTAAGACGTAATTTTAATGAAGATAGCCTGCCGGCTAGCGTAGGCATTGATAATCGGCAGTTCGCTGAATTCTTCAAAAATCAGACCAAAACATTTTTTGATCACATGCGTGGAGATTGCATCCCTTACGCGGTTGCATTTGGAAGTCGTAATCGTTTCGACTCATTGAGCATCATGAATGGCCCACTCCAAGATAGTAAAACTGAAGTATGGACATTTACACCGTCAGCTGTTGGTGGGTTTTTAATTCAGCAAGACTATCTCAAAGATGAGTCCAAGCGTTTAACCGAGATTCGCATTCCTTTAAGAGATGTCTTGTATGACACTCGAAAAGTAAGCGATCAATTGCCAGTTGAGCTGGTTTGGGAATTAAATTCCCTGATCAAGCAAATCTATCCTGAAGAAAATAATTCTCTTGAAAATACCAACAGCGTTGTGCGCTTGATTGTTGACTTTGGTGATCGAGAAAGATGGGCGCAAATTTGGGCTGTAGAAATTATTGACCCCGCCACCAAAGACGTTTACGCGAATGCTTTTTGGATGGAGCGCAATGATATTCCTGGGGGCTTCTTTACCGGAACCGGAGAATCACTTGAGCGCTCCTTCTGGACTAACCCATTAAGCTATCGCCGTATTTCTCGGGGAGTTGGCATGGTAAGAGCCTCTTCGAGTAAGCGTAGTAAGAATCCTGTGCCAACAGCTCCAACCCAGGCGCCAGCAACAAAGCAACGCTATCGCGCCCACATGGGGATTGACTATGCTGCCCCAATCGGCACCCCCATTTTTAGTGTTGCTAATGGCAAAGTAGTGCACATAGGCTTTAGCGGTGCATTTGGAAACTTAATTGTTTTAGAGCATCCGGGTAATTACCACACATACTATGCGCATTTGAGCAGTTACAACGTAGAGCTTGAGTTGGGTAACGAAGTGCGGCGCGGCTTGGAAATCGGCTATGTAGGAACAACCGGTAGGTCAACAGGACCACACCTTCATTTTGAATTAAGAAAAAATGGGATTTATGTAGACCCCTATGGCTCCAAAACCCAACTTGATTTATGGTCCATGCGCGATAACGAGAGTGGGCAGCTAACTAGAGAGATGCTTCTGCTAGGTAGCCCTATTAAGCATAACTAAATAAATTCAGGAATACTGCTGAAATAAAAAAGGGTCCACTTGGACCCTTTTAACTTGATACTAGGTAAATTAACCCAGAACTAATACTGGTAATGTGGAATGCACAATGACTTCATGGGTTTCGCTACCCAACAGGATCCCTTTGATACCTGTGCGCTTATGAGACGCCATAACAATCACATCCGCTTTCGCTTTTTTTGCGCCAGCCAAAATACCTTCAGATAGGTTGCTATTTTCAATGTGAAGACTTTTCACTTTAGCGCCAACTCC
Source organism: Polynucleobacter sp. Fuers-14 (assembly GCF_018882045.1). NCBI lineage: Bacteria > Pseudomonadati > Pseudomonadota > Betaproteobacteria > Burkholderiales > Burkholderiaceae > Polynucleobacter > Polynucleobacter sp. Fuers-14. The sequence goes on along the minus strand of NZ_JACVPG010000026.1, from coordinate 24,306 downwards.
CAGCGCCGTTGTCGACTTCTTAAATACATCACGTGCGTAAGCTGCGCAAGCTTCTGTGTGCTGTTTCTTTGAGATTCCATAACCCATGGTGCTATCTGAATAAACCATCGGAGGGGTAGGATCGGAAACATATACCAACGTAATTGCAGCGCCATCTGCCTTAGCAAGTGCGGCGACTTTCTTTAAGGATTTTTTGCTGACATCTGAACCATCTACTGGCACCAATAAATGCTTAAACATGTTGACTCCCTTTAAATTGAACTACTCATTTGCTCTTTCCATCATAATACTAATTATTAGCCTATAAAAGAATAAAGGTAACTTAATTGATCAAGAATTTTGCTATCTATCTCTCATTTTTAATTGCCCTCATTGCAATCGATTTAGTGTGGCTTTTGGGAATCGCAAAAAACCTCTATCGCAATGAGATGGGTGACTTAATGGCCAGCGAACCTAAGCTTCTAGCTGGACTAGCGTTCTACCTGATTTACGCCTTGGGCGTCTGTATTTTTGTGATTGTTCCGGCATTATCAAAACAGTCTTGGATATATGCACTGCAATATGGCGCTTTGTTTGGCCTGTTTTGCTACATGACATACGATCTCACCAATCTGGCGGTCGTTAGAAACTTTCCAACACAATTAGCTTTCATTGATATTGCATGGGGTAGTTTTGTTACAGCCTTGTGTGCGAGTTTTGCTTACTGGGTTGGCAACCGCATCTCTTAGGTCAATTAAACATTCATCTTATGTTTTTTCGTCCCCGACTTTTTGACTCATTTTCTGGTTATAGCCGTGCCCTTTTCACTAAGGATGTTTTTGCTGGAATGACGGTTGGCGTTGTTGCGCTCCCATTAGCCATGGCTTTTGCAATTGCCAGCGGACTCAAACCCCAAGCGGGTATTTTTACTGCCATTATTGCTGGCGGGCTCATCTCCTTACTTGGAGGTAGCCGCGTACAAATCGGCGGCCCGGCCGGCGCCTTCATTGTCATTGTTTACGGCATTGTAGAGCGCTATGGCGTTCAAAATTTATTACTCGCAACCGCCATGTCAGGAGTATTTTTATTTCTGATGGGTATATTTCGTCTTGGAACGCTAGTACGCTTCATTCCAATTGCAGTCATTATTGGTTTTACCAATGGCATCGCCTTTTTAATTGGGCTATCTCAAGTCAAAGATTTCTTCGGACTTCAGATTGAAAAAATGCCGGCTCAATTTTTTCAATCAGTGCATGCGCTCTACTTAGCAGCAGACACCTTTAACCCCATTGCGCTTGGTTTAGCTTGTGGGAGTCTTGTCTTACTCATTTTATGGAAGCTATTTCAGAATCGCTTAGGCTGGCTCTCTCATCTTCCTGGCACAGTGGTAGCAATGGTGGTTGCAACGATCGTTACCAGTATTTTTAATTTACCAGTAGATACGATTGGTAGTCGCTTTGGCGGCATCCCTTCAGGGCTCCCCGCTTTTGAATGGATTCCGGTAAGCTGGGATAGCGCTCAATACATGGTGGCACCAGCCTTAACACTTGCCCTATTAGGTGCAATTGAATCCTTACTCTGCGCGCGCATTGCCGATGGCCTCATTCATGATCGCCATGAGTCAAATCAAGAGCTAGTAGCTCAGGGCATTGCTAACTTCACGATTCCATTTTTTGGTGGCATGCCAGCGACCGGAACGATTGCTCGCACGGTTACTAATATAGAGAGTGGCGGCACTACACCTGTCTCTGGACTCGTGCATGCGGCAACTTTACTAGTCATCGTTTTGTTTGCAGCGCCGCTCGCCAAAAACATTCCTTTAGCTAGCCTTGCCGCCATCTTGATGTATGTGGCCTGGAATATGGGTGAGTGGCAGAAGTTCATCGACCTAAAGCAATTCCGATTACCGTATCGAATCACCATCTTGAGCGTCTTTATTCTCACCGTTGTACTAGATCTCACGATTGCAGTAGAAGTAGGCTTACTGCTCGCCTTTATCACCTTCATTTACCGCATCTCCAGTCTATCGCGTTGCGAGACTGCTCTAGCCAGCGATTACCCGGGACTAAATGATCAACAAGGTCGAATTGATGCCTATCGGATTCATGGTGCCATCTTTTTTGGGGCAGTAAAACTCCTCGAAAAGATTGAGGCGAATTTACCCTCGCAAATTCTCTTGCTAGATTTAAAGAACGTAATCTACATTGATACTTCTGGGATGGATACGATCATGGAACTAGCGCACCTGTGCAGGATTTGTAATATTCGATTAATTATTTGCGGCTTAGCGCATCAACCACTCGAAATGGCAGAGCGCAGTGAATTTCTATCGACGCTACCGCATGATTCTTTCTATCCAGATCTGAGCTCCGGCATAGAGGCAGCAACAGCTTAAGAGCAAATTAAGAAATACAGAAGCCGCCTTTTAATAAGGCTTCTGGCAATACCCAGGCACGATATATACCAAAGCCGCCTGCAATCAATAAAAGTGCAGCAGCCAAATACCTCACCCATAGATATTGCCCAAACTGAGTCAGTACCGCAGAAAATTTAGAGATCAGCAATAGGTTAGGCAATGTACCCAAACCAAATGCCAGCATCAGTGCGGCACCAGTTAAAACATCACCAGATAAAAAGGCAAGTGGTAAAACGCTATAGACCAATCCACAGGGCACCAAACCCCATAGCATGCCGCTAAACCAACGTGAAGGGCCGCTAGCCATAGCACCCAAGTATTTAGCCCAATAAGCCGCAATTTTTGCACTTAACCATTTGCCGCCAAGCAGACCTTCTGACTTGCTTATTCTGAGTAGACGCATACCCATCAGAATTAAGATCAGGGACGTTAAAGCAAATAAGGGGCGCTGGATTGGAATGAGGTTTTGCTGCCAAACCACCACCCCTACTGAAGCGGCAAAAGCGCCCAATAAGACATAAGTTGTGACACGGCCCAAATGCATGATTAATTGGAGGTAAAAAAGCTCAGATTTTGGTCTTAAAGGGGTCTCCAGGGCTACGGGCCGCTCTATGGCAGCCGCTATCCCACCGCACATCAGAGCACAGTGCCAGCCACTCACAAGAGCGCCCAGAAAGACCGCAACGAGTAAGCTAGCTGTCAGCATGAAATCAACAGAAAATAGGTAAAAGTCATAATCTTCATACTTATAGAATAAACTGATCCCATAGATCAGCCCTAATATGAACTACAAACCTACCGATAGCCCAACCAGCAAATGCTCTGTATGCGTACTGGGTCAGTTTTGCCTTCCGGTTGGATTAAATAGTAGCGAAGTTTCCCAAATCGATACCTTGGTTAAAGAGCGCGTTCATCTTCAAAAAGGTGAAAGCCTTTATCGTCACGGCGATCCACTTAGTTCTGTATATAGCGTTCGTTTTGGCACCCTTAAAACAGAGTTCTGCCTGCAAGACGGTCGGCAACAAGTGATTGGCTTTCATCTGCCCGGTGAAATTATAGGTCTTGATGGTATTGGCGAGGGTCATTATCAGTCTGATGCAATTGCACTTGAAGAGAGCGAAGTCTGCATTATTCGTTACGATGCTTTTGAAGATTTGGCTCGGCAGATCCCTGTATTGCAAAATCAGTTCCATAAAATCATGAGTCGTGAGCTGACTCAAGATCAGCGTCATCTACTGTCACTTGGCACGATGCGCGCAGAAGAAAGATTGGCAGCCTTTTTATTGAGCCTCTCGCAACGTCTTGCTGCACGCGGCTATTTGAATAATGAGTTCGATTTACGCATGAGTCGTAATGATATTGGTAGCTATCTTGGGATTCAAATTGAAACTGTCAGTCGCATGCTCTCACGCTTTGCAGAGTCAGGCTTAATTCAAATCAAACAACGCCACATCAAACTTATCGATATGAATGGGCTATACGAACTGGCAGGCATTCCAAACCCAGATCGCCACGGCTGCACAAGCCCTGAAATCCTAATCAAACAGGCTTAAATTAAGCCGCGGTCAATTTCCTTGCTATCGGGTGACTCAATCCCAGGCAGGATATAAGCAGTAAGCGCGCTAGAGATCGCACAGAAGGTCCAAATCACGAAGAACCCGATTGTATAAATGCCCTCATCAGAAATATCTGGGTGATAACCAAAAAATAAAAGGTCTTGTGGGTGGATCACAGTAAATAACAGGCCCTCTGCCATGCCAGCCACCAAAAAAGAGGGCCACAAAATCCAGATTAGTAGGCGGTACTTCATTTTGTTGCCTGCGCATCTTTAAGCTGCTCAACTTTTAAACCCTGTTTCACAACGCCATCACGCAATGGTTTATCTGCATACAAATTTATAGCCAAGTAAATAGTGATAGCGCAGCCAATCACGGCGACAGCTGGTCCACTAATTAAAAGCCATGGCCATAGTTGCTTGAACCAGGGTTTAGTAGTTTGTTGTTCTGTCATATCCATCCTCTCCATTGCCTTCTAGCTTAACGGGGAATAATAAAAGTAGATTTCTCTTCGCGAGTTCTCGTAATTAACTCGTCACCTGACATCTCATGGGCAACTACATCAAAATGAATTGGGTAGGTACCAGCCTCATTCGCCCCAACATCGGCGCTCACCTTGATCGGCATCAGAAGATTGCTAGCTGGCCCAACCTCAATCTCGGTAACAATCTGCCCTTGTGAATTAAGCACTTTTAATCCATCCAAACCAAGCGCCTTCACCTGCACATTCATATTATTTTCAGAGGCATTCATGATTTGAATGCGATAAATATTCTCAATCCTTACACCCTCGACTTCGCGCGCCAATGCTCCACGGTCACGCATCACATCAACCCTCAATGGGTTTCTGGTGGCGAGAGAAACTAGAAAAGCGGCTGTAAGCACGGTGATAAAAGCGGTGTAGATCAATACGCGCGGGCGCAATATATGGCGAATCGCACTTTGATTAGACTCTTTATCCTCAATAGCACGCTCAGTCGTATAGCGAATGAGTCCTTTTGGATAATCCACCTTCTCCATCACTTGATCGCATGCATCAATGCAGGCGCCACAACCAATACACATATATTGCAAGCCATCACGAATATCAATGCCAGTAGGGCAAACTTGAACACAAATACTGCAGTCAACGCAATCGCCCAAACCCAGGGAAGTTAGATCTGCGGATTTGCTGCGACTGCCCCTTGGTTCGCCACGCACTTTATCGTATGTCACCAAGAATGTATCTTTATCTACCATCACGCTTTGGAAGCGTGCATATGGGCACATGTATTTACATACTTGTTCACGCATGAACCCTGCGTTACCCCAGGTTGCAAAGCTATAGAAGCACAACCAGAAAGTCTGCCATGGACCCAAAGACAGATGAATTAATGCAGAACCTAAGGTGCTAATTGGGGTGAAATACCCAATAAAAGTAAAGCCTGTCCAGAATGCGATCAATAACCACAGGAAATGCTTCGTAATCTTTAAACGCCATTTACGGAAACCCCAAGGCCACTCTTCGCCATCCAAACGAATACGGGCAAAACGATCTCCCTCGACCTTGCGCTCGATCCACATGAAGATTTCGGTGTAGACGGTCTGGGGACATGCGTAACCGCAGAATAAGCGTCCAGCCACTGCAGTAAATAGAAATAAAGCAAGCGCAGAAAGAATCAATAAGAGGGTGAGATAAATCACATCTTGTGGCCATAACACGAGGCCAAAGATGTAAAACTTACGCTGAATTAAATCAAAAAGAACTGCTTGACGGCCATTCCAACTAACCCATGGCAAGCCATAAAACAGCAGCTGCGTAGCAAATACCAAAATGAAGCGCCAGCGGGCAAAGAGCCCTGATACTGAACGCGGATAAATCTTTCGCCGAACCTCGTAAAGAGACTCCTCAATAACTTCTATCGGAACAGGTTTCCCACCCGGCGAAATATAGGGCACTGATTGCTATTCTTACTTAGCTGTTGCTGGTTGTTTATTATTAGATAAACCCCAGACATAAGCTGCTAACAAATGAATCTTCTCAGGACTCAATACCTTATCTTGAGCAGGCATCATAGCCATACGACCCTTAGTTACCGTTTCAATAATCGTCGCTTCTGAGCCACCATATAACCAAGTTTTATCGGTTAAATTTGGTGCGCCAATAGCAATATTTCCTTTGGCATCAGGACCATGACAGGCTACGCAGTTTGCAGCGAATACTTGTGCGCCACGGGCTGCTTTAGCATCATCCGCCGACAGACCTGAAAGGCTACGTACATAGTTAGCAACATCCACAATTTGATTGCTGTCCAGCTGTGGGAATGGAGGCATCACACCGCCACGACCATAGGTAATGGATGCCTTGATATTTTCTGGTGAACCTCCATAGAGCCAGTCACCATCAGTCAAATTAGGGAAGCCTTTAGCGCCACCAGCATCAGAACCATGACACTGTGAACAAGAATTCAGGAAGAGGCGTTGACCCATTTCGCGGGCTTTAGGATCGGCTGCCACTTGCTCAATGTCCATCTTGACGTATTTCGCATAAACAGGCTTTAGTTCATCATTTGCTTCAGTCATAGAGCTCATCAAAGCACCATCAGTGGTATAGCCCATAATCCCCGGAAATGATCCCAAACCTGGAAACAACACTAAGTAGACCAATGCAAAGATGCAAGAGAGCAAGAACATCCACATCCACCAACGTGGCAATGGATTATTTAACTCACGCAGATCGCCATCCCATACGTGACCCGTATCAGCAACCGCGCCATCGGCCGTATGCACAACCTTAGCCTTCCTCTGGGAGAACAAAAGCCATATACACCAGAAAATTCCAATTAATGCGACTAAGGCGATGTAAGCACTCCAACCGCTGCTAAAAAAGTCACTCATGATTTGTCCTTACTAAATTCATCCGGAAGATCAAATGGAAGATCTGCTGACTCCTGATTTGCTTTCTTGCGACCAGGAGACCAGGCCCACAAAACAATTCCTACAAAAAAGACAAGGCCTATTACTGTAGAAAATGCCGAGAGGTAGGAAGTAATCTGTTCCATTTGATTTAAGTAGTTTTAATTAATAGCCTTGTTAATTACTTCGCTACAACTTCTTCGACAGTAATATAGCGACGCGTAATACCTAAGCCTTGCAGGTAAGCAACTAATGCATCTAATTCCGTCTTACCTTCTAACTCTGCAGGTGCATTTGCAATCATTTCATCAGTGTATGGAACGCCTAAACGACGCATGGCAACCATATGTGACTGAATAGAGCTTGCATCAGCTGCATTTTTTCCGAGCCAAGGATAAGCAGGCATATTGGACTCCGGCACCACATCGCGCGGGTTATTTAGGTGAATCTGATGCCAAGCATCTGAATAGCGTCCACCTACACGAGCTAAATCTGGGCCTGTACGCTTACTACCCCATAGGAATGGATGGTCATATACAGACTCGCCAGCCAATGAATAGGGACCGTAGCGCTCTACTTCAGAACGCAATGTCCGTATCTGCTGTGAATGGCAACCAACACAACCTTCACGTTGATAGATATCGCGACCAGCTAAACGCAAAGCTGTGTATGGAACAACGCCAGGACTAGGCTCAGTCGTAGTGTGCTGGAAAAAGAGGGGAACAATTTGCACCAACCCTGCAATCGATACGACCACGATCGTTGCAATAATTAACCAACCAACGTTTTTCTCAAGCGTTCCGTGGGAAAAGAATTTATTTTCGCTAGACATTTTCTTCTCCTTTTAGTGTTCAGCAACAGCCATTGGAATAGGCGCATTTACAAAAGTTTTACCCTGCACTGTTTTGAAGACGTTGTACGCCATCAAGAACATGCCGCTTAGGTAGCACAAGCCGCCCATCAAACGAATAACATAGAAAGGGAAAGTCGCTTTAACAGACTCGACAAAGCTGTATGTCAAAGTGCCGTCTGGTTCAAACGCTCTCCACATCAAACCTTGCATAACGCCGGCAATCCACATTGCAGCGATATAGAGAACAACACCAATAGTGGCAATCCAGAAATGCAACTCAATCCACTTGGTGTTGTACATTTCTTTTTGACCAACCAAGCGCGGGATCAGATAGTAGAGAGAGCCAATGGTAATCATGGCTACCCAACCCAAAGCACCAGAGTGAACGTGCCCAATAGTCCAGTCTGTGTAGTGAGACAAGCTATTCACTGTCTTGATAGACATCATGGAGCCTTCAAAGGTGGACATGCCGTAGAAAGACAAGGCAACTACCAAGAATTTCAAGATCGGATCACGACGCAATTTATACCAAGCGCCAGACAATGTCATGATGCCGTTGATCATGCCGCCCCAAGAAGGAGCTAGCAAAATTAAGGAGAACACAGTGCCGAGCGACTGAGTCCAGTCAGGCAAAGAAGTGTGTTGCAAGTGGTGAGGGCCTGCCCACATATACGTGAAGTTCAAGGCCCAGAAGTGAACAATCGACAAACGATATGAATAGATTGGACGCTCAGCCTGCTTTGGGATGAAGTAATACATCATGCCCAAGAAGCTAGTAGTCAAGAAGAAGCCTACTGCATTGTGACCATACCACCACTGAACCATCGCGTCTTGTACCCCAGCATATGCAGAGTAGGACTTCCATAATGTTGCGGGCATCTCTAAGTTATTAAAGATATGCAGAATGGCAATAGTCAGAATGTATGCGCCGAAGAACCAGTTCGAAACATAAATATGCTTCGTTTTGCGCTTCATGATGGTGCCAAAGAAAACAACTGCGTAGGCTACCCAAACTACAGTGATCAAAATATCAATCGGCCACTCAAGCTCAGCGTATTCTTTTGAGGTTGATATGCCCAATGGCAATGTCACTGCAGCCAGCAGAATAACTGCCTGCCAACCCCAGAAGGTAAAGGCTGCTAGCTTGTCACAAAACAAACGCGCCTGACATGTACGCTGAACGATGTAATAGGATGTTGCGAATAAGGCTGATCCACCAAAAGCAAAAATCACTGCATTGGTGTGCAAAGGACGCAAGCGACCATAACTCAACCAAGGAATATTAAAGGTGATTTCAGGCCAGATCAACTGGGCTGCGAGGATAACCCCCACGAGCATACCAACAATTCCCCAAAGCACAGTAACGATGGCAAATTGGCTGACAACCTTGTAATTGAAGGTATCTTGATTACTCCCCACGGTAAGCCCCATGGTTTCTCCTTTTTTGTGACCAAACAGCGACATAATCCAAATAGACTGGATTGATTATCAAAGTAGAGCTCTAAAGGGGATTTGATCTATATCAAAAAGGGTAGGGCAAATTCATCCTGCACATCTAAGGGAAACCCTAGATTGCTTGGGCTATTTAAATATATAGCTATTATTGAGGGTGTTTACTAACTTATTTGGATTTTGGAGTGTCATCATCCATCAAAATCGCCTCACCAGGACCGTCTAAATCGTCAAATTGACCACTTTTTATGGACCAGTTCAAAATCCAGACCAAAAGGCCAATTAAAACCAGAGAAATGGGAATGAGAAGAAATAGACTTTCCATTCCTATAGTCTAAGCGTTTCGTAAACGCCAGGCATTTAAAGTCACGGCTAATGAAGAAAGCGACATTCCGATCCCGGCAACCCAGGGATTTACCAAACCCATCATTGCAGCAGGTATAGCAAGCAAATTATAAGCCAAGGCCCACCATAAGTTTTCTTTAATGATTGCGTGAGTTTTATCAGCTAGCAACAAAGTTTTTGCTAATGGCTCTAAAGAGCTAGCCGTCAGAATTGCATCGGCTCCAGCAGCAGCTAAAGGTGCACCAGCACCAACCGCAATAGAGATATCTGCACGAGCAAGCAAGGGCGCATCGTTCACACCATCGCCGATGGCCCATACAAAACGACCTTCTTTTTGCAACCTTTCGATGTAGTCATACTTATCTTCAGGCGTACAGCCGCCTTGATAGTATTCGATACCCACATGATGAGCCCACCACGCAACCGTAGCGCGATCATCACCAGAAACTAAATGCACTGCAATCTTTCTAGACTTCACTACTTTTAGGAATTGCTCTAACCCTGCTCTAGGCGTGTCCAAAAATACAAAGCTGGCTATCAATCCTTGTGCATCCGCTAAATGCACCTGACCGTATTGCCCTAATTGCGCACTCTGCTCTACCCCCAGCCACAAGGCGCTTCCCAAGCGACACTCGCCCGAACTTAAACCTTTTCCCAGTTGATTAATCACTGGTTCACTCAATGTAGGTAAAGATAAATTTTCAGCAGTAGCGGCACGCATCAAAGAAAGTGCCAACGGATGCCTTTGCCCCGCCTCTAATGCCGTAGCTAAAGCCAAAGCATCTTCACGTCGATAGCCCGTACGCAAATTAATGACCTCTTGCAATTCTGGCTGACCCATCGTTAATGTGCCGGTCTTATCCAACACTAAGTCAGTTGCCTTTACTAAACCTTCCATCACATGACCACGCACAATCAGTAAACCTAATTTAGTTACCGCGCCTTGCGCTGCTGCCATAGCGGTTGGAACTGCTAGCGATAAAGCACAAGGGCAACTGGCAACTAGAACAGAAACTAAAACTGTCCACGCACGACTAGGGTCAAAGTACAGCCAAATAGCGGACGAAGCAAACGCACCGAATAGTAAAAAGGCAACAAAATAAGCAGTCCACTTTTCAGCAAGACTCACCATGACTGGTTTAGCAAGTAATGCTTGATCTAATAAGGAAGCAATTCCGGCGATACGGGTTGATTGCCCCACTGCCTCAATTCGCATGAACAATGGATTCAGTATGTTGTGAGTACCAGCGTACACACGGTCACCAATCTTTTTCTCAACCGGCTTAGATTCGCCTGTGAGCAAAGACTCGTCTAAGGCACTCACATTTTCAATCAGGACACCGTCAGCCGGCACCACTTCCCCTGGAGAAACTCGCAATACTTCTCCAGGATTGCAATTAACCACGGGAACCACTTCAATTTCTTGTGATGCTGGATAGTTCAATGCTCGCTCACATGTTGCAGGCAGTTGTTTAGCTAAGGCCTCTGCCCCACCCTGCGCATCTTGTCTTGCTAATAGCTCCACATATCTGGCCGCCAAGATAAATGCCACAAACATGGTGATGGAATCAAAATAAGTATGCCCAACACCGGTAACTAAATTAATAGTGCCCGCAGTAAATGCCAAAGCTAAAGCCAATGCGATAGGAACATCCATTCCCAACATATGCGTTTGCTTAAAAGACTGCACACTTCGCCAAGCCGACTGGAATATAGGGCCTGCTGAGTAGACCATCACAGGAACAGTCAATAACCAGCTAGTCCAACCTAAAAGAATCTCAAATTCCGGAGTAATGTCAGCGCCGACATACGTAGGCCAGGCATACATCATGACCTGCATCATGCCGAGCATTGCTACACTAAGGCGCAAAAGAAGGTGGCGCCTTTCCTTTTTAGCGCGATCTAATGATTGGGAGGGTTCAAATGGCCAAGCCTCATAACCAATGCGTTCAATTTCAAAAAGCAGTCTTGCTAAGCTCGTTTTATCTGGAGAAAAACGCACCATTACTTTTTGAGTAACGTAATTAATTTGCACATCCTGAACACCTGCATTACGACGTAAATGTTGCTCGCACAGCCAAACACAAGCTGCACATCGAATTTTTTCTAAACGTAGAGTGGTTTCAAGATCACCCTCCCCTCCAGATGAACGGGTGAAACGGCCTCGCAATGAAGGATCGTCATAAGGCTTGAGCTTCACCGGAATCTCATCACTTGCAAGATAGGCTGCTGGCTTATCACCCGACTGAGAACGCCTAGCATAAAAAACTTCTAGGCCTTCTCCATGAATTGTTTGCGCAATTGCCATACAACCTGGACAACAGAATGGACGCGTCTCACCACCCAGTTCCGCCTCAGTTAATTCCCCTGGGAGAATCTGGCTTGAACAGTGATAGCAAACTAAAGCATTCTTTTTGTTCATCTGCTCATTTATCTGATTACTCATGCGCGCACAGAGCTACCCCAACCCCTACGTCGTTCGTAAATCACAAATAGAACGCCCCACATGACTACGGCAACGTATGCCCATACCCAGGCACCTTGTGAAGTACGAGAACCAGAAATATCCAAGACGAAACCAAAAATAGCGGGGCCCAATAGGCCGCCACTAAAGCCCATCAATGAGTGCAGGCCCATTGCTGCGCCCTTGATATTTTCTTGCGCACTAATCACCAAGCCTGCAGTGAGCGTTGAAGAATCTGCCATGATGAATATGGTATGCCCAATAGCCAGAGCAACAATCAACCACCACGACTGGCCAGTTGAGCAAGCAAATGCAATCCCTAATACCGCACTAGTCAGCATCACAATGCACACCCATTTTTGACGTCCTACTCTCAAAGCAATTTCATTACCCAATATAGAGGAGGGCACGCCAAAGAAATTAATCACTCCAGCTAAAGTGGTTGCAGTTAGAAAGAAATCTTCGCCAGAAGCAACTGCACAAAAAGCAAAGAAGGCAACAATCCAGCTCCTTGAAGCAAAGAGCTCTAAAGTATGAGCGGTATATCCAAAAATAAAGCCTGATGCATTTTTGTCTTGTAAAACTAATTTCCATTTATCCACTGGAAATATATCGTGCAGACGAATATTCATTGACCCTTGCCATTTTTCATGCTGAAGCGCTGGAATTAGCAACAAGACAATCAGAAATGCGCTAAATGGGCCCAATGCAATCAAACCAAATACATAGTGCCAACCAAGCGCACTCAAAATCCAACCAGAACACAAATACGAAAATCCAGTGCCGATACCAAAGAAGGCGGTATAGAACGCAATATGTCTAGTTAACTCTCCCGATTGGATGCGGTCTGACAAAATCTTGAGGCCGGGCATATAAGTACCAGCAAGACCAGCACCATTCAAAGCCATAAAAAGTAGAGCTGTCCAAAAGTTATAAGCCAACAGACTCATACACAAAAGACCGCAGCTTGCTGTGAGACCGCCTATTAAATATACCTTACGCGCGTCTACCCGATCTGTTAACGCTGTAGCTAATGGAACGGCAAGCATGTAACCAAAGAAAAAAGCACTCGCAATCAGGCCCGACTGCAAATTACTGAGATGCCACTCCTCTTGCAAAGTCGTTAACACGACGGCATAGCAAGCAAAACCCAATAAAGCACAGGTTTGTGCCAGAAGCATAAGAGGGGTATAGCCAGCCGAACGAAAGCGCATAGTTAGTCAGTAGAAACGTGAACTCATTCTACTCGCCCAGAACGAATTAGACCCGCTACACTACTGAAAACAAGACGGAGACAGCATGAATAGCAAATCTTTGATAGCTCGCTTATTGCAGATCGGGGCCGGCCTCATCATTAGCTTCACAAGTACCCTGGCATCAGCGGATAGCTACCCCTCCAAACCCATTAAAGCGATTGTTCCTTTTGCACCCGGTAGCACAACCGATCAAATTGGACGCGCTTTTGCGGCAAAAATGTCTGAGTCATTAGGTCAGCCCGTAGTTGTTGAAAATCGCCCTGGCGCAAATGGCCTAATTGGTGCAGATTTTGTGGCCAAGGCCCCCGCAGACGGCTATACGATTCTGTTCGGAACCAATAGCACTAATGCCGCCCTGAAGAGCTTGGTTAAAAATTTACCCTATAACCAAGACACTGCCTTTACTCCCATTGGATTTTTTGGATCTGCTCCACTCATTATTGCCATCAATAATGATGTGCCCGCTAAATCACTGAATGGGTTTGTTTCTCTAGCCAAAGCCAATCCAGGAAAGACGACTTTTGCTTATGCAAGTACATCACAGCGCGTTTCATCAGAAATGCTGGCAAGCTTTGCTGATATCAAAATGATTGGGGTCTCATACAAGAGCGGCCCCAATGCTATGACTGATTTAATTGGCGGTCAGGTGAATATGTTCACATCTGACTTTGGAGTCTCATTACCTCAGGTACAAGCAGGCAAAATCCGTGGCTTAGCTGTCACCTCCTTAAAGCGCTCGTCAGCTATTCCAGAGTTACCTACGGTAAATGAAGCATTAGGTATCAAAGGCTATGAACTGATCGCCTTCTTTGCGGCATTTGGTCCTGCAGGCATGCCAAAAGACGCTGTTCTCAAGCTCAATCAAGCCATTAACAATGCAGCTAAATCAAAAGACCTAGTAGAGCGACTCTCTGCAAATGGTTTTGAAACTCAGCCAGGAACGCCTGAAGCCCTTGGTCAAAAGATCAAACTAGAAACTGCTAAGTGGGCAAAAGCGATTAAAGAAGCTGGCATGGAGCCAGAGTAAATCAGCTGGCTTATTGCTGACTTCGATTTGGAGAGTCTTGGAAACCATTTGAGCGGTAGGTAAGAACCAAGGTATCTCGATAGCCATATTTTGCTAATGGCTGAATTGGGGTTGATTCATGAATCATGCGCTGATCATTCATTAACAAAAGAGACCAAGGTTGCGTGAGAGTGAAACGCAATCCTGCGGAGCCAGAGGTATCAAATATTCTGGTCTCGCCACCTTTAATACCCTCTCGACCCAATAAGAAGACCGCTACAAAATCAACACCATCGCGATGAGCACCTTCAGGCGTTGGACGTCCGATACCATCAGTAGTATCAATTCGAAATTGATGCGCTTCAACAAACCAAGTATTCACAGGCTTTAGGCTATTCAAGATATGTGCAAGCCCGAGCAAGACAGATTGCCAAGCAGTATTACTTAATAACTCACCTTGAATGGGCTCAAACCAGCGCTCAATTCCACCATGCAATGCGTTGTAATCCAGTGATTGCCAGTGTGCACGATGTGGAACCAATGTGAGCTCATCACCTTTAATCTCATAGCTAGCATGTCGACGAAAGCGATAGCGCCCACCATCTTTTAAATAAGGGTCGCGGGGCAAGTTTTCCCAATACTTCGTGAGATCTTGAAGCTTGAATAGATCTACATTGCTAATCTTGGCAACCGTCTCGGCGGATACCACAGCAAAGCCATCATCACGCAAAGCTTGATCGATCTGCTTTAAGGGGGTCAGTGTAGGCGCAAGGCCAGTAATCGTCATAGGCTTATTTTAGGACAAATGATGAAGTTAGTGCACTAAGCTCAAACGATGACGCACTTCACCCACATGCCCCTTGAGATCGTACAGCTCTTTAGCATCCAACATGGATACCTTAATGTTTCCAACGCGCCTCTCGATATCCTCAAGATCTTTGAAATTCTTTTCTTTTAAGGCGGGATTTTGAGCATTCTTCTCAATCACCTTGAGCTCCTCATACACCTGCGCCAACTTCAATCGCAATAAGAAATTTTTGGTAGTTGGAATATAGGTAAATAATGGAATCAAAATTACTAGTAATGGAATAACAATTTTGACAAAACGTCCTGCCCATACCGCAGTCCAAAACGGCAAGTGACGATGCAAGAATGAAGGGCCATCCTTTAGGTAAATCTCCGCATCCGTATGCAATGGGAAATCTAGTCCAGAACCGGAAGGAAACTCGCCCACCTTTTGTAATCGTGAATAGGATTTCAAAATATCGTAAGAAGCACTCAATAAGAGTGAAACCATTGCCGGACTTACATTGTCATGGGCTACCAATGTAGCAGCGGCAGCCATCACCTGAATATCCTGACGAGGTTGATCATGCTGAATACTCAATAAACCTCTGGGCACGGTCACCTTGGATAAATAACTAAGATTTCGGGTGTATGCATCCGCCTGGTCAAAATCCATCAAGCGAATACCAGGAATAGAGTAAAACTTTTTCAAGATGGGGGCCTCTGCGGCTGCCACTACAAATACTGCATCTAATTCGCTATTATTTAACTTAACGATAGCCTCATCAGGATTTAATTTCTGCGCGCCAATCTCCTTATCTGTAATACCGCTAGCCTGCAACAAATTCTGAGTGAGTACTAAGGTGCCACTCCCATCATTGCCGATGGAGACGCGCTTACCTTTTAGCTGACTTAAAATCTTGAGTTGGCCACCATCATTTTTAAATGCATCTTCACGATACCAAACCCAAATGGGCTCGTAAAACATTCCGGCTATTGAAACCAAGTTTGGATATTCAGCAACATTAGCAACACCACCCTGCACCATTGCAAAATCAACCCCAGAATTGGGGTCATTCAAAAGAGCTAAGTTATCTAAAGTTCCGCCTGTGGATCGCACATTGAGATCAACACCCTCCTTAGCTATTTCCGATTTCAGGCGCTCGCCAAACTGGTAATACAGTCCCGTAGGAAATCCCGTAGCCATCTCGATTGACTTTGGCGGCGGCGGGACTAAAACCCACAGAACACCAAAAAGGATTGTTAATAGAACAAAAAAGGCTGCTGTTATAGCCAAGGGGTTATAAATTTGTTTTTTGATGAAATTCATGGAAATCTCTTGTGTTTTTTGCATTATGCCCCGAGCAAAGCAATAGGCAAAGGTTTCAAAACAGGCCTAATAAATCACGATAAGATGATGCTTTTAAGCAGCCCTAAAGAATATGATGAATTCAGCAAAAACTAAGGTAGCCCTAGTAACTGGTGCAGGAACTGGTATTGGGCGGGCGGCTGCCAAAGCCCTTCTCAAGGGAGGCTATCAAGTGGTCCTAACTGGACGCAATCTAGATAGATTAGAAAAGGCTATTGCTGATATCGGCGGTAATCAAAGTAACTGTCTAGCGGTCGCTTGCGATGTTGGCAAACCCGATGAAGTCAAAAAGCTATTTACAGCACTTAGCCATAAATTTGGCCGCATTGATTTGCTCTTCAATAACGCTGGTATGGGAGCCCCTGCCATTCCAATGGAAGACCTGAGTTATGAGCAATGGATGAATGTAGTGAATAGCAACCTCTGTGGTGCGTTCTTGTGTTCACAGGAAGCGATTCGTATGATGAAGGCGCAATCTCCACAGGGCGGCAGAATTATCAATAATGGCTCAATCTCTGCACACGCACCTCGTCCAATGTCAGCGCCCTACACGGCAACCAAACATGCCATCAGCGGCTTAACCAAAACCATTGCATTAGATGGACGTCCTTTTAATATCGCGTGCGGTCAAATCGATATCGGCAATGCTGCAACAGAGATGACTGAACGTATGGCTGCTGGGATCCTACAGGCAGATCAATCCACTAAGGTGGAGCCACGCATGGATGTTAATCATGTTGGTGAGGCCGTACTGCATATGGCCCAACTACCACTCGAAAGCAATATTCTGTCGATGACCATTATGGCAACCAATATGCCGTTTGTGGGTAGAGGCTAAAACCTTACTGGCGAACTTGGTCGACTAGTAGGCGAACATTGGTTGTGCCGACTTTAATTGTCTGCACTGAAGAGATTAAATCCCCCGCTTCCGGTTTCGCCATCCCAGTCTTAGAAATGCGCACCTCGACACTCGCCTCAGATAGTTGAGACAGAGGCGCACTGGGATTCATAGCCAATGAATCATTCAATATAAAGCCCATTGGAAAGTCAGTTGCAGATGCCTTCAAGACAGCAACAGGCATACGCTCACCAGGTTTGCGTGCAATCACCATCACAATGTCGCCAGGCTTAATTTTAGATTTAAGGTCAGCAGACAATTCAATCTTGCCGCTAATGCCTTTTCCGGTTGGAGCAACCGGCGCTGAAGTAGTCAGACCACCTTTAGAGCGCGCCTCAGCAATAGATCCTTGAATGGCACGCGCCTCATCCGTATTAGGCGGAAGTTGTTGCGCAAGCTTCTCCCAGGACTGCACCGCTGCCTTGTAATTTTTAGCGCTATAGGATGCAGTACCTGAGAGCCAAAGTGCCATCATGTTATTGGGGTCCAGCTTTAATGCCTGATTAATCAACTGCGAAGGCTTCCCAACAAAACTCCCATTTGCATTGCTTGCCAATACATCCGCATAGTCGGCTAACAATTGCGGATCAGAATCAATAAAGCTACCAGCACGTGCATATGCTTTAGCGGCATCCTCATCGCGGCCCAAGATTCGGTAGGAGCGAGCTAACATCGCCCAGCCTTTTAAGTTACCAGGATCTTTTTCCATTTTGATGGCAAATTCAGCCACCATTTTTTCGACACCTTCTTGGGTGACTGGTTTTTCAGAATTGTTTTGGGCTACCCGAACAACATCCCCCAAGGAGAAATACAGCGCCGATGAGAGCAGGACGATAAAGATACACAAACCGAGTGCAGTCTTCTTTGAGGAGCCAGTAACCTCTCTGTCATCCCCTTCAATAGTGTCTTGAAAGAGTCGCTGACGCATTTCTGCATGCGCAATTTCATAATCAATAGAAGTAATTGCACCAGCCGTATGTTCAGCCTCTAATTTATCCAACTCTTCTCGGTATATGGTGGCATTCATCTGACGACGCGATGTCGACGAGCTCTTCGCAGGAAAGATGAAGGGGCGCAGCAACAGAAGCATTACCAGCACCAGGAGCAGAAAAGCGGGGATCAAAAAGCTAGTCACTTATTTCATCCCTCTTTCTTATCGCTTGCATTTAATAGTGCATCGATTTTTTGATTATCAGCATCAGTCAGCATGACATTAGGCACGCTGCTATCTCTACGTCTTAAATACATTAATAAACCAGCAATACCCAGACCCAAAATAACAAATGGGCCAATCCATAGCAACCAGGTCACCGGCTTCACTGGTGGGCGATAGAGTACAAAATCGCCATAGCGCTCGACCATAAACGAGCGGATTTGATCATCGCTCTTACCTTCTTTGATCAATACCCGAATTTCACGACGCAAATCATTGGCCAAATCGGAGCGTGAGCCAGCTAATGACTCGTTCTGACACACTAAGCAGCGCATCTCTTCAGAAATGCTAATAAGACGCTGCTCTGTTATTGGATCATCCGCGAGTGGTGCAGCATCTTTGGCAAACACGTTTCCTAAACTAAATACGAAAACGGCGATTAATAAAATCCGCCTCATGATTTCTTTAACTCACTCAACATAGGATAAATTTTTTGATTCAATAAATCCACTGTTAATGGACCAATGTGCTTAAAGCGAATCACTCCTGCCTTATCAATGATGTAAGTCTCAGGCACGCCATAGACGCCGTAATCAATACCAACACGCCCATTGCCATCAAAAGCGGAGAGTGAATAAGGATTGCCTTGTTTTGCCAGCATTACTACAGCATCTTCACGCTTATCTTTGTAGTCCAAACCAATCACTGGCGCTATTTGGGACTTTGCAAGCTCAACCAATACCGGATGTTCTTCGCGACAAGCTACGCACCAGGACGCCCAAACATTCAGAATCCACACCTGTCCCTTCATACTTGCCGGTGAAAATGTTTTATTAGCATCAGCCAATTGAGATACTTCAAATGCAGGGGCAGACTTGTTAATTAGTGGTGAAGGCACTTCATGTGGATCACGATTTAAGCCAATAGCCAAAAAGACTACCAAACCCACAAACAAGATCAAGGGGATTAAAAATTTTGCTTTCATATGAACTTGCTCTTTAATTTCAGTCGATAGCGCTTATCAGACATAGCGAACACGCCACCTAAAGCCATCAACAAGCAACCGCCCCAAATCCAATCCACAAAAGGCTTGTAGTAAACACGTACAGCCCAGGATTGATCGCTGAGTGCTTCACCTAGTGATACATAAATATCGCGGGTGAGTCCAGCATTAATCGCTGCTTCAGTCATCGGCATCGTCGAAGAAAAGTAACTTCTCTTTTCTGGATAAAGACCTCTCTCAGCAATACCATTTTTGGAGAGCTGGAAAGCACCTCGTATCGCTTGATAATTTGGGCCAAGTACTGTATTCACTCCCTGCATCTGGATTTGATATCCACCAACACTCACTGTATCGCCAGGGGACATGCGCACATCTTTTTCTTCTTGGTATGCACCCACCATTGTTACGCCAATCACAAACACCGCAATGCCCAAATGCGCCACCTGCATACCAATAAAAGAACGGGTTGGTTTACCGGCTTTGGCTTGGCGAATAATTTGCATGCAGCCCGAAGCTATCACCCAAAATGCCAACATGAAGCCCATGCCTGCAAGCCAAGTAAATTGGCCCATGATTAAGGGGGTTCCAACGCCTGCAATCAGAGCGACTGCGCCTGCGATCCATAAACGCTTGACGATGCTAATTAAATTACTCTGCTTCCAACTTGCCCATGGACCGATACCCATCAATACCAGTAATGGAACCATGATGGGAACAAATACGCTATTGAAATAAGGAGGGCCTACAGAAATCTTACCTAGATGCAAAGCATCAATCAGCAATGGGTATAGGGTGCCTAGCAAAACAGATCCGGCAGAAACCACTAAAAAGACATTGCCAAGCAAAATCAATGTTTCTCTGGAGCTCAAACTAAATTTGCCGCCCATCGAACTCTTAGGTGCACGCCATGCGTAAAGCATCAGAGACGAACCAACGACGAGTGATAAGAAGATCAGAATAAAGATGCCGCGCCTTGGATCGGTTGCAAATGCATGAACCGAAGTTAGGACACCCGAACGAACTAAGAAGGTTCCTAGTAGCGACAAAGAGAAGGCGGTAATTGCCAAGAGCACAGTCCAACTCTTAAAGCCGCCACGCTTTTCGGTAACCGCTAAAGAATGTAATAAGGCGGTGCCCACGAGCCAAGGAATAAACGACGCATTTTCAACGGGATCCCAGAACCACCAACCACCCCAACCCAATTCGTAATAGGCCCACCATGAACCCAAAGCAATACCGAGGGTCAGGAAAACCCAAGCAGCGGTTGTCCAAGGACGCGACCAACGAGCCCAAGCAGCATCTAATCTTCCAGACAATAAAGAGGCGATTGCAAATGCAAAAGCCACTGAAAAACCAACGTAACCCATGTATAACATTGGCGGATGAAATACTAAGCCCGGATCTTGCAAGAGTGGATTTAATGAGCGGCCATCTTGAGCAGCAGGCAATAAACGCTCAAACGGATTTGAGGTTGTTAAAACAAACAGGAGTAAGCCACTAGTGACCAGCCCCAAAACACCAATTACTCGCGCCACCATAAAGTCATCTAATGCTTTAGAAAGTTGAGCAACCAAAATGGTCCAGGTAGCCAGCAAGAAAATCCACAATAAGAGAGATCCTTCATGTCCACCCCATACTGCGCCTAATCGATAAATCACCGGCAGCTGTGAATTAGAGTGCTCAGCAACATAAAGCACAGAAAAATCATTGGCGTAAAAACTCCAGGCCAAGACTCCAAAAGCAATCGCCAACAATAAGAAGGCCGTTTGCGCGGCAGGCCTTGCTAGCACCAACCAATCACGTCGGCCATAATGCGCGCCTAGCAATAGCAAAACCCCCTGAATGAGAGCAATGCAAAGCGCCAGAACTAGTGCGTAATGCCCAAACTCAGGAATCATTTATTTGTTCCGTTTTTTTGAGCTTGCTCTAAAGCATGTTTTGCTTCAGGAGGCATGTAGTTCTCGTCATGTTTAGCCAATACTTCACTGGCAATAAATTCACCATTGGCATTCATGCGGCCTTGGATTACAGCACCTTTACCTTCTTTAAACAAATCAGGAAGGATGCCGGTATAGGCCACGGGAATATCTTTAACCAAATCAGTAATCACAAAGTGCACGGTTAAGCCATCGCGCTTTAAAGAGCCATCCTTCACCATGCCACCAATTCGGAAAGCCTGACCTTGAGGCGCTTTGCCTGCTGACACTTCACTTGGAGTGACGTATAAAGCAATATTGCTATTGAGCGCATTCAAAATTAAGAGTGCAGCTACACCAATTACGATCAGCGCTGCAACAATCATCAATGCACGTTTATGTCTAGGCTTCACTTACTAATCTCTTTATCAAACTGCTCAGCTAATTGCTCTTGCTTCAACCGACCTACGATTGCTCTAAAGCGAGCACGCGCCATGAGGGGCTCCAATATCAATACCAGCGCACAAACACCAAAACTACTCCACACATAGATTGCGTAGCCGCCCATGGCAAAAAACTCAGAAGGGCTATTCCACATCAGATTTTCACCTCAATTGATTGTCTCACCCAATCAGCATGGGCTTCACGCTCCAAAATGATTGCCCTCACTCGCATTAAGGTGACTGCAATGGTGTACATCCATAGACATAAGGCCATCAACAGCATTCCCCAGAGCATGGTTTGTGCCATCGCCGGGGCTTTTGTGAGGGAAACGGAGGCGCCTTGATGCAAGGTGTTCCACCATTTCACCGAGAAATAAATGATCGGTACGTTTACAACACCTACCAAAGCCAAAATGGCGCTCGCCTTATCGGCACGGCGAGGATCATCAATAGATGCTCGCAAGGCAATAAAGCCCAAATACAGAAAGAGAAGAATTAACTCTGAAGTAAGGCGAGCATCCCAAACCCACCAGGCACCCCACATGGGCTTGCCCCAGAATGCACCGGTCCACAAGGATAGAAATGCCATCCAAGCACCTATAGGGGCAAGAGCCTGCGCCATCATGGCAGACAAACGTGTATTAAAGACCAGTCCTAATCCTGCCCATGCAGCCATGACTAAATAAATAAACATCGACATCCAGGATGCGGGCACATGAATAAAAATGATGCGATAGCCCTGCCCTTGCACGGCATCGACGGGCGCAACAAAGAAGCTAACCCACAAACCAGCAGTGCCAAATAAAAAAGTCAAGACCCAGAAGAATGGGATGAGCTTACCCGCCAACGGATAAAAAGTGCTGGGGCTAGATAACTTAAACCAGTTAACTAAGCGGTGATTAGAAAAAGTATTTATCGGATTCATTCAATTGCAATCTTTACAGCAGCACTACTTACCCAAGGAACAAATGCTAAAGCCAAAATCAATAATGCGCCTAGCAATGAAAAATGGCCTGACGTATCCAAACCCACACTATTAGCATATACGGCGCCAGCGCCAAAAATGAGAACCGGAATATATAAAGGCAATATCAATAAGCTCAATAACACGCTACCGCCTCTGACACCCAAGGTTAAGGCCGCACCTATGGATCCCAGTAAGGATAGCACCGGGGTACCTAATAATAGGGTTCCCATCAGTACATACAAAGAACTAGCATCCAGATCAAACTGAATACCAATGATCGGTGCCAAGAGCACGAGCGGTAGTCCACTCACAATCCAATGGGCAACAATTTTTCCAGTTACTAACAAGACCATAGGCTGCGGCGACAAGGCAAGCTGCTCTAAAGCGCCATCTTGATAATCGGCAGCAAACATCCGATGCAAGCCTAATAAGGTAGACAGTAAGGCTGCAACCCAGAGAACCCCAGGAGCAATCTTGCGAAGTAAAGCAGCATCCGCACCAATACCCAATGGAAACAAACTAGTCACTACGACAAAAAAGAAGAGGGCTGTGAGCACCTCGCTCTTGCGGCGCATGACCAAGAGCAAATCACGGCGAATGATTGCGAGCAGAGCGTTCACAGGTCTAGCGCCCTCACACGCGGAAGATCCACCGCTTGATGGCTAGTCAGTACCACTAGACCACCTTGCTCCACATGCTCTGCTATTAATCCTTGCAAATCTTGAACGGCATGAATATCCAGCGCATTAAATGGCTCATCCAAGATCCACAACTTGGCTTGACGTGTCAACATGCGAGCCATTAAGACTCGACGCTTTTGTCCAGCCGATAAACAACTGACCGGTAGGTTCTCGCGCCCACGCAAACCAAAACGCCAGAGCGCTGCTAAAGCCTTATCACCTGGCAAATGAATGTCGTCCAGGACTGCATACAGCTGCAGATTTTCCAAGGCAGTCAGATCTTCCTTCAGAGCATCACGATGCCCCAGGAATAAAAGTTCCCGATGATATATAGAAGGATCTTTAGCGATTGATTGATGATTCCAAAGAACCTCCCCCGCCTCTGGTTTAGAAAGTCCCGTCAGGAGTCTTAAGAGGCTAGTTTTTCCGACCCCGTTCTCACCGCGCACATGCAGGCACTCTCCAGCCGCCACTGTCAGATTCAGATTCAGAAATAATTGTCGCTCCCCACGAATACAAGTCAGCGCACGAGCTTCAAGCATCAAATGCGGTGTATTGGAGGAGGAATGAGTATCAACTGTCATGAGGGCTTGGGGCTTGAATCAACCACCCATGGCATTGTCCAAGAGCCTCTAAGAGCTGTCAAACCAGCAAAAGTGGAATTAAAGGAATAATCCCTTTTAATTCAATTACTTATGTAATTATAAACCGAGTCGGCCGAGAATGAAAAACCACCCGTATGAACTGACCCCCAAAAGTTGGACAGTTTAGTTAGGTTAGCACGAGGGATTGAGTTCGGTATTGCACCGGGCTTAATCCCTTTAGTTTTTGTTTGATCCGATCATGGTTGTAGTAGTGGATATATTCCT
>NZ_JACVPG010000025.1:0-6452 GCF_018882045.1 Polynucleobacter sp. Fuers-14 | reverse complement strand
GTGAATACATCCATTACTACAACCATGATCGAATCAAGCAAAAACTAAAGGGATTAAGTCCGGTAAATTACCGAACTCAATCCCTTCTGGTAAGCTAATTAAACTGTCCAACTTTATGGGGTCAGTTCATTCGGGTGGTTTTTTCTGTTCCTATCTTGGTGGTTTCCCTGATGTCTTTTAATAGTCTGTATATTCCTCTTTGTAACTAATTCACACAAAGCAAGGGCTGAAATGACCGCTATAGCTAAACCCCAGTCTAAGGTCTCAACAGTATTTCGCGTTACAAGCGGAAACTTTATTGAGATGTATGACTTCTTTTTATTTGGCTTTTATGCCACATATATTTCAAAGGCATTTTTCCCATCTGACAGTGAATACGCATCTTTGATGCTGACTTTTGCGACTTTCGGTGCCGGATTTTTAATGCGTCCATTGGGCGCTATTTTCTTGGGTGGATATATAGACCGCATTGGCCGTCGTAAAGGCCTTGTGCTGACCCTTGGCATTATGGCCACTGGCACAGCAATGGTGGCTTTTATTCCAAGTTACGCAACGATTGGTTTGCTTGCTCCATTCTTAGTTTTGATTGGGCGTTTGTTACAAGGTTTCTCGGCGGGCGTTGAGCTCGGTGGTGTATCTGTCTATTTATCTGAGATGGCAACGCCAGGACACAAGGGCTTTTATGTCAGCTGGCAATCAGCCAGCCAACAAGTTGCCATCATTTTTTCTGCGGCACTTGGCTTCATTTTGAATGAAACCTTAAGCAAAGAAATCATCGCCGATTGGGCATGGCGCATTCCATTTTTTATCGGCTGTATGATTATTCCAATCGTTTTCCAGATTCGCCGTTCGCTACAGGAAACAGAAGAGTTCCTCGCTAAGAAACATCACCCAACCTTCAAAGAAATTATTAAGTCATTAACCGTTAACTGGCAGTTGGTGATTGCTGGAATGATGTTGATTGTGATGACAACCGTATCCTTCTATTTGATTACGGTTTACACGCCAACATTTGGCAAGAGTGTGATGAAGCTTTCTATTGTTGATAGCTTAATCATTACCCTGTTTGTTGGCCTATCCAACTTCTTTTGGTTGCCTGTGATGGGTGCCCTATCAGACAAAATTGGTCGCTGGCCAATCATGGCATTGTTTTCTGGCTTGGCTTTATTTACTGCTTATCCAGTGCTTAATTGGTTGGTAGTGAATCCAAGCTTTGAAAATATGCTTGCCGTTGAGTTATGGCTATCATTTTTATACGGCAGTTATAACGGCGCTACTATTGTTGCGCTCACAGAAATTATTCCAATTCAAATTAGAACCACTGGGTTTTCATTGGCCTATAGTTTAGCTACGGCATTGTTTGGCGGTTTCACGCCATTGGTCTCAACTTGGTTAATTGAAACCACAGGGGATAAAGCATCACCCGGTTATTGGATGGCCATGGCTGGTGGAATGGGCCTAGTTGCTACAGCTCTGATTTATAGGGGAATAGTGAAGGCTAAGGATTAGGCATCCTGGGCCCTGGTCAACCCCGCCCCGGGCCACCAAAAAACACCAAAACCACCTTCGGGTGGTTTTTTCATTAGACCTCAGTTACATTGTTGTTATGAAAGCGCTCAAGAAAAGAATCCTGGGGTCTTGTTGTGGTGCCCATATTCTTCATGATGGATATACCGACCTACTGTATGTCATGTTTCCCATTTGGCAAATGGCATTTGGTCTATCGCTTGCTGAAGTTGGCTCTTTAAAGACTTTATATTCGGGGGCGATGGCTTCCTTACAAGTTCCATCAAGCATGTTGTCAGAAAAGGTCGGTGAAAAACGCCTATTGCTATTCGGCACTCTGATTGCGGCAATTGGGTTTTTATTGTCTGGTTGGACTACCAGTTTTTTAGGTTTGGCGGCCTGTTTAATTCTTAGTGGTATTGGCGCAAGTGTTCAACACCCCCTCTCCTCCTCATTAACTTCCCATGCTTTTGAAGGCTCGGAATTAAGGGGTGCTCTGAGCACATATAACTTTTCTGGCGATATAGGGAAGGTGTTATTGCCATCACTCTGTGCGGCTTTATTGGCAGTCTGGGATTGGCATACCGTAACCAGCGTGATGGGGCTCTTGGGATTGTTGGCTGTAATGTTCTTAGCAGTTGTTCTACCTAAAACAACAGTTACCAATCACTCTAAGACCCAGTTAAATAAGGCATCAAGTGATACAAGCGGAAAAGGTGCAGGCAGCAACTTTCTTAATCTAGGCTTTATTTCTTTATCGTCAATTGCTGCTATCGATAGCGCTACTCGTATGGGGTTTCTAACACTACTACCTTTTTTATTAATGTCTAAAGGCGCCACAGTCACGCAGGTAGGCTTTGCGCTGAGTTTAACTTTTGCTGGTGGCGCCGCAGGTAAATTTGTTTGCGGGTTTATCGCAGCTCGATTTGGCGTAATCAAAACCACTTTAATAACAGAGATTGCTACGTCTATTCTGATGGCTTTAACCTTGCCGCTAAATGTTGATGTTGTTATGTTGATGCTGCCATTAGTTGGTGTTGCCTTAAATGGAACATCCTCTGGGCTTTATGGAACTGTCCCCGAGTTAGTTCCACCGCACATGCGATCAAGAGCATTTGGAGTGTTTTATACAGTAACAATTGGTTCTGGTGCTATTTCACCCCTTGTTTATGGTTTTGTCGGCGATAGGCTGGGAGTCCCTAATACTATTGCCCTAATTGCTGGCTCAGTATTAATGGTGCTACCGCTGACTTTGGGTTTGAAAAAAGTCTTTAGAAGATTACAAGTCTAGAGCTAGGATTGGATATCTTTAGGCTTGGTCGATTCCGCCTCAGGCCACCAAGAACCCCTGGTCCGTACCGGACACATGGTTTACATCCGGTACCGACCACATGGTTTACAGTTGCCGTTCACATCCCCCCATCATGAACTGTCCTTTAAAAGGACGCTTTATTTATTGGGGATTTGTCATCCCTGCGTTGGTTAACCGTCGATTTAAGCGACGCTTATTTGCCATCACTGCTTGTAATGTCGTTTAAAACGAGATTAAACAGCTTGTAATCAAGTTGTCATATCTAAGGATAACTATCAGGGTTCAAACTCTTAGCTAAGGGATGGGCATGCTATACCTTTTGCAAAACACAATTGCTTCCAGTATTCGACCAATGCGTCAATCTCTCAGGATTGTGCGGGCTACTTTAAATAGTGCGGCCAACCCATTTATTAATACGGAACTCCATAAATCTAATCTTGCTTGGCTAGATGTCATAGAGCAATTGTCAGGCGCTCATCTCAAGCCGGAGTGGGGTATTCATGAGACTGAGGTTAATGGAGGGGCAGTTGAGATTCAAGATGAAATAGTTCTCAAGCGAAGTCATTGCCCCATTCATATCCTTTGAAGTTAATTGCAGGGCCATTTGCTTTTGAAGAGAGTTGGCGTCCTCAATGCTTTTGTCCGGCGGCTTTGGCATTGACATGCAACCAGCGAGAAGTATTGAAATACAAATACAACCCAGAAAATTTCCTTGTTTGAGGCGATTTCTCATGGCTTCCTATTAAATCTTGATTTATCGGCCGAGGTCATTTTGTCGTTGTAATATTACTTATAACTCTTTAAAGGAATATTACATGAGAAATATACTTCTTTTCATGGCGGGAATATGTATTTACCTGCTTGCGCTAGGCGCTCAGGCGCAAACTAACTCGACTTCCGAAGCGCAATCTCAGAATTTGGAGCAGCCAGCGCCTGCAGCAGATAAGTCGACCTCTAAAAAAGGTGAAGGAAATGTAACCCTGGTTTTTCAAAGGGAGTCGGGAATGGTTGTTTATGATGCAAAAGTCTTTGTTGATGGCGAGCAATACTGTGCTCTAGCTAGTAGTGAAGAATGCACTGTAATGACGAGCGCTGGAAAACACTTATTAAAGCTGGATGCTCGGATGTCGACCGGAGAATACTCCCGTTCATTTGAATTTGAGGCGCACAAAACTTACAAATTCGCTATTTCCAGAAGAATTAGTCATGATATAGGGGCACTTTTTGGGGTGCTTGGCAGTATGGTCGACAAATCAATCAATCAAGATGAGGCTGGCTCAGATAATGGAACCTTTACGATGGAGTTGGCAAAAGATTGAATATGAAAAAATTACTCACTCTCCTCACCATACTCTTTTCGCTAAATGCATTGGCGCAGGATTCTGCCTCAAAAGCACTATGGGAGAAATACCCCGTTCTTAATTGCAAAGGTATCGAGATAGTTGATTGCTTTGACAATGCTTGCCAAATTAGAGCATCGACTGCCGACTGGTTAATTAAATTTAACGATAATGTTATCGTCTTTGACAGCACCCTTAAAAATTTACCACCCAATATTAAGCTACCTGATAGCTTAAAAGGCAATAAATTTGCTGAGAAGAAAATTCTGTCTAAATATTTTCACGCCTACGGAAGCGGCATTACGGATAAGAATGTGATCTTTATTGATGATGGTCGAGAGGGAAACTTCTTCCCAACGGCTGATGGTGGAATTCTTCTGGCGCTAACAGATGTGTCTGATTTTCATATCGACCAAAAAGGGGCCTACAAGAAGACTATCTCGATACTTATCCATAAGATGCTTTGCACTCCAAAGTAATTATTTTTTAGCCCACGTTTTAAGATACCTTAAATCCAAGCACAGGCGAACGGAAGACTCGGTCGGTCAGTCGGCCAGTCAATTTATTGATGTAGATAATCAGCGCGAATTAGTGGTGTATTGAAAATATTTTAGGTGGCATTTTTGGTTAACTAAAGGCGGCCCGTTTAAATAATTATGAGTGGTTCTTTTCACCGTAATGCGTAATTAGCTGAAGACTCTAAAAAAGAGTTAGCTGAAATTCATGCTG
Source organism: Polynucleobacter sp. Fuers-14 (assembly GCF_018882045.1). Classification (NCBI taxonomy): domain Bacteria; kingdom Pseudomonadati; phylum Pseudomonadota; class Betaproteobacteria; order Burkholderiales; family Burkholderiaceae; genus Polynucleobacter; species Polynucleobacter sp. Fuers-14. Next base: position 1,565 of record NZ_JACVPG010000025.1, on the reverse strand, counting down.
ACCAAGCTCATTGGGCAAAGTATGGCACCAACCGCTTAACAAAAGCCGCTAAGAGCAAGAGTGAAATTATGGAGGAGTTAAGTCGTGAGCGATTCCCATGGGAAGAGTAGCTCTCTTTTTTCATTTGAAAGTTAGCATCGACACTATAAATCTTGTTTTTTATTCTGGAGTAGCTAATAGTCAAGGCAATGCAACTAGTGTGACTAACCCAAGCTTGTTATCCAAAGAAACAGCCATATTGATCGGCATCAATAACTTGTAGTGCCTCATTGAGATCTTTTGAGATTGGATTTGGCTCATAGGCTTGCCATTTTCCGCTGGCTCGCATCCAATAAATATGCCACAGAGCCTCAGACTGTATATACCGAAATTTTACAAACGGTCGTCGAGTTAACTCTCCTGGTTTTCCACGCCACAAAGGGCGAACTTCAAAAACACTTACAGTCTGGCCATCGATTTCGTAATCGTAATCAAGATCTTTTTTGATTTCAAGTGGAGCCAGAAGCAGACACCACTGCCCGACCAAATAGTCAATATCCCCTAGCTGTTCAATGCTAAATGCCATATCTGATTAGTTGTCCCAGAAAGTAAAACTGATCAATCAATTTTATTTCAAACATAGCTATTATGAATTATGGGTGAAATGATTACAGTGGATATAGACGTCCTCAGACTAAATGAAGCTCAACTCTCTTGCCCAAGGCCGCCGCATACTTTCTTAGGGTAGTTAGGCTTGGGGAATGTTTGCCGGTAGCCAAAGAGCTTTCTAATCTAGCAATAGCTGGGGTTTGCGTTCCCATCTTTTTTGCCACTTGAGCTTGCGTTAATCCAGCCTCTTTCCTTGCCGTAAGAATCTCATCAAGAATAGCAAATTCAGTGCGATCAAGTTCTTTGACTGCGGCTTTTACAGCTGGCTTTTTAAGCATTTTGCTTATCATTTGTTTATGGGTAAGCATTTTTGTTTTCTTCTGTGTTGTCATTTTTTCCACTCCTTCATACGTGCTTTCGCAATCTTTAATTCTTTCTCAGGCGTCTTTTGAGTCTTCTTAATAAAGCTATGGAGCATCACTATTTCTTTCTCCACCATCGTACAAAAGAAAACTCGGGCGATACCTTCAGCCCCTTTAAGTCTTAATTCAAATAAGCCGCCGCCAAATGAATCCGTATGAGGCAAGCCTAAATTCGGCCCATGCTCAATCATTCGAGTGGTCAATCCAATATAGCGAGCTTGAAGCGTGTCGGGAAGATTCATAATGTCTTCTTGAACCTGCTCGCTGTAATAAAGGATGGAATAGCTCATCCGTGTATGTTAACAAATTTGTTAACATTGAGCAAGAGTAAATTGTCTTTTAAAGCAACAGTCTAGAGGCGGAATTAAACATCCTAGGTCCTGGTCTATTCCGCCCCGGGCCACCAAGAAAGACCAAAACCACCTTCGTGAACTGACCCCCAAAAGTTGGACAGTTTAGTTAGGTTAGCACGAGGGATTGAGTTCGGTATTGCACCGGGCTTAATCCCTTTAGTTTTTGTTTGATCCGATCATGGTTGTAGTAGTGGATATATTC
>NZ_JACVPG010000024.1:0-439 GCF_018882045.1 Polynucleobacter sp. Fuers-14 | reverse complement strand
GGCACCGGTACAACTACCCTCTCAGCCGCTAATACCTACACTGGTGCGACTACTGTGAGCGGGGGCATTCTGAGTGTTTCATCTTTAGCCAGCGGTGGTAGCAGTAGCAATATTGGTGCCTCTGCCAATATTGCAAGTAATCTCATCTTTGATGGTGGTACCTTGCAGTACACCGGCTCAGGAGTGACTACGGATCGTCTATTTACGATTACCAATAATGGTGGAACGATTGACGCCTCTGGCACTGGCGCCTTAGTTTTTAGTAATACAGGTGCCAGAAGTTACACCGGTACTGCTAACCGCACCCTGACTCTGACTGGCACCTCAACAGCAAGCAATACTTTTGCTGGAGTGTTAGCAGATAACACTGGCGCGACAAATTTAGTCAAGTCTGGTACAGGCACTTGGGTGCTCTCTGGCACCAACACCTACACTGGTG
>NZ_JACVPG010000023.1:0-1039 GCF_018882045.1 Polynucleobacter sp. Fuers-14 | reverse complement strand
TATTGGCAGAGGCACCAATATTGCTACTGCTACCACCGCTGGCTAAAGATGAAACACTCAGAATGCCCCCGCTCACAGTAGTCGCACCAGTGTAGGTATTAGCGGCTGAGAGGGTAGTTGTACCGGTGCCGATTTTAGTGAGGGAGCCTGAGCCGCTGAGCACACCGCTAAAGCTTGTGCTGGTGTTATCACCGCCAGTGCTTAAGGTAAATCCAGAACCAATTGCAATACTACCTGCGCCCGCAATGGATCCTACCGTATCTGTGCTGTTGACGTTATACGCTGCAATACTAGCGACAGTGATGGCGGTGGTATTGGCTAAGGTGCCAGAGACAGTAAGTGCACCTTCCGAGATGGTTGTAGCACCAGTGTAGGTGTTGGTGCCCGATAAGGTTAAGGTACCGGTGCCGGTTTTGGTCAGAGCACCTGAGCCGCTGATGATGCCAGAGAGCGTCATGGCATTAGCGGCATTGATGGTGGAGGCAGCCGTTAAGGAGATTGCTCCAGATAAGGTGCTAGCGGTAGTAGAGCTATTGGTAATCGTGCCACCATTCAGAATAATGGCATTAGTCAGTGTAAAGCCTGCCAGATCAAGCGTCACACCAGAGTTGATAATTAAAGTATCAGTTACTCCACCATAACCAGAAGCAGTCAGAGTGACTGTGCCCGTGAGGGTAGTATTGGTCGCATAACTATTGGAGCCATTAGAGGCTGTAAAGGTGCCAGCCCCTGAGTTATACAGAGTGTAGCTAGGTCCATTAATAATCCCACTGATAGTGAGCACTGCGCCCGAGCTGACGTTGACTGTAGAGTTCGCACTTAAAGTCACAGCGCCCGATAAGCTAGAGGTGCCTATGCTAGTGGCAATCGTACCGCCATTAAGGGTAATGGCTTCTGCACCAACTGTGACAGCTCGCAGATCTAGTACTGCGCCACTATTGACTGTAGTACCCACTGCAGTAGTTCCAAGGCCAGCGGCATTAGTAATGGCTAAAGTACCGGCACTAATCGTAGTCGCACCAGTGTAGGTGTTGGTGCC
>NZ_JACVPG010000022.1:0-1347 GCF_018882045.1 Polynucleobacter sp. Fuers-14 | reverse complement strand
CGATCATGGTTGTAGTAGTGGATATATTCCTCTAGTTCTGCCTTAAATGATTCGATAGTCTCAAACTTCTCTTGGTAGAAGAACTCGCTTTTCATGATCCCAAACCAGTTTTCCATGACGGCGTTATCTAAGCAATTACCCTTTCTAGACATGCTTTGAGTAAGGCCTTGTTCTTTTAAAGCCTCCTGATAAAACCTCATCTGATATTGCCAGCCCTGGTCTGAGTGCAAGATGGGTTTATCTTTTGGTTTTAGTTGCTTAAAAGCCTTTTGGAGCATTTGCATCACCATGCTGATCTGCGGACGATCCGCAATCTCATAGGAGACAATCTCCCCGTTGTAAAGATCTAAGATCGGCGAGAGATACACCTTCTCACCTTTAATTTTGAACTCGGTTACATCCGTTACCCACTTTTGATTGGGCGCTTTGGCTACAAACTTACGCTCCAATAAATTAGGGGCAACTTTACCAAGGGCTCCCTTATAAGACTGATAGCGTTTAGGTCTGACAGTCGACTTGATCCCCAGCTGAGCCATCAGTTTTTGTACGGTCTTGTGATTGAGGTAGCAGCTCTGGGAGCTAAGTGCTGTCTGCACCCGGCGATAGCCATAGCGACCTTTATGGGCATGGAAGATGGTCTTGATCTGCATCTTGGTATCGAGATAAGTATCTGGTTTAAGGCTGGCACTCACTTGGTAGTAATACACACTCCTAGGCATTCCAACCACTGTCAAGATCACTTGTAGTGGATAACTCCGCCTTAACTCAGTAATTACTTGGGCTTGTTCTTGCTTGCCAAGTGCTTTTGCTGGGCTAAGGCTTCTAGCTTTTTTAGGTAATCAGTCTCCACCCTTCGGTACTCGAGCTCTTGGATCAGCTCTTCTTGAGTCATCTGAGTTACTGGCTTATTGGTAGGAACAAACGGCTTGAAGGGTTTGGGCATGGGCACTCGTCCTTTAGGTCTGGCTTGCAAAGCTGCAATACCACCTTCATTGTAGAGGCGCTGCCAAACGCTAATCGAGCTGGGCGCAGCAATATTAAAGTGGGCTGCAGTAGGGCGTATAGATGTCTGATTGTTCTTCATATATCGAAGAACAGAAAGCTTGAACTGCGGCGTATATTGCCGAAGAGCCCTCTTTTTAAGGCTGGGTAAGCCATGTGTTTGATAGGCTAAAGTCCAATTACGGATATCAGAAGTATTAATCTCATGGAGATTAGCTATCCTCCTAAGACCGCCAAACTTTAAATACTCTTTAACTACCTTTAGCTTGAACTGCGTACTGTATTTGCTCATAAAACAAAACCCCCTTGGTTGGACTTGATGTCCAACTTTTGGGGGTCAGTTCA
>NZ_JACVPG010000021.1:195966-251943 GCF_018882045.1 Polynucleobacter sp. Fuers-14 | reverse complement strand
CTTCCCGGGTCCCGATTCGAGTCCTGGTTAAGATTTATTGCCTTGCATTTGGTTTGATCACTAAAAAATTACTAAAAAATAAGCTTTAGCAAATATATACATGGATTTTCGAGTCCGCCCCGAGGCACCAAGAATTCTTCAAACAACGCCTAGCGTTGACCACAAAACCCCTTATAGGATAAGCCTCTAAGGGGTTTTTTGTTGCCTGTTGGCAATGATGGGAAATGAGGGTAGGGTGTCTGAAATGAGGGTAGTTTTGAGGGTAGAAAATTAAAGCCTCAAAGTTCTACCCTCCAATTCACATGACAGGGCTATTTGATGAAGTTGAGCGATGCGGTGATCAAAGCGGTTAAACCCGGTCGCCAATTGCAAAGCTTTCCTGATGGTAGGAACTTGCATTTTGTATGCCAAACCAATGGTTCGAAATGGTGGAAAGTTCGCTACCGTTTTGCGGGTAAAGAAAACACGCTTTCATTGGGCAGTTATCCTCAAGTTGGCCTGAAAAAAGCAAGAGAAAAACATTTAGCAATTCGTTTGTTGTTAGATGATGGTATTAACCCATCTCAAGATCGCCAGGAAAAAAAGCAACAACAAGCAATGGCTGCTGAGAATAGTTTTCGGGCGGTAGCTTTGAAGTGGCATGAGACTTGGTCGGTAGGCAAGGATCCAAGTAATGCTAGGCGCATATTAAGACGTTTAGAGCTCAATGTATTTAATCAGATTGGCTCTAAGCCAATAAATTCAATTACCGCGCCGATGCTTGTGGCCATGGTTAAGAAGATTGAGTCCGGTGAAAACAGTCCGCTGGAGATTGCCAAAAGAGCTTATTCAACGTGTGGACAGATTTTTCGATTTGCCGTGGCACATGGAATATGTGAGCGTAACCCCGCAGCTGATGTAAAAATTTCCGATGTTGTCCGTAATAAACCTGTTGTGCACAGGGCTAGGATCGATGCTAAGGATTTACCGGAGTTACTTCGAAAAGTAGACGCCTATGACACTCAGTTTGGTGGGGGTGAGCTCACTAAATTAGCAATGCAGTTGATGACTCTTACCTTTTTGCGTACCAGCGAACTAATACAGGCAAGATGGGAAGAGATAGATTTAAAAAATAAGGAGTGGCGCATCCCAGCCGCTCGAATGAAGATGAAAGATCCGCATATTGTTCATCTAACTACTCAAGCAGTGAAGTTATTTGAGCGCTTAAAAGAAATCTCAGGTGGTAGGCAGTTGGTATTTCCATCAGAAAAACCACTGAAGAGTATGAGTAACAACACCATTCTTTTTGCCCTTTATCGCATGGGGTATCGGGGGCGTATGACTGGCCATGGATTCCGAGGGCTAGCGTCGACAATACTACACGAGCAGGGGTATGAGCATGCACACATTGAATTGCAGTTAGCTCATTCGGATAGGGATGGTGTTAGTGCCGCGTATAACTTTGCAACCTATTTACCGAAAAGGGCGGTAATGATGCAAGACTGGGCAAATTATTTAGATGGCATTAAGGTCGGTGCAGATGTCATTAATCTCAAGCGAGCCTCTTAACTACAAAAATGTCCGCTATCGGCCAATAGTCGCCGGTAGGTTAGAGGATTGAAAACGTAGGATAGAGGGCTAAAACAGTTCTGCACATTGGGTCTAAGCTGGTTGCGACCCACCGCCCTATAAGCACCGAATCAATTGGCTCGCAGCGGTTTCGAATATTTCCAAAATGGCATGCGCAGCGTCGTGTTGGCGGGATATGCTATGTTTCATTTAGAGCAAAAGGTTGAGCGTCTAGGGGCTAGACGCTTGCTATGCAAAATTATTGCTGATGAGAGATGGCCAGCTTTAATAAACTTGCCACTCTATTCACCCCAAGCTTATCCATGACATTGGCTCGATGTGCTTCAACTGTTTTGAGTGAAATATTTAAAGTCTCACCAACCTGTCTATTGGTGCAGCCTTTGACTAGGCATTCTAAAACTTCTTTTTCGCGTTTCGTTAGAGTTTTCAGTTTGGTCTGTGCTGCTTGCACTTCTAAATTTTGCTTTTGCTCTAGATAAGCTTTTGACAACATATTCTCTACTAGACTACAAATTTGATTTTCTTTAAACGGCTTTTCTAAAAAATCTACTGCGCCTTGCTTAATTGCTTGAACGGCTAATTTAACTTCACCGTGACCAGTAACAAACGCTATTGGAATTTGATGGCCTTGCGCTGCCAATTTTTGTTGCAACTCAATTCCTGACATTCCGGGCAATCTGACATCAAATATGGCGCATGCCGCAGTAGATGCATCCGTATTGGCAAGTGCCTGTAAAAAGCGTTCTGCACTTTCATGACAACTGACCTTAAATCCGTTGCCCTCTAAAAGCCAACTCATAGAATCACGCATTGCCTCATCGTCATCGACAACATAAACTACTCCGCTTTTAACGGGCACTTCTTGGATTTTCTTGAGCATATTTACTATTGGGAGCTATATGTAGTCCCATCATATGGAATCTATTGGCTTTAGATATTAGGTATTCACCCTAAATGTGCTCCATTGCAGAAACAAAAACTGTCCCAATCAGCCTCTACCACTAGGGTAATGGCTACTTATGCTGTTGGGTTACAAGTCCCTTAACCTGATGCATTGAGCCCGCTTTTTGCGGTTTTTGTTATACGAGAACGGCAGAAATGGGTGGGCAACTATCCAATTGGCTTGGTGGGTCTAGGCGTCTCAAATCGGCCAGAAGCAGCCATCGCACCGCCTACACAATCTCATATGTCAGGAGTAAGACTGCAGCACCCATGCAGAGCAATGCGAGCATAAAGAACTTATCCGCAGTATCTTCAAAATAAACCTTCTTTGAATTGCTTCGAATGGATAGGTATGAAAAGATGGAGCTTGCTAGAAAGATGAGCGCATCTAGTGCTAGCATCATGTTTCATCCGGCTAATGCAGTTCACTTCAACTGGTTCTTTAAAAGAACCAGTTGAAGTGCAAATTATTGGTATGCGTCCAGTCAAGACGACTTATGTCTATCCCAATGTGGGTAAGCATGGGATGCCGTATAAATTAAATTAGGCGGAAGTCGAAACCCGATGCTTGCTTGCTGCTGAGCCAGCATCAGGTTTAAGTTTTAAATACCCCTTGAGCGAAATAAATATAAGCGCCCCTACGACAAAAAAGGTAATACGAAAATCCAATGCTGATGGGTTATTGATATTCCCATCTCTAGCTATAACGGTAATGTGAATAATGGCTGCCCCCAAGGCAACCCCGATACCTTGGGCAAGTTGACCAATAGTGCTAAAAAGGGTATTTGCCCCGCTCATTTTTTCTGGCGGTATATCTACAAAGGCTAGGGTTTGGATGCAAGTAAATTGCATTGATCGACTAACGCCATAGATAAACATGGCCAAGATAATGCCGATAATGCTCGAATCGCGAGAGAGCATGCCGCAAATCATGGCAGCAATGGCTGCAATAAACCCATTGCCAAGCATGATATTGCGAAAGCCAAAGCGCTCTAAAAGCATGGGGGTTAGAGGTTTGAGGCCAATATTGCCAAGCATGGCCGCAAAAAATAAAAGGCCTGACATAAAAGCACTATAGCCAAAGGCAATTTGGAACATCAAGGGTGCCAAGAACGGGGTTGCTCCTAATAGGACTCGCGTAAATGAGCCCGAGAAAAATGTAATGCCAAATGTGGGAACTTTGAGTACAGAAAAATCGAGCAAAGGATGGGTGTGCTTTTTAGCATGAAACCAGGCAGCAATTCCGCAGATAATTCCAAAGGCTGTATAGCCAATAGCTTGCTTGCTAAATCCCTCGCTGCCGACTAGCTCAACACCAATGATTGTGAACCCCAGGGCGCTCCCTATGATCAAAAATCCAATGTAATCAAGAGGGCGCTTTTCGAGCTGATGAGCATTAGACACATATTTTCTAATGAGAAAGATGCCTAATAGGCCTAGCGGCACATTAAGAATAAAGATCCAATGCCATGAGAGATAGGTAGTCAAGAAGCCGCCTAATGGAGGTCCAATTACAGGAGCTACCAATCCTGGCCATGTGATTAAGGCAATAGTTTTAACCAACTCCGATTTAGGCGTGGTTCTCAGGACAATTAATCGTCCAACGGGAACCATCATTGCTCCCCCAATCCCCTGAAGAATTCGAGCGATCATAAACTGATTTACCGTCTGACTAATGGCGCACAGAACAGAGGCAACGGTAAATATGCCAACAGCTGAGCCAAATACGGTTTGAGATCCTAGGCGATCAGAGAGCCATCCGCTAACTGGAATGAAGACTGCCAGCGTAATCAAATATGCAGTTATGCCGACACTCATATCTATGGCATTTACTCCTAATGTTTGAGCCATCTGGGGCAGTGCAGTGGTGATCACTGTGCCATCTAAGTTTTCCATAAAGAAGGCCGTCGCCACAATTAGTGGAACTATATGTGAGGGCGCAAAGGATTTATTCATCTAACTTCTCAAGATTTGCTATTTTTATGAATTTAAATAAAGAGCCCTTGTCCAATAAACTCACCTTCCTTGGCGCCGGGAGGGCATGCAAATAAACCACTGCCTACATGGGTTGTAAATTGATTAAGCATATCTATCTGCGCCATCTTAGCAAAGATTCGAGTAAACCCAAGGGTTGGATCTTTTTGGTAGCACTGAAATAAAAGACCTGCATCAAAGGTGGTTACTTGGCGCCATGGAGGCCAACGCTCAGCCACCTTGACAATCCCATTGTCATAAGAAAAAGCTCGTCTTAAGATTTGCGCTCCGCCATTATTTTCTGGTGCTGATAAAGCAACATGGGAATTTTCATTGATGATCGGATTGCCATCTTTATCTTCTCGATCTAAGCCAAGGGGATCAAACTCTTTTTTCTTTCCGATTGGTGCGCCTGATGCCTTATGTCTGCCAACTGTTTCCTCTTGGAAGGAGAGTTTCATCTCATCCCAATGCTCAACAGAAATGCGTATGGGGCGGATGACCATATAACTGCCATTTTGAAGCCACTTGGGGCCTTCATTGCCCACCCAAATAAATTGATCCAATGCTTTGGGATCTTTGCCTGAGACATTGATCGTTCCATCTTTAAATCCCATTTGATTTCTTGGGGTTTGATTTGGGGCGAAGTCTCCGCTAAAACCCATTTGAGCCCAGCGCATAACGGCAATGCCATTGGCGAGTTTTGCAAGGCGTCTAACGGCATATTCAACAACCTGGGGATCATAAGCACAGGCTTGTACAGAAAGATCTCCCCCGCATTTTTCAGGAAGAAGTTGATCGCCTGCAAATCTTGGTAAATCTTTGAGGGCTTCTGGTCGTTGCGCAGATATTCCAAAACGATCAATGCCGTCTTTTTCAAATAGCGCGGGGCCAAAGCCAAAAGTTAAGGTAAGTCCAGCGCTGGATAGTCCAACGGCCTCGCCTGGGCTAGTTGGAGGTAGATCAGGGTTTGTCTTTAAATCAAATTGCTCTGAGCTGCCCATCATTTGAGCGCTCGCCTGTGTCCAGCGCTTAAGCAGCTCAATCAGATCCTCTCGATTTTTTGAGACCATATCAAAAGCGATGAAATACGTATTCGTTTGTTGTGGGGTAGTGATACCTGATTGATGCTTGCCCCAAAATAATTCGGTTGGTCTTTTCGCTTTGCAGTCAGCAGCCTGCGCGTTTGAGGTGAAGGGCAATGCAATTGCCGATATTGCTGCGCTTTTTAGAAATGATCGGCGCCCTTGTGGCTTAAAAGTACTCATGGTTTAGCAATCCGTAATGAGTTGATGTCATCTTCAACGTAATAAAAACTTTTTCCATCGGGGGCAAGCGCAAGTCCAAAAAGATTGCCATTGCCAGGCGGAGACTGTGCTTGATTGGCATTGAGCCAATGGGCGTAAATCTGCTTTTTCTCTATCGGATCTATTTCCACAGCCTGCCCATTTTTTCCATTGGCGACAATTAAATGACCCTCAGGCGTCATAATCATTGCTAATGGCCATGCCAATAAACCTTCTTTGGCCACTGTTTCCCCTTTACCGGCACTATCTACTCTGGTGCTGGCATGGGCAATGGCGGTAATTTCATTGTCTAGGCCATCGGTGACGTAAAGCGTGTCATCTGAACCTAAAGCTAGGCCTGTGGGCCCCAGTAAAAAATTTGCAAGATCTGAACGATGTGAAAAACCATCCCCGATGACTGTTTGGCTTTTGAGGACCGGCGGCTTGCCATTTGGAATGGTGAGCTCTAAGCGCAATACCGTAGCCTTGTTCACAATAACAGGGTAGTCAGTTTTTGGGTCAATCACATCGGGGCTTGGTAAATCAAAGCCAGCCATGCTAATAAAGAGCGTAACGCTATCACCGCGATCAATAGTGGCTATATTCCCCCAGGGTCCATTAATAGTGGGGCCTTTCCAGGTGGAAACATGCTTACCATTGGGGTCAAATACCAAAATACAACCATCTCCCTTCGTTCTGGTTGTGCCATCGGTGCTTGGGGTGCTTCCCACAATCACCCAGCCACTTTTAAGCATGGTCATCGCGGTCGTAAGTCCTACGCCCCCTGGACATTCTTTTAATTTTTGGGGCACCTGTGCAAACAGTTTTGTTTCTTTGGTGCTGGGTCGATAGCGAATAATCGTTGTGCCAGTACCTTGAAGATTGGAGATATTGTTAAAGTTATCAACCAGCACATCATCCTTTTCAATTGCACCGAAAGAAACGGGTGCCACCACTACTGCGTATGGGTTTACGTCCCCATTATCTGGAATCGTTGAAGTTAAAAACTGATGACGCTTAATGGTTTCTAACATTCCCTTTGGTTCGGCATGGGCGGAAGATAGGCACATTAAAAAAATGCCAATACATGAAAGTACAGTCATCGACAACGTTTGTGGTGGCAACATGGTCGACTGCTTGGATGGCATTGATAAAAAGATGTTCATAGTCAATTTATTGGTAAGGGAAGTATTAATCTTCATTAGAATGAAATGTTGGTTCGGATGCCTAAAATCAGCTCGTTCTTAATTTTTGAATTGGGAATATTGGGGTTAGCTAATCCACCGCCAGGATTCATTGCATATTGAATGTCTGGCTGAATCTGAATCCACGGCTTCCATTGATACTGATAGGTTAACTCCACAAACGTTTCGCTATTGCGAATGGATGTAAAAGTATTGGTGAAGTTGGCGGTATTTTGATCGAGCTGCGCTACTTGATTGCTGACATGGGCATAACCAACGCCTAAGCCTAGGGTATCAGCCGGGCGATTTTTAAATGGGCTATGCATCACAGCACCAATGTTTGCACTAAAGTCAATCAGGTTATAGGCTTTCAGTGGAGTTCCCATGACACGGCCAAATATTCCTACGGTTCGATTGGGGTCTTTGTCATCACGCCAAATCAGCTGATCAGCCACTGCATACCAAGCATAGTTACCTTGATGCTGAAGGGGATTACCATTGCTATTGGGGTCCGCTAAAGATAGCCCATTGGTATCGACCGCCATATTCGAAAAATTATTGGTGTTATACCAGGCGCCAATTTTATAGGTATAGCCTAGCGATTTGGTTTGTCCAGGCTCAACCATGCTGCCCAATGTGGGGTAGGAGAATTGGGCTTCGGCGATATAAAGCTGTCCGCCGTTAGTGGGAAAGCTAGTTCCATAGCGGTTTTGGAGTTGTGGATCGCTCCCGTTATTGTTTTTAACTGGATCACCATTAAATGCGCCGACCAATAAGTTAAAGCCATCAACAGGTCTGACATTAAAACGAACCCCCAATGCTGACAATGGATAGGCGGGCCCACCGGAGGGCATATTGGCAGAAGGAAGCATGGGCCAGCCAAACATCGTATTAATAAAATAAAGAGCGTTTGTACTAACCATAAACTCCTGATCTAAGCTTTGCTGTCCAACGCGCACACTCAGGCGATCTTCATCTAGGAACTTTTGGTCATACCAAATCTCCCAAAGCCGGGTGGCTTGATCGCCCACAATGCCACTCGCCGTTTGTAATGTGTATAGGTTTTGAGCGCTCAGGTTATTGCCATGGAGATTTAGAACGCTGACATTAGCCAACCCCCCGTAGTGACCAAAGGCGCGATTTGTGTCCATTTGTGCCACGATCTGAGTAAGGCCATCATAAGCAGCGCTTTGCTTTACGCCGCCGTTGACATTGCCCATGTATTCGCTTGTTTCTAAAATCGCCAAGGAGATGCCATGTTTACTTAGGTCGGTACGAAGGCCCCACATATCACCCAGTAGAGCGCTACTTCGATTGATTCCATCGGTAAATCCCCAAAATCCTTTACTAGAAGCGTAGTTATCATCATTCATAGCCGAAATATTGATTGGTGGTGGTGCTGCAATAGCCTCCAGAGAGAGGCCTGCACTCGCCAGGGCAATAAAAATAGTGCCCAGCACCATCAGGCGGTTAGTTAAAGGCATGAAATATCAAATATATCAAATGAGAATGGTTATCATCTTAACATCTAAATAAGAATGATTTTCATTTGTTTGAAGAACTTGCCGATAAGTAATAAATGGGTATAGATCGAGGAACCCTTAGTTTTGGTGACTTATTCAAACCATGGCAGACTAACCAACCCGCTTAGGCGGGTTTTTTGTTGTCTCGATAGCCTGCTATGGGTCGCAAAGCGACAGTTGGAGATCGGATTTTGACTTTTTAACTAGTGGCCTGTAACTGAATTGACCTGATTTTTAGTACCACTCCATCAGAGAGGATTTTTGATAATTTTCATCCTAAAGGGGTATTAAATATGGCTAAAAGTTAACCTTTCAAACCCGAGCAAATCGGCATTTCTTTAAGGATGAATAAAAATAGCCTAGGCCAACTGTTGTATCGGGCAAAGCTAAAACGGAAGTCAGAACTGGGGGGGTATAAGGTAAAAAATGTAAAGACCAAAGAAAATCTCAGGCGTAAGCTTGATCAAATTCAAGCCCCGACCCCATTGGCAAATTTTGAAGATAGGTTGACACAAGACTGGCAGCCCTTCACCGCATAAGGCGAGTAGCCATCCCATGCTCGGACTGATGTCTTGGTGATGGTTAGAGCCCATCGCAAATTAACTCTATTGCTTACGTCTATTGCGCTGTTAGCCTCTGTACTGCTTGCATAAAAGCTATTTCTGCATCAAGAAGAAGATCTCAATCGCGTCGATTTCATGTCCGAATTAAGTCTATCAACCCTCTAAATGCAATTGATCTGCACAGATTTATTTATCTGCAATTTGATTGACGTCCCAGCCGCCGCCAAGCGCGGTAATTAGACCAACATGGGCTGCAATTTGACGATTAAGTAGAGACATCAGGATTCGTTCATTGGATAATTCCGCCGCCTGCGAAGTGGCTACATCCAAGTAAGTAATAATTCCTGATTTGTATTGATTTTCACTGATGCGCACTGCATCTTGGGCGTGCTTGACAGCGCTTGCTTGTGACTTACTCTCACTTTGCAGTAATCTGAGGGCAACCAAGTTGTCTTCAACATTCTGAAATGCTGCCAAAATAGTTTGACGATAGAGCGCGACGTTTTGATCATAGACTGCGCCAGCTTGTTGGTATGCGCCGATTCTGAGGCCACCATCAAATAAAGGCTGTGCGATCGCGGGTCCAATTGCCCAATAGCGCAAAGGCATACTGATCAGGCCCGGCAAATCTGCGCCCTGATACCCACCTGCGGCAGAGATGGTCAGCGTAGGGAAGAAGGCGGCTGTCGCCACACCAATTTTGGCGTTGGCTGCAGCCATTTGGCGTTCAGCTGCTGCAATATCTGGACGACGCTCTAAGAGCGTTGATGGCACCCCCACTGGAACATCGGGTAAATCAGCCACCAATTTGGATACTGGGCTGACTACTAAATGTGTTACCGGATCAATCGAAAGCATTTGTGGCGTGAGTGAGAAAGTGGATGGTGTCTGCCCAATCAATACGGCAATCGCATGCTCAAGTTGGGCTCTCGATAGGCTGACATCAATTGCCAGCGCGACAGTCGACTCTAGGAGGGTGCTCGCCTGAGCAACGTCCAGCTGAGTAACGATGCCAGCGTTGTATTGATTCTGGGTAATCTGGAGTGATTTTTCATAAGTTTTGATGGTGCTGTCATACATCTTGATTTGCATGTCAGCAATGCGCAGTTGGAAATACGTTTGGGCAAGGGTAGCCTGGGTTGATAGTCTAAGTGCATCGACCTGCGCAGCCGAAGCCTGCGCAGTATCTTTGCTGGCTTCAACATTGCGCCTGACTTGGCCCCAGATATCCGGTACCCAGCTTGCTCCAACATTGGCGTTGAACGTTTGGTTAACGCTAGATAGATTACCATTGCTTCCGCCGTTCACGGTTCCACGATTACCGCTGCCGTTCATCGTCAAAGTTGGGAATAGGGCGGCACGGGCTTGGGTTAATAAGGCGGTGGCTTGGCGATACTGGGCTTCGGAGGCAATGATGTTTTGATTATCAACATTGACCTTATCTATTAGCTGATTGAGGTCTGGGTCATGGTAAATCTCCCACCATTTTTCTTGCATACCCGCTTCATTTGGCTGTGCAATTTTCCAGCCATTACCACTCTTGCTATCGTCGGTTTCTTTGTAGCTGGGTGCTGTTGCGCTGTCAGGTTTGCTGTAGTCGGGGCCCATCATGCAGCTTGTCATGATCGCCAAAAGACCTATGGCACTCAGAATTTTTTTTGCAGTCTTGAGGTGAAGATTGTTTTGTATTGAATTCATTTCTTATTCCATTTCCAGGTGCGCAAACGCTCCATGTAAAGATAGACCACTGGTGTTGTGTATAGCGTGAGCAATTGACTCATGATGAGGCCGCCCACAATGGAAATACCAAGCGGCCGATGAAATTCTGCGCCATCCCCGGATCCAATGGCCAAAGGAACAGCTCCGAGAATGGCTGCCATAGTGGTCATTAGAATGGGGCGGAAGCGCAGCAAGCAGGCTTTATAGATTGCATCGTGCGGCGAGAGTCCGTCAGTTCTTTGGGCGTGAATCGCAAAGTCAATCATCATGATGGCATTCTTTTTGACAATGCCAATCAAGAGAATGACCCCAATTAGCGCAATGATGCTGAACTCAGTATTAAAGATCATCAGCGCCAGTAGTGCGCCAACACCTGCTGAAGGTAGGGTCGAGAGGATGGTGATGGGATGAATCAGGCTCTCATACAAAATGCCTAAAACTATGTAGACGGTGATGAAGGCGGCCAGTATTAACCAGGGTTGACTCGATAGGGAATCTTGAAAAGCCTTCGCTGCTCCCTGGAAGCTGGCTCTTATAGAATTCGGAACATTTAGCCGATCCATCATGGCATAAATGGCTTCTGAGGCTTGGCCAAGCGATACGCCTTCAGGCAGATTAAATGAGATGGTGGTCGCAGTAAATTGACCTTGGTGATTCACTACCAAAGGTGTATTGGTAGGACCATAACTAGAAAAAGCGGCTAGAGGCACTTGGCCACCAGTCGTTTTAGATCCGGGGCTGTGGATGGCGCTGATCGGAATCGTTGCTGCCGTAATAGATTGCGCTGCACCTACAGCAAACGAGTTAGGGGCGGGGGCAGCAGTACTGACATAAATTTGTTTGAGCATATCAGGGTTTTGCCAGTATTGCGGAGCAACCTCCATGACAACGTGATATTGATTTAAGGGGTTAAAGATAGTGGATACCTGGCGTTGACCAAAAGCATCGTTCAGTGTTGTATCAATGAGATTAGTGGTGAGCCCTAATTTGGCTGCAGTGTCATGATTGATATTGAGAGTGGTCTGCATGCCCTTATCTTGCGCATCGGTATTGACATCCACTAGCTCTGGCAAATCTGTCATGGCAAAGCGAATCTTAGGCCCCCACGCTCTTAAATCTTCTAGGCTGTCACCAAGGAGGGTGAATTGATACAGTGCATTACTAGGTCTTCCACCAATGCGGATATCTTGTACGGGCTGTAGGTAGAGGGTAGCCCCTGCAACTGCATTGAGCTTGCGCCTCAATCTAGCAAGCACTTCGTCCATGCTGCCTTGTCGGTCACTGAGGGCTTTGAGCGCCACAAACAGGCTACCCGTATTGGTTTGACCGCCACCATTAAAGCTCACAACTTTATCAACATCAGGATCTTGCATCACGATGCTCATGAACTGACCCATCTTTAACTGCATTGCCTGGAAGGAGATGTCTTGGTCCGCCTGAATACTGCCAACAATTCTGCCGGTATCTTGCTGCGGAAAGAATCCCTTGGGGATGCTGATATAGAGATATACATTTAAGGTGATAACTGAAAATAAAACCATCATCGTCATGCGTTTATGCTTTAACGCGTATTCGAGTGAACTGGCGTAGCGCTGATTCACGTTGCTAAAAAATCGTTCGACGGCTTGCATGAAGCGGCCGCTTGTCTTTGTGCCATGAGGCTTGAGTAGCCTGGCGCAAAGCATCGGTGTCGCAGTGAGGGAAATTACTAAAGAGACGCCAATGGCGACCGAAAGGGTGATAGCAAATTCCCGAAAGAGCCGCCCAACAATGCCACCCATTAATAAGATTGGGATGAATACCGCTACTAGAGATACGCTGATGGAGATTACCGTAAACCCAACTTCTCGGGCCCCCGAGATCGCAGCCAGAAAGGGCGCCTCTCCATCTTCTATTTTTCGTGAAATGACTTCCAGCACCACGATTGCGTCATCCACCACAAAACCTGTAGCAATTGTGAGAGCCATGAGTGAGAGGTTATTAAGAGAAAAGCCGCATAAATACATTGCAGCAAATGTGCCAATCAGTGAAACAGGCACCGCAATACTAGGAATAATGGTGGCCCTGACATTACCGAGAAACAGAAATACCACCATGACTACCAAAATGACCGACAAAATCAGTGTACGCTCGACTTCCCTGAGTGAGGCGCGGATGGTAGGTGTTCTATCAAGCGCAATCTCCATATTGATTGCCGCCGGAATAGATGCCTTGAGCTGGGGGAGAAGTGCTTTTACACCTTCAACTGTATCAATGATATTGGCGCCCGGTTGTCGCCAAAGCACCAGTAGTACGGCGGGCTTGCCGTTGGCTAGGCCGCCATTACGCAGATCTTCAACAGAGTCGACAACTTGCGCAATGTCTTGAATGCGAATGGGCGCGTTATTGTGATAACCCACAATGACTGGCATGTAGTCTTGAGCAGTCTTTGAAGTATCGTTGGCAACGACTTGCCAAGCGCGATCGCCACTTTCAATTACACCTTTAGGTCGTACGGTATTTGAAGCGGCAATGGCAGTGCGCACATCTTCAAAGCCAATGCCTAATGCAGACATGAGAGTGGGGTTAATTTCTACCCGAACGGCTGGTAGGGAACTACCTCCCACTGTCACCTGGCCAATGCCCTTAGACTGCGCTAGTTTTTGTGCCAGGATGGTGGAGGCGGCATCATACAGCTGTGCGCGCGGCATCGTTTCTGAGGTCAAACTCAAAATCATGATGGGGGCATCCGCTGGGTTTACCTTGCGGTAGGTGGGGTTGCTTGGTAAGCCGGTGGGCAAGAGGCTATGCGCAGCATTGATGGCAGCTTGGACATCGTTTGCTGCACCGTCGATGTTTCGGTTCAGATCAAATTGCAAGGTAATGCGTGTGGACCCCAAAGAGCTGGTAGAGGTCATTTCAGTAACGCCAGCAATTCTGCCTAAAGAGCGCTCAAGCGGAGTGGCAACGGTCGCCGCCATAGTCTCAGGGCTAGCGCCAGGGAGGCTGGCTGATACTGAGATCGTTGGAAAGTCAACTTGCGGTAAGGGCGAAACCGGTAGCAGTGTAAATGCCGTAATGCCTGCCAACACTGTGGCAATCATCAATAGGGTTGTGGCAATAGGCCGATGAATAAATGGAGCGGAGATATTCATCTGCAAATTCGTGTATTCATGGATTAAGCGCGACGACTGGCTCGATACGACTTAAGGCGACCCGAGAGTTGATTAAACGCTAAGTAAATGACGGGCGTAGTGAAGAGGGTGAGCACTTGACTTACCAGTAAGCCTCCGACCATAGTAATCCCGAGGGGATGTCGCAATTCTGAGCCGGTCCCAGTGCCCAGCATGAGGGGCAAAGCACCAAGTAGGGCTGCCATCGTGGTCATCAGAATCGGGCGCAAACGGAGTAGGCAGGCCTCATAAATGGCGTCACGTGATGATTTGCCCTCGGTACGCTCGGCTTCAAGCGCAAAGTCGATCATCATGATGGCGTTCTTTTTGACAATACCAATCAGCAAGATGATGCCAATGACGCCAATAATCCCTAGGTCATTACCGGAGACGATGAGAGCCAGCAGGGCACCAACGCCTGCCGATGGCAAGGTAGACAAGATCGTAATGGGGTGGATATAGCTTTCGTACAGGATGCCCAAAACGATGTACATACAAATAATGGCGGCAAAGATTAGGGTGACGGTATTGCTCAGTGATGCGTTGAATGCCTTAGATGCACCTTGGAAGCGCGTGACTAAGCTGGCAGGGACTTGTAGCTCATTTTCGGCGTCGTTAATCGCCTGAACGGCATCCCCCAGAGAGGCTGTGCGACTGAGATTAAATGACACTGTTGCTGACGGAAACTGTCCCTGGTGATTGATATTAAGCGGGCCATTTCGCTCTTCAATGGTGGCAATAACGCTTAATGGAATTTGCTTGCCACCGGCACCAGGAACATAGATGTCGTCTAAGGCATTTAGGCCGACCTCAACGCTGGGGCTGGCTTGCAAGACCACGCGGTATTGATTGGTTTGGGTAAAGATGGTGGATATGAGGCGTTGACCATAAGCGTTATACAGAGCGTTATCAATGGAGGCAATCGTTACCCCTAGGCGGGCAGCGATATCGCGGTCAATATCAATATAAGACTGCAAACCCTTATTCTGTAGATCACTCGCTACCTCACTAAGTTCGGGTAGGGAATTGAGCTTTTGAATAATCTTCGGTGTCCATTCGCTTAACTCATCTGCATTTGCATCCTCGAGTGTGAATTGATACTGTGTTCTGCTGACACGATCCTCAATGGTGAGATCTTGGACGGGCTGAAGATAGAGTTTGATATCAGAGAGTTGATCCACTTTTTCTTGTAAGCGACTAAGCACTGTTTTGATGTCATCCCGCTGATCGTGGGCTTTGAGATTAATCAGCATCCGCCCATTGTTCAGGGTTGCATTTGTGCCATCCACACCAATAAAAGAGGACAGACTTTCAACATCCGGATCTTTCAGGACAATGTCGGTCAATGCTTGTTGGCGACTGGCCATTGCTTGATAAGAGATCGATTGAGGCGCCTCAGAAATCCCCTGAATCATCCCGGTATCTTGGCTTGGAAAGAATCCTTTTGGGATGAAGATATACAACACAATTGTTAAGCCCAGAGTCAATCCTGCAACACTAAGCGTGGTTTTTTGGCGATCTAATACCCAATTCAGTGCGATGCTGTATTTGTGAATCAACTTGTCAAAAAGGGCGCCACTCCAATGGTAGAACCTAGATTGCTGATCCTCGGGAATATGATGAAGTAGCAGAGCACACATCATGGGCGTCAATGTGAGAGAGACTATCGCTGAAATGATGATGGCTACAGCCAAGGTCACTGCAAATTCTCTAAAGAGTCTACCAACGACATCACCCATAAATAGCAATGGAATCAACACCGCAATCAAGGAGATGGTCAGCGAGATAATGGTGAAGCCAATTTGCTTGGAGCCCTTAAGCGCTGCATCCAGCGGCCTGTCACCTTCTTCGATATAGCGTGAAATATTCTCAATCATCACAATGGCGTCATCCACCACGAAGCCGGTGGCAATCGTTAAAGCCATGAGAGATAGATTATTAAGTGAGAAGCCTGCCAAGCTCATAATGCCAAAGGTCCCCATTAGAGACAGAGGTACGGCAACGCTTGGGATTACGGTGGCGGGTACGCTTCTTAAGAAGACGTAAATTACTAAGACTACCAGCAATATAGAAAAGAGTAACTCTATCTGGACATCATTCACTGAAGCGCGAATAGTGCTTGTGCGGTCTGTGAGAATTTTGACCTCCAGAGCTTGCGGCAAGCTCGCAGATAGTTGCGGCAATAGTTTTTTAATTTGATCCACAACTTGGATGACGTTGGCTCCAGGTTGACGTTGAATATTTAGGATAATAGCGGGTTGTTTATTGGCCCAAGCGCCTAAGCGAACATTCTCGGGTGCACTGATGACTTTTGCCACATCCGAGACTCTTACGGGGGTACCATTGTTATAGGTGATGATAAGATCCTGATAACCCTCGGCAGATTTAATCTGATCGTTAGCGTCAATTGTTGAGGATTGATAAGGGCCATCAAAGCTCCCTTTGGCCGAGTTAATGTTGGCATTGCCAATGGCAACGCGGACATCATCCAGGCTTAAGCTTTTGGCAGCAAGTGCGCGAGGATTAGCGATGATGCGAACGGCTGGCCTTTGGCCGCCAGAAATACTTACCAGACCTACGCCTGGAATCTGGGAAATCTTTTGTGCTAAGCGGGTGTCTACCAAATCCTCGACCCGGGTCAGTGGCAAGGTGGGGGATGTAATTGCTAGCGTCAGAATCGGAGTATCAGCAGGATTTACCTTGTTGTAAATCGGCGGAGCAGGTAAATCTCCTGGTAGCAAAGAATTCGCCGCATTGATAGCTGCCTGCACTTCTTGCTCAGCAACATCCATATTCAGATCAAGCGTAAATTGCAAGACGATGACCGATGCACCACCTGAACTAACGGAGGACATCTGATTGAGTCCTGGCATTTGACCAAACTGACGCTCGAGTGGAGCAGTTACCAAGGAAGCCATCACATCAGGGCTGCCACCTGGATAAAGAGTGACTACCTGGATGGTAGGGTAGTCCACTTGTGGCAATGAGGAAATCGGCAGGTTGCGATAAGCAAGAATTCCCGCCAATAAAATTGCCACCATGAGTAATGAGGTGGCAATCGGGCGAAGAATGAATATCCGCGAAGGATTCATATGAGTCTGATCATCAGTCCGTTATGGCGCAGCATTTTTTTGTTTCTGCCCTTCACGCCAGCGCGCTTTGCCAGATGTTGGGGCTGAAGCTTCTCCAGCCATCACTTTGGCACCGTTACGTAATTTGTCGGTGCCATCCACCACGACAATATTGCCTGCCGCAAGACCATCCACCACCTGAACGCTGTTTCCATCAACTGGACCCAGCTTAATGGGAACAACGGAGACGGAATTATTGACATTCAGTCGATAGACAAAGGTACCAGGCGTGCCACGCTGAACGGCGGAAACGGGGATGACCACGACATCAGATAACACATTCAAGACCACTCGCACATTCACAAACTGATTTGGAAAGAGGGTCATCTCCTCGTTGGGGAAGATGGCGCGTAATTTAACAGTTCCGGTTGTGATATCAATTTGGTTGTCGATACTTTCTAAATAACCCGTCGCCAATTTTTTCTTATTGTCTGCATTCCAGGCTTCCACGGGAATAATCACTCTTTCAGGTATTGCGCTGGCATCAGAGGTTGCTGCAGGTTCGACACTAGCATCTTGGCTAATCTTGCGATGGCGCCCCTTGTGATCTTGAGATGGTTCAGTCTTGGCGCTAGCAGTCTCTACTTTCTGAGCATCTCCATTGGGCGTAGTTTCAGGAGGAGGTGGCTCTTGCAGGAATTTTTTGAACGAAGGGATGACATCCTGAGGAACTGAGAATAGGACTGTCGTAGGCTGGAGCTGTGTGATAACGAACAGACCGCTTGCGTCGCTCGGTTGCACCAAGTTGCCTGGATCTACCAATCGCAAACCAATGCGACCATTAATCGGTGAGGTGATGTGGGCGAATTCCAATTGCAATTTAGCACTACTGACCAAGCCCTCGTCAGTCAGAACATTGCCCTTGTATTGCTGAACTAAGGCTTTTTGGGTCGCATAGACTTGATGGGAAATCGAATCTTGTTTTAAAAGAGTGTCATAGCGTTTCAAGTCTAATTCGGCATTATTCAATAGCGCTTTGTCCTTATTCAAAGTTCCCTCAGCTTGCTTGAGGCTAGCCTCGAAAGCGCGTGGATCAATCAGAGCTAACAATTGACCGGCCTTTACTAGATCTCCCTCTTTGAAGAAAACCTTACTTAGAGTGCCGCTGACTTGTGAATGGACGGTAACGGTGTTGCGGGGGGTAACTGTACCCAATGCGGTTTGAATGACGGTAATCTGTCCTAGTTTCACAGGAGAAGTGACCACCGAGACGGGGCGCATCCGAGCGGCACGGCTTTTGGAGTCCTCAAAGAATCCTCCAATGAAATGCCATAGGACGCTTAATAGGATATAAAGAGTTACATATACAAATATTTGAGTAGCTCTTGCGCCCAATGAAAAATCAGGGTTCTTGCTGATCTTGCGGATGAGTTTTTCAAATCGGGGCTGAACATAAGCGGTGAGTTTGAGGTTCCAAGAGCAAAGCTTTTGATACGCCCAGCACAGCTTTTCTTTAGAAAAGCGGTAGATCTTGGGCCACAAAGGGAGTTGCCCAACGCGTTTTCCTAGATTCCTAATTGCTAAGTAAATTTTTTTGAGTAATTTTTTCATGGAGCCTACATTTTGACCTACCTAGTGTGCTGTAGCCATATTCAGCTGGCTCCATCAAAATCAGGCTGAAGAAGCCTAATTTGATTGCATTTAACCTTTATTAGACTGCCGAATTGGCAAATACTTACGCAGTTGGCGAAATAAGCACTATATAGCTTAAGTTGTAGCAGGTTTGTGCTGAATTTGACAGCATTCTGAATGTTTGACGGGGGATGTGTTTCATAGTTTGCGCTGCGATTGTGGTGCTCAACTAAAGACTGCTATGTATGAAATCGCTAAAGTCGGTCGAGGCGCCATCGTTTATCTTCATCAAGAAGGGCGGGTATTGGTCTCATTAACAAAATCAAAGCTTATGAGCTGCAAGAATATGGGGCTGATTCGGTAGAGGTCAACCATCTTTTTGGATTTGATGCTGATCTGCGAAGTTATGAAGGCGCTAAAACGATATTGAGTGCGCTAAATATTTCCTCTGTGCAGCTCATGACTAATAATCCTGCCAAAATATTGGCCTTAGTAGATTTAGGTATAAACGTGGTCAATCGTATTGGCTATAGCCTTTATATTGCCCATTGGCATCATAAATAGCCTGAGAAAAGACATTGGTCGACAATAACGCTAGCAGAAGGGGGTATTTTTTGAGGCTCTTCATTTTTAGTTCACCATGGTTATAGATACTACATATAAATTAGCATTAATGACTAAATGTCTTTAATTAATTTAATGGTTGAGTAATCATGAGTTCAATCACACCGCTTTATTGCCTCTAACTTATTTTCAGTATTAGCATTCTTTTCCCACTTTTTTGATAAAGGTCGATATCACTATCGCTAGATTTCCAAGAACTCCTCTCTTGATTACAAAATTCCTTCGAGGATGGGGGGGATTGAATTGAGGGTAGATAAGAGGGTAGTAATCTAAATAGATTTAAAAATAACTATATAAATCAATTATTTACAACTATATTGTGAGTCCGCCCCGAGCACCACTCAAAGACTGTTCAGTCCTTGAGCATCCCTAGATTATTTAAATTTCGTAAGTCTCGGATTCGTTATTCATTGCCTGCTCAACAATCTTCTTGGTGAGCGTTGGTGAGAATAGTTCAATGAAGGTGTAAACAAATGAGCGTAAGTAAGCGCCTTGTTTGACGCCAAGATGGGTCACGTTGTTACCAAATAAATGTCCCGCAGGAATCACTTTAAGATTGCGATCTCGATCGGGGTCATAAGCATGACCCGCAACAATACCAATGCCCATACCCGTTTCTACATAAGTCTTAATGACGTCGGCATCAATCGCTTCCAAAATAATATCGGGCGTAATATTTCTTTGTGCAAAGGCTGCATCAATCTTGCTACGACCAGCAAATGCCTTGTCGTAGGTGATGATTGGGTACTTAGCAATCTCTTCCAGGGTAAGTGTTGCCTGATTGAGAAGGGAATGGCTTAGCGGCACCATGAGTACGTGCTGCCATTGATAGCCCGGCAGGGCCAGTACCCCCGGAGTGTTGGCGATACCTTCCGTGGCAATCGCAATATCCGCACGATCATGTGTGAGTAACTCTGCAATTTGACCTGGATTACCTTGCTGAATACTCACCTTTACCTTTGGAAAGCGTTTAGTAAATTCAGTCAGCACTTTAGGAAGTGCGTAGCGCGCTTGTGTATGGGTAGTGGCAATGACGAGGCTACCTTGATCTTGGCTAGCAAAATCTTTACCTACTCTCTTCAGTGTTTCCACTTCATCGAGGATGCGCTCAATCGAACTCAAAATACGTTTACCTGGTTCGGTCAAGGAGCGAATGCGCTTACCATGGCGACGAAAGATCTCCACGCCTAACTCATCTTCCAGCTCAATAATGGCCTTAGAAACTCCTGGTTGAGAGGTGAATAAGGCCTTAGCTGCGGTCGTTAAATTGAAGTTTTGCCTAACGGCTTCCCGCACAAAGCGGAATTGGTGGAGATTCATAAGGATTCCTGTCTATATATCAACAATGATATAGGAATCAAATTCTAAATGATTTTTGGGTATTAAGCCTTAGAAACCCAGCGCAAACCGAATAGCGCCAAAAGGAAGTAGAGCAAAGGTGGGGTCAGCGCTGTTAGTAGTGCTGGCCAAGAACCCAAGAGCCCTACGTTAGAGAAGAGGGAGTTAAATAACTGGAAGCTCATGCCCAGCATGATTCCGCCAAACACTTTAATACCAACGCTTCCTGCTCGAACCTTAAGGTATGCAAACGGAAGGGCTAATGTCAGCATCACAAAAATCGTGAAGGGATAAACCACTTTCTTCCAGAAGGCGATGGAATGTCTCTGCGCATCTTGTTTGTTTTCACGAAGGTGGGAGATAAAGCGACCCAAACTCATGATCGACATTTTTTCAGGGCTAATTAAAAGCACATTCAAAATTTGGGGTGTAACCTCCGATTCCAAAGTGAGAATCGGATGAGTAAAAGTTTGCGCTGAAAAAACTGGGTTCAGTGGGTCAGACTGCTTTGTTTCTTTAAAGCGAGTTTCGGTGACGTCATTTAAAACCCAAATGCCAGTCTCATCAAACTGTCCGGAGTCTGCGCTACGGATTGAGAGAAGATGATAGGTGTCATCAAACTCATACATACGGATATTTTGAATCTCATTATCCTTGTCAACTTTGCCCACGTTGACATAGCGCACTCCTGGACGCACGGGCCCGCTGCCATCCTCATCGCGTAGGCGATCTTTTACCCAAACACCCGTTTTAAATTGTGACGTATAGGCTGAGCCCATAGCCTTCATGCGAATCTGGTCAGACTTTGCTTCGGAATAAGGGCCAACCCATTCACTCATGATGAGTGTGAGCGCTATTAATGGAAGTGAAATTTTTGTGAGAGTAATGAGCCCGCGTTTAACGTCTAATCCAGCGATGCGCAAAATGGTGAACTCAGACTGGCTAGCTAGCATTGCAAACACATAGATACTGCCAATCAAACCTGCAATGGGAATGATTTCTGAAATGCGGCTTGGGGCTTTCAGAAGAACATGAAGTAGCGCTAGAGGAAGCGTGTAGCCCCCCTGCACAGACCCCAACTCACTCAAGATATCGAAGAACAAAAACAAGGCCACCAAAGCGAACAAGATAAAGCCGAAAGCAGCATAAATCTGCTTGGCTAGATAGCGCTCGTAAATGAAAGGAAAGAGCAATTTCATTTGGTAGCCATTGAAGCGGGCAATTGACGGCGCCACCACTTTAGAGAAGGATTCATACGATTGCGAATTAAGGCTATCGCAATTAATAGGGCGAGCAAATGAATAGGCCAAATTGCAACAAATACACTGACCTTGCCTTGTGAGACAAAATTTTGCGTCAGGTTCAGTAAGTTGCTATAGATTAAATAAATTAAGACCGCATAAAACATCGCAGTGTAATTGCCCAGGCGAGGGTTTACATAAGCAAGCGGAATTGCAATCAGCACCAAACCTAATGCCATTAATGGCAAGCCAATGCGCCACAGTAACTCAGCGCGATTAGGGCTGATAGAGACTGGATTAGGGTCATTTAAAAGCTCAGTGATCGTCTTCTCGCGATCACGTGGCGGGGGTGCCAATGATTCTTTGCTCCGTATCTTGGTGCTGTATTCGTTAAATTCTAGAATTCTGAAATCGGGCTGAGTGGGTTGCCCCTCATAGCGTCTACCGTTATGCATCACGATGGATTTCTCACCACCTGCAGAGTTTTGAATAAATCCAGTTTGGGAAACTGCAATGCTCAGCCGACCATTCTTGGAATCAGCTACGAAGATATTCTTGACTTCGCTTTTATCAACATCGAGCTCTTCAATAAAAAATACACGCTCTGCTTTTGCGGACTCTTTGAATTGTCCGGCGCTCACCATGGATACGTCATCACGTTGTTGAAAGCGTTGACTAATTAAAGTGGATTCTCGGTTGGCCCAGGGCCACACAAAAAGAGCCAGGAGCGCGATCACAATAATGAGCGGCGTGGCAAATTGCATGATAGGGCGAATAAGATTGGTAACGCTTAGACCACTAGCAAACCACACAATCATTTCAGAATCTTTGTACCAGCGCACCAGAACAATTAATGTTGCGACAAATAGTGAGACTGTTAAAAGAACCGCAAGATAACCCAGGGTAGCTAAGGCAATTAACACTAGAGCGTCTTTTGGATTGACCGCCCCGTTAGCGGCATAACCCAAAATTCGGATCACCAAGGTGGTCACCATAATGGTGACTAAGACCAAAAAGACCCCGCCAGTCGTAAAACTGAGTTCGCGGCGAAGGGCCTGGTTAAAAATCATGAGAATTTATAGGTCTGGACTTGAAGGGTTATTGGGCTTGTAAATGGCTTATATTGCTGCAGGTAAGGGAAGTTATTCTCATGTCGGAGGATAATGGATAAACCTCCCAAATTAGCAGATTACCCCCTTTTGAAGCGACCAAAACACTGTAATAGATTATGACAATTCAATTCAGCACCAAGATTTTCCCTCAAGCAGACCTTCAGAGCCTAAAACTCCAGAAATCTAGCCTCAAATCCTTGCTTAGCCACAATACCGACTGCTTAGTTTTGGCATATTCCCAGGCGGATTTTGATAGTTTCTCTGGTGCTAAGGGCGCCAAGGCAAAAGCGGGATTTTTGCTAGAGCTAGATCTTTTGCTCGGAGGCTCAGTCAATCATGCCAATCTTGTTGGGGATTTAGATTCCAAGCAAGCTTCCGTATGCATGCTACGCGCAGAAAAATCTTGGTCCACTAATGGGGTTAAGGCAAAACGAGTATTACTCGTTGCTCTGGGTGATGTACATCTTGCTAGCGAACGGAGTTTGACTACTTATTCCAAAGTTGCTCGCGCAGCTTTGAAGGTCTTAAGTGGCGGATCCATTGAAAGTGCGCTTTGGTTTACACCAAGTTTTGCGCTTGCACACAAAGCTGACTTTATTGCCGAAGAGGTTCGCCTTACTGTTCAATACGCTGGCGACCAAGCTTATCGTTTTGGCGTGCGTCAGCCCGCTATGAAATTCAAAGTAAAAGATAAAGTAGACACATTTAAGCATCTCGTCTTTGCAGGTAACGATGCCTGCGCTAAAGAACTGAAGCCTGCGGTAGAGCAGGGCGTAGCTATGGTGGAGGGTATGAATCTGGCGAAGGATTTGGGTAACCTTCCTCCAAACATCTGTACACCAACTTACCTCGGTAAGGCCGCGCAGGGCTTAAGTAAAAAGACTGCTTTGAAAGTGGATGTACTTGGGCTCAAACAAATTGAGGCCTTGGGAATGGGCTCATTCTTATCCGTTGCCAAAGGATCTGCTACCCCGCCGCAATTTATTGTGATGAAACATCAAGGTGGCAAAGCAGGAGAGGCTCCGATTGTTTTGGTGGGCAAGGGCATCACTTTTGATACTGGTGGAATTTCATTAAAGCCAGGTGAAGCCATGGATGAAATGAAGTACGACATGTGTGGCGCAGCTTCAGTGATCGGTACGATGTACTCCGTTGCTTTAATGAAGTTAAAGAAGAACGTGATTGGCGTAGTTCCTACTTGTGAAAATATGCCATCAGGCCAAGCAACACGTCCTGGCGATATTGTGAAGAGTATGTCTGGGCAGACCATTGAGGTTCTCAACACCGATGCAGAAGGTCGCTTAATTCTGTGTGATGCGCTGACTTATGTAGAGCGCTTTAAGCCGGCGGCAGTGATTGACGTTGCCACCTTAACAGGCGCTTGCGTGATTGCTTTGGGTCATGTGCATAGCGGTTTGTTTTCTGACGACGAGAGCTTGGTAAGTGAATTGACTAAAGCGGGTCATGCTTCTTTGGATACGGTATGGCGTTTGCCTTTGGATGCGGCTTACCATGAGCAGCTCAAATCTAATTTTGCAGATGTTGCCAACATTGGTGGTCGTCCAGCTGGCAGCGTGACAGCGGCTTGCTTCTTGTCTCGCTTCACCGAGAAATACAAATGGGCTCACTTAGACATTGCTGGTACCGCATGGAAGAGTGGCGCTGCCAAAGGCTCTACCGGTCGTCCTGTGCCCCTCTTGGTGAACTTCTTGCTCGAGCGCAAGTGAGCGCTTTAGATCTTGGATAAATATTGAATGGCTCGAATTGATTTTCATAGCAATGTGAGTGATAAGCTGGAATATGCTTGTCGCCTTACGCGTAAGATTTGGAGTGCTACGCCTGAAGGTGAGCCAGTCCGCAATATTGTGATGGTGGGTGAGAAAGCAGATCTGAAAAAGTTGAACGAGCTTCTTTGGGCGTTTAGCAGTGCTGATTTCTTGCCGCATTGTTTTATTGAGGAAGAAGCTGCAGCTGAAACCCCAATAGTACTCACGGATGACTTTGCTTCCCCAGCCCTGATAGATATTCCCCATGCTGATGTCATGATTCATTTGGGAATGCGTATGCCTGCTGATGTGCCGGCCTTGGTTGCGCGCTTTCCCAGAATCGTTGAGGTAGTTACTGTGAATGAAACAGAGCGATTAGCAGGGCGCGAGCGTTTTAAAGCCTATCGAGAGTTGGGCCACGAGTTGCATAATTTCGACCAATCCAAAAGCTAACGATCCCAATACCCATGTTGATTCATCCACAGTTTGACCCTGCAGCAATTCGTATTGGATCTTTTGCAATTCATTGGTATGGCTTGATGTATTTAATGGCCTTCGTTCAATTTTTGCTTCTGGGTCGCTTACGCATTAAATCACCACGTTATCAATCCCTAGGTTGGACCTATAAAGATCTTGAGGATCTCCTGTTTGCCGGCGTTCTGGGCGTCGTGTTAGGCGGTCGTTTGGGCTACACCTTGTTTTATATGCCAGGCTTCTATCTAACTCACCCTTTGAGTATTTTTAAGATATGGGAAGGCGGCATGTCTTTTCATGGTGGTTTGTTAGGTGTGCTAGTTGCGCTTTACTGGTTCGCTAAAAAGCATAAGACTACTTTTTTTGTCGTGAGTGATTTGGTTGCTCCGCTAGTTCCCTTTGGCCTGGCTTTTGGTCGACTGGGGAACTTTATTAATGGCGAGTTATGGGGTAGACCTACCGATCTTCCATGGGCGATGATTTTTCCTTTAGTCGATTCTGTGCCACGCCATCCATCACAGATTTATCAACTGCTTGGTGAAGGTGTACTCCTGGGTATTGCGCTTTGGATTTATGCAGGCAAGCCAAGATGTGTTGGCCAGATATCTGGATTTTTCATGTTGGGTTACGGTATTTGCCGCTTCTTGGCGGAGTATGCGCGTGAGCCCGATTCCTTCTTGGGCCTTCTAGGCTTGGGTTTATCTATGGGTCAGTGGTTGTGTGTGCCAATGATATTGTTTGGCCTCTATCTCATGACTGCATTTAAATCCAAGAGTCAATAATTAGCTCATGCTAAATGAAGAGCTAACACTTCGAAAATTAGAAGTATTGTGCTCGTTTATTCGGACCGGCAGTCTTTCAAAAACAGCGGAAGAGTTGCATTTAAGTTCAGTCAGTATTCACAAGGCATTGCATTCCCTGGAATCCGGAATAGGGTGCGCCCTATTTGTAAAAGATGGACGCCAGTTAAAAGCTTTGCCGGCAGCTATTTATTTGGCTGAAGCAAGTGCTGATTTATTGGCTGACGTAGATCGTGTTCTCAAAAAGACGAGAGCAAAAGCCGGTGTCGAGAGCGGGCAAATTCGCCTGGGGTCAATGTACTCTTTGACGGCCAATATTATTCCTAGAGTCATTATGGGTACCAAAATTCGTAGACCTGATTTGGATATTGATTTGTATCTGGGATCTAATGAGGACTTGATGAAAAGGCTCGGCGAGGGAAATGTAGATGCAGTAGTCATGGCAGTTCCTACAAGAGATCTTCCGGAGGGTGTTCAGGTAGTCCCTCTTTTTGAGGACCAGTTGTTTTTAGCTTCCTCAAAAAACAATAAGCCAGCCGAAGCTAATATTGATTTATCCGAGTACCAAAATGAGAAATTTTTAACCCTTCAAGATGGTTTTGCCACCACCTCAGGGTTTTATGAGGCTTTCCAGTTGGCTGGATTTGCCCCCAATGTAGTTATGAAGGTGGGTGATATCTTTTCTTTAATGAATATGGTCTCCGGGGACCTGGGAAGATCTTTGTTGCCCGGTAGGGTGAAGGCATTAATGGGGGATGCGATTGAATTTACCCCGTTATTGCCAAAATATCAGGCAACCCAACATATTGCCCTAATGTACCTCCAGGCTAATGAATCAAACCCCAATATCCTCGCTCTAGCGGCTGAAACCCGCATGATGCATCGCAATAATTTCTAAACCTGGCTTAACGCGCTAGCTAATTCATTAACTTAAAGTTAATGAATATATACTTTCATTAATTGATTCAGGTATGGCTCAGCTATACATTAGTAATCAACCCGCCACCCTTTGGGTTGAATTCTTTGAGAGATACACATGCTTGAAAAGCTAGCAAAAGCCCGTTACTTTTCCCGCGTTACCGGCGCGGTTAATCGACTCATTTCCGAGCGCGGCGAATCGAATGCCGTCAGCATGGCTAATGATGTGATCCACAACTATCGCAAGCTCTCTAAAGATCAACACTCTAAATTTTTTAATTTTCTATTTGAAAAACTCAATCCTGATGCTGCTGCGGTCATGGCTGCTGCGCAAAATTTTTCAGCAGAAGCAAGTGCGCGTAATTACATTAAATTACAACGCGTGACTGAGCCTCCGAGGCAGGAATTGTTTCGTCGACTTAATCGTGCAACCAATGGAACTGCTGCGCTTGTAGGTATGCGTCGTGATCTGTTGCAATTACTTGAAAAGCAGCCGGAGTTAACAGCAGTTGATTTTGACTTGCGTCACCTCTTGTCTTCTTGGTTTAACCCAGGATTTTTAAAGATGCATCGGGTGGATTGGAAGTCGCCTGCCGAGGTTCTGGAAAAACTGATTCAGCATGAGGCTGTGCACGCAATTGATGGTTGGGATGACCTGCGCCGCCGCTTGCAGCCTGATCGTAGATGTTTTGCCTTCTTTCACCCGCAGCTTCCAAACGAGCCTTTGATTTTCGTTGAAGTAGCGCTTTTGCCAGAAATTCCCGCTGTGATCACGCCTTTGGTAGATAAGAAGGCAGAGACAGTTCATCAAACTTCACAATATAAAGTGGCTGCTTTTTATTCTATTAGTAACTGCGAGCCAGGCCTGCGCGGTGTTTCAATGGGTAATTTCTTGATTAAGCGCGTTGCCGAACAGTTACATGCAGAATTTCCTGGTCTCAAAACCTTTGTGACGCTTTCTCCAATTCCAGGCTTCATTGACTGGGTCGCAGCTGGTGCAGATATTGGCAGCGAAAAGACAGGTACCCAACTCAAGCCGGCAGTTCGCACAGCTCGTGAGCAATCCCTGGAGGTCCTTGGACTTGCTAATCGCTCTTGGTCTGAGCGCTTAAGTGCTGGCTGGCATCCAGACAATGCTAATGAAAAAGAAAAGGCCGCTTTACTATGCCTCGCAAGTATTTACTTGGGTTTAGGTTCTGCTGGCCGTAACGGTAACCCGGTTGCCAAGTTTCACTTGGGCAACGGCGCCAAGCTTCATCAGATTAACTGGGCTGGAGACCTTTCTCGCAAGGGTTTACGACAGTCCGCGGCACTTATGGTTAATTATTTATATGATCTTTCGGCTGTTGAGGAAAATCATGAGCGATTTACCCGGGGTGAAATTGATTATTCCCGTGCGGTTGGTCGTTTAATGCAGCCCTAAGTAAGAAATTTAGTAGAGGAGACGCTAAAGCAGAATTCACAGAGTATTCGCTTTAGAATGGAACATGAATAAGCCAGCGGTCACAAAACTGGCAGTATCCACAGTTGTAAGTAGAAAAATAATAGTCATTTAGGAGATGAACATGACAGATTCAAAAGAAATTTCTCAATTGCGTCGCACATTGTTGCTGGGTGCGGCTGGAGCATCCCTTGCTGGTTACGATCTGAGCGCGTTTGCTCAATCAGGCGCCAAAAGTTTAAAGATTTCTCACCAATTTCCAAGTGGCACAGACTTCCGTGATCGCTTATGTAAGAAGTTCGGTGAAGAGGTCACTAAAAAAACAAACGGCGAATTGAAGTTCGACGTTTATCCGCAATCCTCATTAATGAAAACAAATGCTCAATTTAGCGCTCTCCGTAAAGGCGCCCTTGACTTTAGTTTCTACCCAATGCCTTATGCGGGTGGAGAAGTTGTTGAGGCTAACATTGGTCTAATGCCAGCGCTAGTTACTAGCTATGAACAAGGCGCTAAGTGGAAAAATGCTGAAGTTGGCAAGATCTTGAATAAGGTCATGGAGTCCAAGGGTATTGTGATTGTTAGTTGGGTGTGGCAGGCTGGTGGCGTTGCTACACGTTCTGGTCCTATCGTGGTTCCGGACGACGTTAAAGGCGTTAAGGTGAGGGGTGGCAGTCGTGAATTTGATGCCATGCTTAAGGCAGCAGGTGCATCCGTAATGACCTCGATTCCTTCAAATGAGATTTATCAGGCCGTGCAAACTGGCTCACTAGAGGCAGCATACACATCATCGGCAAGCTTAATGTCATTCAAGCTTGCGGAGTTAACTAAAAACTTTACTTCCGCCAAAAATAAATCCTATTGGTATATGTTAGAGCCGCTCATGATGTCAAAAACGGTGTTTGATTCTTTAACACCAAAACAACGCGACGTCATTATGGCGGTCGGAGCGGATATGGAAAAATTTGGTACCGAACAGGCCAAATTGGATGATATTGATGCAGCTATTGCATTTGCTAAGGCCGGCAACAAGGTTTTTGAAATGGATACGTCGGTAGTTGATAAATGGAAGGCAGTAGCTAAAAATTCTGCTTGGAAAGAATTCTCCGAGCGTAATGAAACTTGTGCTGCAATGATGCGCTCGGCAGAGAAGATTTCATAAAATGATGTTGATTCTAGAGGCTGCCGACAGAGTGATGTCGGCAGTGAATAAATTCTTGGTGTTACTGGGCTCACTCGCCCTGATGGCCGCAGCTCTCATTCTGAGTTACAGCGTTATGTCTCGTGGTTTATTTCATACGGCGAACGACTGGCAAGATGAAGCTGCTCTATTTTGCTTGGTGGGCGTAACTTTTCTCTGCAGTTCATATGTGCAAGAGAGGCGTGGCCATATAGGAATTTCCGCCATTGAGGGTCTGTTGCCTCACCCAGTTAATAAAGTGCGCGGAATTGTTATTGATGTGATTTCCTGCCTATTTTTTGCCTTTTTTTCTACGAAAACTTGGGATTTGCTTCAGGAAGCATGGGTAGATGGTCAAGTAACTAACTCCACATGGGCCCCCCCTTTGTGGATTCCCTATTCAATGATGTTTGCTGGCATGGCATTGCTCACATTTCAACTATTTCTACAAATTTTCATCAGAAAAACGATCGCTACTGATGTTGTGAGTGGGGGTCACTAATATGTCTATTCTTACCATTGGTCTTTTATTTGCTTTTGTAACCCTGGTGATTATGTTTTCAGGGATTTCAATTGCTTTTGCTTTAGGTATTGTTGCAATTATTTTTATGTATTTCTTCATGCCTGCTTCATCATTGGATACGGTTGCGCAGAACGTGTATGAGGAAATGTCCAGCATTACTTTGATGTCCATACCATTGTTTATCTTGAAAGGTGCTGCTATTGGCCGTTCACGTGCGGGCAAGGATTTGTATGATGCTCTTCATGTATGGATGGGTAAGATACCTGGCGGCTTAGGAGTTGCGAACGTATTTGCTTGTGCGCTGTTTGCTGCTATGGCCGGATCTAGCCCTGCAACCTGCTCTGCAATTGGTAGCGCAGGCATTCCTGAGATGCGTAAGCGTGGCTACTCTCCAGGTTTTGCAGCAGGCATTATTGCTGCTGGCGGCACCTTGGGAATTTTATTGCCACCTTCAATCACCATGATTTTGTATTCTGTGGCAGCAGAGCAATCATTGGGGCGCTTATTCTTGGCGGCTATTGGCCCTGGCGTCATGTTGGTCATATTCTTTTCCGTCTACACGGTCTATCGCTTCCGTAAAGAGTACACCAGCGCTTACGAAGCTTATGCCGTGACTAAGGTTTCTACGCCCATATTGGAGCGTCAAACCTACACCATTCAGCAAAAAATGAGCTCATTGCCTAGAGTGCTGCCTTTCTTAGTTTTATTGATCGGTGTAATGGTTGCCTTGTACGGAGGATATGCAACGCCTGCTGAAACAGCGGGCTTGGGCGCAGTCTTTGCATTTCTATTAATTGCAGTGATTTATAAGATGTGGCGTTTCAAGGACCTGTACCCATTATTAGATGTCACGATCCGCGAATCCGCGATGTTGATGTTCATCATTGGCATGTCCCTCTTATTTGCAAATGTGATGAGTTACTTGCATTTAAGTCAGTCTGCTGCACAGGCAATTGTTGATCTAAATACTTCCAGATGGGTGCTATTGGGAGCCATTCTACTAATGGTGATCGTCCTAGGATTCTTCTTGCCACCTGTCTCGATTATTTTGATGACTTCGCCAATTTTCTTGCCACCTCTGCGTGCCGCTGGCTTTGATTTAATCTGGTTTGGCGTGGTGATGACTATTGTGATGGAAACGGGCTTAATTCATCCACCAGTTGGCTTGAATATTTTCGTTATTAAGAATATTGCCCCTGATATCACCTTGCGTGAAATCATCTACGGCGTGATGCCATTTGTATTCATCATGCTTTTTTCTGTTGTATTGCTTTGCGCATTCCCAGAAATCGCCACTGGATTATCTAATTGGGTAATGGGTGCGCCTCTAGTTTAAGAAATCAAGGAATATTTTCATGAATTTGTATTCAGTATTGGAAAAAGGTTTTCCAAAGGATAAAAAAGCGTGCGCTCTCGAGACACACGACGGTCTTTATTACTCTTGGGGTGACCTTGAGTCAGCAACCGCCAAGCTGGCTAATTTACTTGCTAGCTTGAAGCTTCCAAAAGGAGCTAGGGTTGCAGTGCAGGTTGAGAAGTCTCCTGAAGCACTTTTTCTTTATCTAGCAACGATTCGTGCGGGCTATGTGTATTTGCCGCTGAATACCGCTTATCAGTCAGCTGAAATCCAGTACTTCCTAGAGAATGCTGAGCCAGCAGTGGTTGTGTGCAGCAGCAAGAATCTCTCTTGGGTTTCTAAGGTAGCTTCCAAGGCTGGCACTAAGCATGTATTCACGCTGGACGAGAATCGTACGGGTACTTTATTAGAGCGTGCAGGAAACCTGAGCGACAAATTCAAGACCGTTCCAGCGAAGGATAATGATCTTGCAGCGATTCTGTACACCTCTGGTACGACAGGACGCAGCAAGGGCGCAATGCTGACTCATAAGAACCTTGGCAGCAATGCACAAGTGCTGCAAAAGTTCTGGGGCTGGAAAAAAGGCGACGTATTGCTACATGCTTTACCTATCTTCCACGTTCATGGATTGTTTGTGGCGGCGCATGGCGCATTGATTAATGGCAGCAAAATGATTTGGTTGCCACGTTTAGATACGGCGCAATTGATTAAGCACATGCCACAGTCCACAGTGATGATGGGTGTGCCTACATTCTATGTACGCCTATTGGCTGACAAAGGATTTACTAAAAAAGTAGCAAGCAATATGCGTCTATTTGTTTCCGGCTCAGCTCCTTTGCTGACAGAAACATTTAATACCTTCAAAGAAGTGATTGGCCAGCCGATTCTTGAGCGTTATGGCATGAGTGAGACGGTGATGTTGGTTTCTAATCCTTACAAAGGCAAGCGCGTAGGTGGTTCAGTTGGCCTACCATTGCCTGGCGTTAAGGTGCGTGTAGTGGATGAAGATAACAAGCCATGCAAAGTAAACGAGATTGGCAGTATTCAAGTGAAGGGCCCGAACATATTTGCAGGCTACTGGCGTATGCCTGAGAAGACTGCCGAAGAATTTACCAAAGACGGCTGGTTTAAAACTGGCGACGTCGGTCGTTGGGGTGGCGATGCCAATGGCGGTAAAGCTCCAAATGATTACTTGTGCATTGTTGGTCGCAGCAAGGATTTGATTATTTCTGGTGGCTACAACGTTTACCCGAAAGAGATCGAAAGTTTTATTGATGACATGACTGGCGTTGATGAAAGTGCTGTGATTGGTATTCCACACCCTGATTTTGGTGAGGCAGTGATGGCAGTAGTGGTGCCTAAGGCCGGAGTAAAACTCAATGCAGAAGCCATGATTGCTACTTTGAAAACACAAATTGCAAACTTTAAGATTCCAAAGCGCGTAGAGATTGTTGCTGATTTACCTCGTAACGCTATGGGTAAGGTGCAAAAGAATATTTTGCGTCAGCAGTACACAGCGTAATTAGAAGCCGAATGCCTTGCGGCTTTCATTAAACATGAAGGCTGCAAGGAAAAAAAGCATGATGCCAAAAACTCGTTTGAGTTGAGCAATATCGAGTTTTCTGGCCATCTTTGCACCTAAAGGTGCAGTAAAAATACTGACCGTCACGATGCACGCAACCGCTGGTAAATATACAAAGCCCAAAGAGCCTGCTGGAAGATCGGGGTTGCCCCAGCTCCCATACATATAACCAATAGTGGCCGCTGCAGCAATTGGAAAGCCCAAGCCAGATGAAGTAGCCATTGCTGTATGCGGCTTGACGTTGCACCAAAGCATAAATGGCACAGTAATAAATGCCCCACCTGCGCCAACTAAGCTTGCAAGGGCTCCAGCAAAGGCGCCAAACGAAAATAATCCAAGTGTCCCGGGCAAGTCTCTACCTGCCTTAGGCTTCTTATTGAGGAGCATTTGGATTGAGGTGTAAACAATAAAGACGGCAAAGAAGAGTGATAGCCATGAGGTCTTGAGTGCCTCAAATAATTCACTGCCACCAATCAATCCACCAAAAATCATTCCGGGGCTTAAATAGGCAACTAGTTTCCAATCAATCGAGCTATGTTTGTGATGCGCCCAAATTGCAGAGGTGGTGGTAAATAGAATGGTCGCCATGCCTGTTGCAATTGCCATGTGCACAATCACTTCTTGGCTAAATCCGAGATGATTAAAAACCAAGATCATGAAGGGGACCAGAATCATGCCGCCACCAATACCCAGTAGTCCAGCCAGATAGCCAGAGATGGCGCCACATAACATCAACATCAAGATGTCGCTTAGTAACATGAATTCCCCGCCTTAGCCGCTAGGCCGTCATCCTGAACCCTAAGGTTCAAGGTGGAACGGCTACTCTGTTTCGGGTGCATTAAGAGGCTCAGGGAGTAACCAAGTCTAAGTTGGCACTGTGAACTTGCAAAACGCTCACGCCCACAAGGTAAAGATCGTTCCGGATGCTTGCGCATCGGTTCAAGGAACTATTGGCCTTGGCGAACCAGGCAGGGAAAGGGTTTGCATCAAAGCATCTACTTGGTCTTCAAGTGCACGAATCTCACCCTGAAGGCGAGTGACTTCATCTGTGCTGACATTGGAAGAGCTGCTTTGCTGCGATGGATTTTTTTGTAGGGTAATAAGATCGCCGGCAATTTTGAGTGCGGCCATCATGCTCGCTCTTTCAATGCTGCGGTTACCACCATTAATAGCTAGTTGAATTTGTTCATCTACCAAGACACACGCTGCACGGAGTAATGGCTCATGCTCAGCACTGGTTGCCAGAGTAATTTTCTGGCCGGCAAGACTTACCTCAATGCGTTGTTGGCTCATTGTCATCCTCGGGGTTATTTGGTGGGATAGCTTCGCCTAGTAGGTTGAGTTGGCGACCGTCGCTTTGTTCTGGCAGGCGACTTAGGATATGTTGAATACGCTTTTGCGCATCTTCAATCTTGTTTTCGAGTTGCGCTCGATTTTGGTTTAAGTTTTGAACGGCTTCAGCAATAACCTGAATTTTTCCAGCCACTCGATTGATGGATGCGCATAGCGCATCCATACCTAAGGCTAGGTCGCCAGTGGAAAGAGGGGAGGTCTCGCTCATACTGGCATTGTAGTCTGAAAAAAGAGCTTATTTCATAGCGTAACGCAGCCCTACAAATACGTTTGAGCCCGGGGTGTTGTAGCCATAACTAAGTTGGTAGGTCTTATTTAAAGCATTATTCCAGCGGGCAAAGACGCTCAGGTCTTTCTCTAAATCGTAATTAGCATAGAGATTGAAGATGGTGTAGCCGCCCATGCCAGTGTTTGCACCCTGAAAATCGTCCCTTCTTCCGGAAAAAGTAGCCCCAATTCCGGTAGTTAATTTGAGATAAAGATACTCGCCCGCCACATTGCAGTATTGCTTAGCCTGTTTTATCAAAGTGCTATTAGTGCTCTCGTTTACCGGGTTTTGTTGTGTGAAGGAGCCTTTTAAGCTGAGTGAAGACATTTGTACGGCGCCACTCAAAGTGCTGCCAGTAATTTTGGCGCTGGCCACGTTGGATGCACAGCCAAAAATACCTGTTCCCACTGGGCAAGTATCTGAATTGCTAACTTGAATTAAATTTGAGATGGAATTACTAAAGACCACAACATGCCCATCAAGACCTGGTTTTTCATAATGCAGTCCTGCTTCAGTGTTTTTACTTTTCTCAGGAAGGATGGCTGTATTTCCGTATCCTGGGTAGTAGAGGTCATTAAAGGTTGGTGCTCTAAATCCAGTTCCGTAGTTGATGTTCGCACGCCATTCTTTGGTGAAGAAATAACCATAAGCCGCGGCACCGGTAGTTTGTGGTCCATAACCTGTAATGCTGTCATTGCGGAGCGAGA
The DNA here is from genome assembly GCF_018882045.1 of Polynucleobacter sp. Fuers-14. Classification (NCBI taxonomy): domain Bacteria; kingdom Pseudomonadati; phylum Pseudomonadota; class Betaproteobacteria; order Burkholderiales; family Burkholderiaceae; genus Polynucleobacter; species Polynucleobacter sp. Fuers-14. The sequence continues at coordinate 216,647 of NZ_JACVPG010000021.1, read as the reverse complement.
AGTTAGCTAAGTGCGCCTCTCTTTTTAGTTGATAAGCAATAGCACCTGAATTGGTATTACGAGTTTGACTAAAGCCTAAAAAAGGATAGGGCGCTGTCAAGTTGTTGAAGTCACCGTTGTTGTAGTCCAGTTGATTGCTGGAAACTTTTTGGGTTTTTCTTTCCGCTAATACTTGCAAAACATCAGTGCCAATAGCGAAATCATTTTGCCAGGTGTAGGTATTTTGTCTTTGATTCAGGGTGCTGTCGTATGCTGGGTTATCTGGCGTGCCAGGAGCATGGTTTAGTGCGGTTCCTGTTTGTGCGGATGCTTGCAGGAGGCTGCGCCAGTTTTCCATCACTTGATTTTTAGAGTAGAGGGAATAGGTTCCCAATTGAGAAACTTGATTTTGAGTTTGTTGATATAAAAACTCTTGTGGGTCAAACCCAGGTAGTTGGTTATTTAGACGACTATTTAAAAACTGTAATCCAAACTCTTGTCCCTTACTCCACTCCTGGGATAGTCTGCCAGTAATACTGTCTTGAACGTAGCCCGTTCTGCCTGATGCGCTAAGCCCATCCTTATTGTTCGGTGCGATAGTGTTGAAACCCATGGAGAGCGTTTGGCTTGCGGCAAGCGAGTAGCGAATTTTTTGATCGCCTTGCGTAGAGCCATTAATGCTGGCTTCACTGATGCTCGTGCCGTAACTGCCGTATCCAAAAGAGGCGCCCACCTTAGCAGGGCCATCGCTTTTTTTGGTAAAGATTTGCACTGCGCCACCGATGGCATCAGAGCCATAAAGACTACTTTGAGGGCCAAATACAATTTCAATATGATCAATGATGGTCAGCGGGATAACTGACCAGTTGGTGCCGCCATTAATTGCATCATCAATACGCACGCCATCGATTAATACCAGAGTCTGGTTATTGGTAGTGCCTCTCAAGAAAACGCTGGCATTAGATCCGCCCGTTCCGTAACTAGAAATGGTCACGCCCTTTTGGCGTTGCAGTAACTCAACTAAGCTCGTCTGTCCGGCTTGCTCAATTTCTTCAGGGCCAATGTAAACGTTATCGGCCAATACATCGCTCGCTTTGGTTGGCGTACGCGTTGCGGTGACGATGATGGGGTTAAGTGGGCTAGCAGCGCTTGCTAAAACTATTGGTGAGTTGTTTTGTGCGAAGGCATTAATGCTGATGAGGGCACCCAAAAGAAGTGCCGCTTTTTTGTTGTTGAACTGCTGCTTCATGATTCACTTTCTGTTATCGATTGCCTAGCTAACTTCCCCGTTAGCTGGGTCGAACAGAATTTCCCGTGCAGGAGTTCAGGCGTCAATTGGGCGCAGTATCGAGAGACTTAGCGCTTTCTTGGCGCGCGAAGATCCCCGTCCGCAAAATTCCACCTGTCTTGGCCGGTATCCGGGCTAGTAAATATCAGAATCTGGCCTTCCCATGCTATTGACGCGCACAGTGGCTTTGTCAGATTCCTGACGCCCCAAATAAAGCAAAAAGGGCGCATTTACCTACCGTTGCGGGGGCAGCACACATTTAGTGTTTCCCGTTTAACTTTATTGCACTGCAATAAAGCACCACGACCTCATCATTCTAGCGGATTTGAAGTGCGCCAAGAGGGGGTTCAAGGCTTTGGGAGGTAAAAAAGCCTACAATAGAGGGTCTTGGAGCAAGGATTCATGACCGTATTAGATAAGCATCCCGAAAAAAACTTGATTCGCTTACAGTTGAGTCAAAACTCGGTCTTAAAAAGCTTGGATCCCTCAGCAATGGCTGATTTAGAGCGCCATTTAGAAATTGCGGACCTCAAAAAATCAGAAATTTTGCTGCATCAAGGTGATCACCAGATGGAGCAGTACTTCGTTTTGGATGGCATTCTGAAGCGGATTGTTTCAAGCGCTGATGCCAAAGAGATGATTTTGCGTTTTGCCATCGAAAAAGATATTGAAACGAGCTATGCCGCATGGCGCTTAAAAACCGCTGCCCCCTACAGTATTGCGTGTGTCACTAAGGCGCGTGTGGCCCGGATGCCCATGAAGAAGTGGGCTGAATTTCTTGAGGAGCACAAACCTCTCAAAGAGAGCTTTGAGTTCGAGGTAATGCGCCTGATGAGTGAAATCATGGCCCACACCATTACCTTGCATATGCTCGATGCCCCAGGCCGGGTAGAGCGTTTCTTGCGTAAATATGAGGATTTGTTCGAGCTTCTACCAAAGAAGGAGCTGGCAGCCTATCTCAATCTCTCTCCTGAGACCCTAAGTCGCCTTAAAACGAAGCATAAAGAGCTCTTTGTTTAAGGGGCAAAACCGCCCGTAATTACAGGATTTAGGGGGGAAATTGACCGAAGTCAATGATGAACCTCTCCCCCAAGCCTAATATTCATCTCAGCCTAAGCGGGACACAAAACCCGTTATGCGATTTATAACTACATTGGAGACGTTAGCGAAAGCTAAATTGCATTGGCTCTACAAGAGCAAACCCGCAATTTCTATATCAATTTCTATGACAACAGATAATCAAAACACACAATTAACCGATGGCTTTCACCTCGTTATTGACGCCCTGAAAGCAAACGACCTCGATACTATTTTCGGCCTCGTTGGTATTCCAATTACTGACTTATGCCGTTTAGCGCAAGCAGAAGGTTTGCGTTTTATCGGCTTCCGTCACGAACAACACGCAGGTAATGCTGCCGCTATTGCTGGTTACATGACGCAAAAGCCGGGTATCTGTATGACTGTTTCTGCTCCTGGTTTCTTGAACGGTTTGACAGCTTTAGCTAACGCCACTGTGAACTGCTTCCCAATGATTTTGATCTCTGGTTCAAGCGAGCGTGAAATCGTTGACTTGCAACAGGGTGACTACGAAGAGATGGATCAGCTCAATGCTGCTAAGCCATACTGCAAAGCTGCATATCGTATTAATCATATTGAAGATATCGGTATCGGTTTTGCTCGCGCAATCCGCGCTGCCGTTTCTGGTCGTCCAGGTGGCGTGTATTTAGACTTGCCAGCTCAGTTGCTTGCTCAAACCATGCCTGCTGATGAGGCTAAGAAATCCATTTTCAAAGTAATCGATCCAGTTCCACGTCAAATCCCAGCAGCTGATGCAGTTGCTCGTGCATTAGATGTGTTGAAGGGCGCTAAGCGTCCATTGATTCTCTTGGGTAAGGGCGCTGCTTATGCTCAAGCCGATAAAGAGATTCGTGACTTAGTTGAAAAATCAGGTATCCCTTACTTGCCGATGTCGATGGCTAAAGGTTTGTTGCCAGACAATCACCCACAATCTGCTTCTGCAGCGCGTTCATTTGTATTGGCTGAAGCTGATGCAGTGTTATTGGTTGGTGCACGTTTGAACTGGTTGCTGGCACACGGTAAAGGTAAAACTTGGGGCAAAGAGCCTAAGAAATTTATCCAAATTGATATTCAAGCAAACGAAGTGGATAGCAACGTTCAAATTGCTGCTCCATTGATTGGTGATATCGGTTCATGCGTTGGTGAACTCTTGAAGGGCATCTCTGCTGTTCCTAAGCCAAGTGCTGAGTGGATTGCTGCGATCACTGAGAAGAAGGATAAGAACTTAGCCAAGATGGCAGAGACATTGGCTAAAGAAGCAAATCCAATGAACTTCCATGGCGCATTACGTGTGATTCGTGATGTGATCAAGAAGAACCCAGATGTGAACTTGGTAAACGAAGGTGCAAATACACTCGACTATTGCCGTGCAATCGTTGATATGTACAAGCCACGTAAGCGTTTTGACTCTGGTACTTGGGGCATTATGGGTATCGGTATGGGTTATGCAATTGGCGCGGCCGTTACTAGCGGCTTGCCAACAGTTGCAGTTGAAGGCGATAGCGCATTTGGCTTTAGCGGTATGGAATTGGAAACAGTTTGCCGTTACAACTTGCCAATCACGACTGTTGTATTCAACAACAACGGCGTATACCGCGGTACTGACGTTAACCCAACAGGCGGCGCTGATGTTGCACCAACTGTGTTCGTTAAAGATGCTCGTTACGACAAAATGATTGAAGCATTTGGTGGTGTTGGTTACTACGTAACTACCCCAGCAGAATTAGAAGCAGCGTTAACAGAAGCGATTGCTGCCGGTAAACCAGCCCTCATCAATGCTGTTATTGATGAAACTGCAGGTACTGAGAGTGGACGTTTAACGAACTTAAACCCATCCACAGCAGCTGCTAAGAAATAAGATATTAAAAACGGTAATAAAAAGTTAATATTTTTGAGCTAAATTTGAAGTAAACAAGAAAGACTTAAGGAGAAACACACATGACTAAACCATTAGACGGTATTCGCATTATTGACTTCACACACGTACAAGCAGGTCCTGCATGTACTCAGTTGTTGGCTTGGTACGGCGCTGACGTAATCAAGGTTGAGCGTCCAGGTTCTGGCGACGTAACTCGTAGCCAATTGCGCGACATTCCAGGTGCAGATGCTTTGTACTTCACAATGTTGAACGGTAACAAGCGTTCTTTGACTTTGGATACTAAGACTCAAGAAGGTAAAGAAGTTTTAGAGAAGATGATCAAAACTTCTGACGTCATGGTTGAGAACTTTGGCCCAGGCGCTTTGGATCGTATGGGATTCTCTTGGAAGCGTATCCAAGAATTGAACCCAAAAATGATCATGGCTTCTGTAAAAGGTTTTAGCGATGGCCACTCATACGAAGACTTAAAAGTGTATGAGAACGTTGCTCAGTGCGCTGGTGGTGCTGCTTCCACAACTGGTTTCTGGGATGGTCCTCCTACAGTTTCTGCTGCTGCTTTAGGCGACTCAAATACTGGTATGCACTTGGCAATCGGTATCTTGACAGCTTTGATGCAACGTCAAAAAACTGGCAAAGGTCAAAAAGTTTCTTGCTCAATGCAAGATGCTGTATTGAACTTGTGCCGCGTGAAGTTGCGCGACCAACAACGTTTGGACAAAATTGGTTACTTGGAAGAGTACCCACAGTACCCACACGGTTCATTCACTGACGTAGTTCCACGTGGCGGTAACGCTGGTGGTGGCGGTCAGCCAGGTTGGGTGTTGAAGTGTAAGGGTTGGGAAACAGATCCAAACGCATACATCTATTTCACTATTCAAGGTCACGCTTGGGAGCCAATTACTCGTGCGATTGGTAAGCCAGAGTGGGCAACTGATCCAGCGTACATGACTGCTGAAGCGCGTCAAGACAAGATTTTTGACATCTTCGCAACTATTGAAGACTGGCTCAAAGACAAGACTAAATACGAAGCTGTAGACATTCTCCGCAAGTTTGATATTCCATGTGCCCCAGTTCTCTCCATGAAAGAATTGGCTAACTCACCTGACTTGCGTAAGAGTGGTTCTATCGTTGAAGTGGATCACAAAGTACGTGGTAAGTATTTGACTATCGGTAGCCCAATCAAGTTCTCTGATTTGGAAATCGAAGTTGGTCCATCACCGGTATTGGGTGAGCACACTGACGAAGTATTGGCTGACCTTGGCTATAGCGCTGATGACATCGCTAAGTTGCACACAGCTAAAGCAGTTTAATAACAAGTAACATTGGCATTAATTTGAAGGCGCTCCTAGTGAGCGCCTTTTTTATTTCTTAAAAACTCTATAGACTGATCACATGAACACCAATATTGATTTACACCAGTTAGTGGAGTGCGTAGGCGATGCGATTGTGGTTGCTGATGCCCATGAAAAGATCGTGCTGTGGAATCCTGCGGCCACACGTATCTTTGGATACTCAGAGCAAGAAGCCCTTGGAAATACTTTAGATCTCATTGTTCCTGAGCGTCAGCGCCAGAAACACAATGAGGGATACAACCATTCAATGGAGACGGGCACGACCCGTTATGGCGCATCCTTATTGAAAGTGCCAGCCAAGCACAAGGATGGCAGCACTATATCGATTGCATTCACTGTAGGCATGCTGTTTGACGCCTCGGGGAAGGCTAGCGGGGTGGCTGCCATTATTCGGGATGAAAGCGAGCGTTTTGCCGAAGAAAGGGCCCTTAAAAAGCGACTTTCTGAGCTTGAAAATCCCCAGGCTTAGTCGCATATAGACCCTAACAAGAGTAAATGTAGGTTTAGACGGAATATATGCCCAAAAAGCGGGCACGCCTCAATTTCCCCTATATCCCACTGGTAAAATCGCCTTAATTCAAAATTTCATTCTTATTGGGACTTAAATCATGGCAAAAGCACTAGAAGGGGTCAAAATTCTCGACTTTACGCACGTTCAATCAGGTCCGACCTGCACTCAGTTGCTGGCTTGGTTTGGTGCAGATGTTATCAAAGTAGAAAAATCCGGTGAAGGCGATGCAACGCGTGGCCAATTGCGCGACATCCCCGATGCGGATAGTTTGTATTTCACGATGTTGAACCATAACAAGCGTTCCATTACCGTGAATACCAAAACCCAAAAGGGTAAAGAAATTCTAGAGCGCCTCATTAAAGAGTGCGACGTATTGGTTGAGAACTTCGCACCCGGCGCACTTGATCGCATGGGATTTTCTTGGGAGCGCATTCAAGAACTCAATCCAATGATGATCATGGCTTCTGTCAAAGGCTTTGGTCCTGGTCCATATGAAGATTGCAAGGTGTATGAGAACGTAGCGCAGTGCGCTGGTGGTTCTGCATCTACTACTGGTTTTGATGACGGCCCTCCAATGGTGACTGGTGCACAAATTGGTGACAGCGGAACCGGTTTGCATTTAGCACTTGGTATTGTTACAGCTCTATACCAACGTACGCACTCTGGCCGTGGTCAGAAAGTATTGGCAGCAATGCAAGATGCAGTGTTGAACCTGTGCCGCGTGAAGTTGCGCGATCAACAGCGTTTAGAGCGCGTTGGTCTGATGCAAGAGTACCCACAATTCCCGAACGGTGAGTTCGGTGACGCTGTACCCCGTGCTGGTAATGCTTCTGGCGGTGGTCAGCCTGGTTGGATTGTGAAGTGTAAGGGCTGGGAAACTGATCCAAATGCTTACATGTATGTGATCGTACAAGCGCCAGTTTGGGAGGCAATTTGCAAAGTAATCGGCCGTGAAGATTGGATTACCGATGTGCGTTTCGCATCGCCAATGGCACGCTTGCCACACCTTATGGAAATCTTCGGTGAGATCGAAAAGTGGACTATGACCATGACGAAGTTTGAAGTCATGGACGTATTGAATAAATATGACATTCCATGCGGTCCAATTCTGTCCATGAAAGAAATTGCTGAAGAGCCTGCATTGCGCGCGACTGGGACAGTTGTTGAGGTTGATCATCCAATTCGTGGCAAGTACCTTACTGTTGGTAACCCAATCAAGATGTCTGATAGCCCAACCGATGTGACTCGTTCACCTTTGCTTGGTGAGCATACTGATGAGATTCTTAGTGAGTTAGGTTACTCAACTGATGAATTGATCGCATTACGTCACGAGAAGGTGATCTAAGATGCGGGTTGCTTTAATTGGGAGTGCGGATTTTGGTAAGGCGGCGCTAGAAGCCTTTTTAGATCGCGGCGACGAAGTGGTTGCCGTTTTCTGCCCACCCGACAATCCTAAATCAAGCAAATCCGAAGTCTTGAAAGAGGCGTCGTTAGCAAGGGGTTTAACCCCCCTGCAGTTCACATCCTTAAAGGGTCCTGAAGCTGCTCAAGCCATGATTGATGCCAATGCAGACATCTGTGTAATGGCTTATGTGCTTCAGTTTGTACCGCAAGAGCTTTGTAAGATTCCGAAGCACGGCACCATTCAATATCATCCATCCTTGCTGCCTAAGTATCGCGGTCCGAGCGCTATCAATTGGGCAATCGCATTAGGTGAAGAGAGAACAGGTTTAACCATCTTCCGCCCATCCGATGGTTTGGATGAGGGCGAAGTGATTTTGCAAAAGGAAGTAGCCATTGGACCTAATGACACCTTAGGCAAGATCTACTTTGATCATTTATTCCCGATCGGTGTACAAGCCCTCCTAGAGACTGCTGATCTTGTAGTTGCAGGTAAGCATCAAGAGGTTGTTCAAGATGAATCACAAGCGAACTATGAAGGCTGGTTTGATGCCAACGCTGCGCAGATTCATTGGGCAACACATATCAGTCAAATCTATAACCTGATTCGTGCATGCAATCCTGCGCCTGGTGCATGGACTAAGTTTGGCGAACAAAAAGTACAGATCTACGATTGCCATAAGCACGTTGCTGCAACCTTTGGCACCGTCAAAGGCAAGCCTGGAGAAGTAACGCAGATTACGCTTGATTCATTCTTCGTCACCTGCCATGGCGGACAGATTGAAGTCCTTAAGGCTAAAGGCGCTGCGGGTAAAGTGACTGGTGCTGAGCTTGCTAAAGAGTTGAATCTAGAGGTAGGGCAGTTTTTCGCTCTTTAGATCGCTTGGCAAATAACCCAATTAGGTTATCAATCGTGATGCTCACCAGCTCTTGCCATAGAATCATCATTTACAAATAGCCATTCCACTGCTATCTTTTGATGGAATGCTTTTAAGTCAAATTGACTTGCATTAGCTTGTTTAATTTAGAAGACGCCACCTGATTTTTACTACAAGGATTTTGTCTATGAAACACCGATTTTTGCTATTACTTATTTGTGCCCTAAGTTTAGGAATGGTTGCCTGTTCTAAAGGAACCAATTCAAGCGAAATTAAGGTAGCCGTATCGCCTGCATCGCCGCCCATGCTGTTTGATCAGAATGGCCAGATTGTTGGCGTAGATATGGATATTTTCCAAGGCTATTGCAAGTCTCGTGGCTGTACTTTAAAGGTAACCCCTTATGATTGGCAGGGAATGCTTGGCGCCGTTTCAAGTGGTCAAGCTGATGTTGCCTTCTCTGGCATCTCAATTACGGATAAGCGCAAAGAGGCGATGGATTTTTCTCAGCCTTATTACGACAACTCTTGGCATCTAGTAAGCCTTAAAAGTAAAAACATCAAGATCACAGATTTAAATCAACTTAAGAAGTATTCGATTGGCTACCCACGTGGCATGGCCTACGATGACTTGATCAGAAATGAGCTGGAGCCTAAGGGCTACTACTCTATAAGCAAGGTAAAGCTTTATCCCTCATATGCTGAGGTGGTAACAGATCTGCAGAATGGCAATATTGATTTGGCATTTATTGAAGAGCCTGTGCTCTTGAATTATGAAAACAAGCTGAAGTTACCATTGGAAAGTGCTTATGTATTCAAGGGTTACGATAAGTTAGGATTTGCTTTTTCCAAGGGATCCAAGTTGCGTGATGACTTTGATAAGTACCTGACAGAACTAGGACCAGAAAAAATTCAAGCGATCTTAGATAAGTGGATGAAGTAATCCGTTAGCAAAAGGTTGTCATGAGTCTTTTAGATATTCTGCTGGAGCTCTGTAAGGGTGTTGTCTACACTGTTATCGTGACACTAGTTTGCAGTATGACCGGCCTTGTGGTTGGTCTACTGCTTTCTAGTCTGCATCGACTCTCCATCAGAAGCGTTTCATTTCTCATTGATATCTATACCTATATCTTTAGGGGTGTTCCAGTACTCGTTCTCCTATTCATGGTGTACTTTGGCCTTCCCGGAATTGGTATTAAACCTCCGCCTTTAATGGCCATGGCCCTTAGCCTAGGTTTAGTAGCTGGCGCTTATCTCACAGAGGTCTTTCGTGGAGCATTTAATTCTATTGATCCAGCCGAGATAGTTGCCGCACAGGCAATGGGCATGAGTCGCATCCAGGTGCTTCGTTATATTGAAATTCCACAGATGCTCCGCTTTTCCATTCCCGGCATGGTAAATGAATTTACCTCTGTCCTGAAATACTCTCCATTTGCCTATACCGTTGGTATTCCAGAGATCACCAAGGAAGCCATGACATTGACAGCCAATACCTTAAAGGGAATTGATGTTTATCTCATGGTTGGAGTCCTTTATTTTGTTATTTATCGGATCTTGTTATTGGGTGTTCAAGTCATTCAAAAGCATTATGAGATTCCAGAAATGAAAGAAGCTGCAGTATGACGGTAATCACCATCCGAGGCCTCACCAAGAAATTTGAGGGTCAGTTAGTTCTCTCCGGGATTAACCTGGACTTGCAGCAAGGTGAAGTGAAAGTCCTAATGGGCTCTTCTGGTAGCGGTAAATCTACTCTCTTGAGATGTTTGAATCGCTTAGTAGAGCCTACCTCCGGATCAATTCAGTTCAAGGGCAATGAGATCCTGGGACCCAATGTAGATGTAAGGCAATTGCGCAAACAAATTGGATTTGTGTTTCAGCAATTTGCTTTGTATAGCCATCTCACTGTCTTAGAAAACGTCACATTAGCATTACGTAAATTAGAGGGTATGGGGCTTAAAGAGGCCAATGAAAAGGCTTTACATGAGTTGTCTCGATTTGAGATGACATCCCATCAAAGCAAGTACCCATCTCAATTATCTGGCGGACAGAAGCAGCGCGTTGCTATTGCACGAGCTTTAGCAATGGACCCAGCCGTGTTGCTGCTTGATGAGCCAACCTCAGCACTGGATCCCATCATGTCTCGTGATGTGGGAGATCTCATAAATCGCCTGCACCACAATGGAATCACCATGATTTGTGTAACTCATGACTTGGGTTTAGCGAGCGCTATTTCAGATCGGGTGCTATTTTTGGATAAGGGCGTCATTCGTGCAGACGAGCGCATTGATGTTCTTGCCAACAATCACTCTGATCCAGAGCTGCAAGCTTTTTTTGGTAAGAGAGAGTAGTCATGGCGGGATCTTGGAGCGGTTTTGAGTGCGACCTTCTTGAGCAGATGCCGCTTATATTGGCTGGACTTTCCAATACTCTCCAATTAGCAGTTGTAATTACCATTACAGGATTTTTATTGGGTGTTGTTGTCTTTTATCTGACGCTCAGTAAGAACGCCTTCATACGCAATGCCGTCAATGGCTACATTTCCTTTTTTATTGGCATGCCTTTGATCGTGCTCTTGTTCTTAATGTATTACGGCCTTCCACAATGGGGGGTTAGACTCAATCCATTTACAGTGGCAGTGATCGGGTTTACCTTAAATGTGGCTGCTTACAATGCTGCATATCTAAAGACGGCGTTTAATGGCCTGGATAAGACCCAGTTGGAGGCTGCTAGAGCACAAGGCTTTAAGCCGTCACAGGTATTTCGTTTAATTACTCTGCCGCAAGTATTGCGTACTTCAGTGCCAGCACTAACCAACCAAGTAATAGGCAACCTTAAAGACAGCTCGATTACGTTTTTGATTCAGTACACCGAGTTCTTTGCCCGTATGCAAGAGCTGGCTTCTACTAATTTTCAGTTCTTTAAAGCCTACTTACTCACCGCTTTAGTATATTTACTCTTAGTTTCCGTCATTGTCTTAGTGGCTAGAAGAATTGAGCGACGGGTGCTAATACCGATTAATTGAACTCAGCTAAATATAGCTAAAGACAGCTAAATTAGTTTTCACCAGAACTTGGATTTGTATGGAAAGTAATCATAAATTACAGCGCGGCTTAGGTCAGCGACAAATCGAAATGATCGCCATCGGCGGCTGTATTGGCACCGGTTTATTCATGGGCTCTGGAAAGACCATATCGATTGCTGGCCCCAGCATCATTTTGATTTATGCCGTCATTGGCTGCATCTTATATTTTGTGATGCGAGCTATGGGAGAGCTGCTCCTATCTAACCTCAATTACAAATCCTTTGTTGATTTTTCAGAAGACTTACTGGGGCCGTCAGCAGGATTTTTTATGGGCTGGACGTATTGGTTTGCCTGGATCGTAGCTGCGATTGCTGAGATTATTGCGATTACTGGCTATATTGCTTTCTGGTGGCCCAACTTACCCCCTTGGATATCTGCTCTTTCCATTGTGCTTTTATTACTCACTCTAAATATTCTCAGTGTTAAAGCATTTGGGGAGCTAGAGTTTTGGTTGGCCATTATCAAAGTGGTCGCCATCATTAGTCTGATTGCTCTCGGGATTTACTTATGTATTACCGGCTTTGTTTCTCCGAGTGGGGTTACCGCCCACATTAGTAACCTATGGTCCTACGGAGGACTGTTTCCTAATGGGGTCTCGGGCTTGCTGGGAGGTCTTCAGACTGCCATCTTCGCATTTGCTGGCATGGAAATCATTGGCACCATGATGGCAGAAACAAAGGATCCAGAGCGGATGCTGCCCGATGCAATTCATAAAATACCTTTCCGCATCATGATTTTCTATATTGGCACGGTCATGGTTTTAATGATGGTGACTCCTTGGGTGGATATCTCTCCTAACGAAAGTCCTTTTGTCGGAATGTTTTCGCTGGTGGGTATGGTGAGTGCTGCATCCTTGATTAACGGCGTGGTGATTAGTTCGGCAACGTCTTCGAGCAATAGCGGCATATACGCTACATCACGCATGGTGTATGGCCTAGCAAAGAATCATCATGCACCATCCATCTTTGGAAAGTTGTCTTCTCATAAAATTCCAACTGGTGGCATCTTTTTTGGAACAGGTCTTGTATTGTCGGCATCTCTCATTCTGACAACCACACAGTCCATGATGAGCGCATTTGAATTGGTTGGCAGCGTAACAGCCATTCTCTTTATTTATATCTGGTCAATGATTTTACTTTCTTATCTTGCGTATCGAAAGCGTTTACCCCAGGTTCATGATGAGTCGAAGTTTAAGACTCCTCTGGGTAAAACGATGATTTATGTCGCATTTGTATTTTTTGCAATTGTCATCTACGCTCTAGGCCTAAATGAGAACACACGCATTGCGCTGTACTTCTTGCCATTATGGTTTGTGGTTCTTGGATTTTTCTACTGGTTTAAAACTCGTAGAAGTGTGAATCAGAATGCATTGATTGCAGCCTTTAAGAAAAAAGTCATCGAGCAAAATGCTGCTGCAAAAATATATAGGGCTCGATAGGAATATATGCAAACAGTGAATTCTCTAGTAGAAGATCTCAGTCTTCTCCCGCATCCTGAGGGTGGCTTTTATCGTGAAATGTATCGTTCGCCAACTATGGTTAGTGCTGAAGGCGCAGGACTAAAGAGTGCCTACACCAGTATTTATTATCTGCTATCAGGCGGCGACTTCTCATCATGGCATCGGATTAAATCAGATGAGACTTGGTACTTTCATAGTGGTTGCGATGTCAGTATCTATTTCTTTGATAAGAATAAAGAGCTGCAAACCATTCAATTGGGGCTGGATTCGAAATGCTTGCAAGCCACTATTTCAGCCAATACTTGGTTTGCTGCCAAACCCATGCATCAAAACTCGTTTTGCTTAGTGAGCTGTGCTGTAGCACCCGGTTTCGAGTTTGTAGATTTTGAAATTGGTCAGCGCGAGATCTTGTTAAGAGAGCTTGGCCACTCTGCAGATAACATCAAGGCTATTGAGACTCTTACGAGGGCTTGATCAATATTTTGACTGACCCCAGACTTAGATTTCGAGGTTATCAATCAGTCGAGTTTTACCCAGCTTAGCTGCTGTCAGAATGACGAGTGGCTCACCAGCTTGTAATTGCTCATTGCTTGCAGGGGCTAAATCACTTTGTTGACGAATAGCGATGTAGTCTGGTTGCCAACCGCGTTTAGCCAAACTGGCAGCTGCAGCTTTTTCGATCTCGGAAATAGATTGGCTGTTGCGATCCTTCAGTTGGATGACGCGTTCCCGAACTTCTTTGAGCGCCTTCATTAACTCTGGTGCTTCAGCACGTTCCTCAACCGAGAGATAGCCATTACGTGAAGAGAGGGCAAGCCCATCTTCTGCACGAATAGTTTCACCAGGAATGATGTCAACCGGTAAGGCAAACTGCTTAGCCATCTGGCGAATAATCATCAGCTGCTGATAATCTTTTTTACCAAACACGGCCACCTTAGGCTGTACACAAGAAAAGAGCTTCAATACAACTGTACAAACCCCTTTAAAGAAACCTGGACGGAACTCACCTTCGAGGATATCTCCCAACTGCTGCGGTGGATCAACTCGATATTCTTGTGGCTGTGGATAAAGATCGCGCTCAGTAGGTGCAAACAGGATGTATACACCTTCTTTTTCCAGCTTATCAATATCCGCCTGCATGGTGCGCGGGTAGCTATCAAAATCTTCGTTAGGACCAAACTGCAGGCGGTTCACAAAGATACTGGCCACAACTGGGTCACCATGCTGTCTTGCCAGGCGCATCAATGAGAGGTGACCTTCATGAAGGTTACCCATTGTTGGTACAAATGAAGCGCGGTTTTGACCTCTTAAATGGTCACGTAATTCTTGGATGTCGCTAATGATTTTCATGCAACGGGTGTGTAGGCAAGACGCACATAAATCGGCGCATAGGGCTCAGCTTGGGTAATTTCTACTAAAGCTTCGCGTGATAGCTCAAGCATCGCAATGAAGTTCACGATAACAACCGGTATGCCTTTGCCAGAATTAATGGCTTCTTCAAATAGCTCGCTGAACTCTACAAATTTAGTGCTTTGCAGGCGACGCAAGATGCGTGTCATGAAGTCACGTACTGATAATTCTTCACGGGTAATCGTGTGATGCTGAGTGAGTTTGGCACGGTGTAAAACATCACGCCAAGCCATTTGCAAGTCTTCTACATTGACATCTGGCCACGCAATTGCAACGGTGGTATCCACATAGCCGTGTGCTACCTGGAAATCACGCCCTTGCTGTGGAATCTGATCAAGCTCTTGCGCTGCTAGCTTCATACGCTCGTACTCTAAGAGACGACGTACTAATTCTGCGCGTGGATCTTCTACTTCTTCTTCGCTATCTGCCTTCTTCATTGGCAGGAGCATGCGGGATTTAATTTCAATCAACATGGCAGCCATGAGTAGATACTCAGCAGCCAGTTCAAGATTGTGATGACGGATTTGATCGACATAGCTCAGGTACTGTTGAGTAACCTGTGCCATTGGAATATCGAGAACGTTGAAGTTCTGTTTGCGAATCAAGTACAGCAATAGATCTAATGGACCTTCAAATGCTTCTAGAAAAACTTCCAGTGCATCTGGTGGAATGTAAAGATCAGTAGGGAGCTTAAAAAGTGGTTCGCCATACAGTTTAGCGAAAGCAGCCGACATTCCATCAGTAACCGATGGAGTGCTATCGAGTAAATCCGATATTGGCTGAGCGCTAGGCTCATTGCCTTGATTAGTCATTCGAGTACACGTAGGCGCGTTGCTTGAGTTTTGCAGCTTTGGCGCGGCGCTGGTCTTCAACGCTCAATGGCTCTTTGTCCCAAAGGAGGGCGCGACCAGCCTGCTGTTCAGCTTCGAGCTGTGGATGCTCGGTTTTGAGCTCAGTTAAGAACTGGGTAATTTCAGATTGATATCTTGCCATGGCATTTCCTAAAATACTCAATAAATTCAATAACTTATGAAATTAATTCGAAAAGTTATCTAGGGACTACAACCGCCATTATAGGTGCTTTTTAGGGCTATTTTTACAAGTTTGCAGCCAGCAAAGCCTCAATTTGAGGGGCTTCCACCCGGGTCATGAGGTGTTTATAGGGCTTAATAGGGTTCTTGCTGGAGAGCGGGGTATTAATGTCTGACCATGAAAGGGGTGGCAAGGAGAAGAATTCTTCAACTCCAGCTGCTACATGAGGAATCACTGGCTTCAGATAAAGACTCATCATCCGGAATGCCTCTAACGTAATACTGCAAACCCGCTGTAAATCTGCTTCACGTTCTGGATCTTTAGCGATTTCCCATGGCTTGTTCTCATCTACAAAGCCGTTTACCTTGTCAGCTAACTCCATCACGGTACGCAGTGCTTTTGCATATTCGCGTCCCTCATAGAGTTCAGCTATTTTTTCGCTAGCAGCGGCAATCTCTTTGAGTAGTGGATTACTCATCGCTTCATCAGAAACTACGCCACCAAATCGCTTCACTAAGAAGCCTGCGCTACGACTAGCAATATTGATGTACTTGCCGAGTAGGTCACTATTCACGCGCGCAACAAAGTCTTGAAGATTTAAATCTAAATCTTCCATGCTGTCATTAAGCTTAGTCGCAAAGTAATAGCGGAACCACTCAGGATTAAAGCCGCACTCAATCACGCTGTTTGCAGAAATTAAAGTGCCGCGTGACTTACTCATCTTCTCGCCATCTACGGTTAAGAAGCCATGAGCAAATACGTTGGTTGGTGTGCGATAGCCGGCAAACTTCAAAGTAGCAGGCCAGAATAAAGTGTGGAAATACAGAATATCTTTGCCGATGAAGTGGTATTGCTCGGTAGTGGTATCTGGCTTGACCCACTCATCAAAATTAAGGCCTTTAGCTTGGCAGTAATTGAGGAAGCTGGCATAGTATCCGATCGGGGCATCAAGCCACACATAGAAGTACTTGCCTGGTGCGTCAGGGATCTCGAACCCGAAATATGGGGCATCGCGGGAGATGTCCCAATCGCCCAGCTTGCTTTCGCCAGGCTGGCCAACCCATTCTTTCATCTTATTGCGAGCTTCAGGCTGCAATGGAGTTTTGACTTGAGTCCAGTCGCGTAAAAACTCTTCACAACGCGGATCAGACAACTTAAAGAAATAGTGATCCGAAATCTTTTTAATAGGTGTTGCACCGCTCACTACTGAGAAAGGATTTTTTAAATCCGTTGGCGCATAAGTGGCACCACACTTTTCACAGTTATCGCCATACTGATCTTTAGCGCCGCACTTAGGGCACTCACCTTTGATGAAGCGATCCGGTAAGAACATTTCTTTAACAGGATCGTAAGCTTGCTCAATTGCACGTTTTTCTATCAAGCCAGCATCACGCAGCTTGAGATAAATACTTTGCGCTAACTTCTCATTCTCGGGACTATCTGTGGTGTAGTAGTTGTCAAACGAAATGAGGAAGTTATCAAAGTCGCGTTTATGTTCTTTCCAAACATTCGCAATGAGTTCTTTAGGGGTGATGCCTTCTTTTTCAGCGCGCAACATGATGGGGGTGCCATGCGTGTCATCGGCGCCAACATAGTGAACCTCATGACCACGCATTCTCTGAAAGCGAACCCAAATATCAGTCTGAACGTATTCCACCAAATGGCCGATATGGATCTGACCATTGGCATACGGTAAGGCGGAGGTGACAAGAAGGCGGCGTTGAGAACTGCTCATGTAGTGCGGACTTAAATAAGAATGTAAGAAGGTTAAATAGGGTGCAGCGCTCAATTATGCTGGCTAATGCAGTGATTTTAGTCTGCGGTTAAAGTAAAGCCCCGCGGAGTGTTCTTAAACCCCGATAAAATTGAGTTCAGCCCGACCTTAGAGAGTATTTTATGGCAGTAAAACCAACCATTCAGATGTCTTCTGCCTCAGTGCCCTTGGTGCATGAGGTCGAGGTCATGGATGAGCTAGGCCGCCTTAAAACTACCCATATTCCGGGGGAGCGCCCTTTAACCATTTATTTAGATAAGCGTGAAGTCGTAACACTCATGACCTTGGGGAGCGCCCCAGAAGCGTTGGTCTTGGGCTATTTGCGTAATCAGCGTCTTGTGGAGTCTCCGGACGATATCGAGAGTATCCAAATGGACTGGGAGACCGATTCAGCTGCTGTTAAGACGCGCCGTAGTACGGTGGATATTGATGCTCTAACCAGCAAACGGGTAGTAACCACTGGTTGCGGTCAGGGAACCATGTTTGGTGGCTTGATTGAGGAGATGGATGCAATTCAGCTTCCCGAGGGGCCGCTACTCTCTCAAGAGGCAATAGTTGCCTTGATTGACTCCATTCGGATGCATGACACGATTTATAAGAAGTCTGGTTCGGTCCATGCCTGTGCGGTCTTTGAGCGAGATGGTCAGGATGGGGTGCGACTGCTGCACTTTATTGAAGATGTTGGTCGTCATAATGCGGTCGATTCCATTTCTGGCTTGATGTGGCTAGTGAATAAACCGGGCAAGGATTTGATTTTCTTTACTACTGGGCGCCTGACCTCAGAGATGGTGATCAAGGGGGCTCAGATGGGCATCCCTTTCCTTCTGACCCGCTCTGGCGTGACCTTGATGGGTCTGGAGCTGGCGCGCAAGACTAACCTCACCATCCTCTCCCGTTGCTCCGGCAAACACTTTGAGATCTATAACGCCCCGGAGAGGGTCGTTTTTAGCCAAAAACCCCAATAAATTCGTCGGCAGGTAAGGGCGAAGGTTTTACAATTCGGTCATGACTATTAAATCAGACCACTGGATCCGCCGCATGGGCGAGCAAGGCATGATCAGCCCATTCGAACCTGGGCAAGTTCGCCAAGATGCCGCCGGCAACAAAATTGTAAGTTATGGCACTTCAAGCTATGGCTATGACATTCGTTGCGCAGACGAATTCAAAATCTTTACAAATATCAATAGCACCATCGTTGATCCGAAGAATTTCGATGAGCAATCATTCGTCGACTTCAAGGGTGATGTTTGCATCATTCCACCAAACTCTTTTGCATTGGCAAGAACAGTAGAGTACTTCAAGATTCCACGTAGCGTATTAACTGTCTGCGTTGGTAAGAGTACGTATGCTCGCTGCGGCATTATTGTGAACGTCACGCCATTTGAGCCTGAGTGGGAAGGTTATGTCACTCTTGAGTTTTCAAACACAACACCATTGCCTGCAAAGATTTATGCGGGTGAAGGTTGTGCGCAAGTACTCTTCTTTGAGAGTGATGAAGTGTGTGGAACATCATATAAAGATCGCGGTGGTAAGTATCAAGGTCAGCGGGGCGTAACCCTGCCTAAGACCTAAGCCATAACGGCAGTGCGTAAATTTCTATTTAATCGCCGTCCATCGCGGATTAATCTAGAAGAATATCGCGCCACACTCTCGCGCTCAGAAATGGCGCGTCCAGAGAATAATTTCTACCATTGGCTGCTAGGTACCACCTGGACTAGCTTTATGTTGCTAGTCGTTTTTGTATATCTCGGTACAAATCTTATATTTGCTTTTGCTTATATCGCATGTGGAGACGGGGCCATTACCAATGCCCGACCAGGCTCTTTGTTGGATGTCTTTTTCTTTAGTGTGCAAACGATGGCAACCATTGGATATGGCCGAATGACTCCGGTTGGTAGTTGGCCAAATGCGATTGTGACGTTTGAGGCGTTCTTTGGAATTGTTTACTCCGCATTAACTACGGGTCTGGCCTTTGCGCGCTTTACTAGGCCTACCGCAGGCATACGTTTTTCTAAAGTAGCTGTAGTGGGCAACCATGACGGCATCAAAACATTGAAGTTCCGAGTAGCCAATGATCGCAGCTCCCATATTGTGGAGGCGCAGTTACGCTTATGGCTCATTGCAGAAAGCATGACAAGCGAGGGTGAGCGCTATCGTCGATCTGTTGAATTGCAGCTGCATCGCTCCGAGAGCCCAGTCTTTTCCTTGACCTGGACGGCGATGCATAGCGTGGATGAGGCAAGTCCACTAAAAGATTTCTTGGGTAAAGCAGAATTGAATGGTCATTGGCATCTTTTAATTACCTTTACGGGGTATCACGAGAGCCTGGCCAATCAAGTCTATGCTCGCCATGTTTACTTACCAAGAGATGTGCAGCAAAATGCGACTTTTGTCGATATAGTCACGGTTTCGCCAGATGGCGGCCGGATAATAGATTTGGCCAACTTTGAGAAGTGGGTTCCGAATGTCTCGGATAAATTAGCAGGGGAGTTTTTATGAAATTTCGTTTTCCAATCATCATTATTGATGAAGACTTCCGCTCCGAAAATATTTCGGGTTCGGGAATTCGTGACCTCGCCGAGGCGATTGAGAATGAAGGCATGGAGGTTATTGGCTTAACGAGCTATGGTGACCTGACTTCGTTTGCTCAGCAAGCTTCTCGTGCATCGTCATTCATCGTCTCGATTGATGATGAGGAGTTTGACTCTGACTCAGAAGATAATGATCTTCCAGCCTTAAATAACTTGCGTGCTTTTATTACTGAAGTGCGTAAACGTAATGAAGATATCCCTATCTTCTTGTATGGCGAGACACGTACCTCACGTCATATGCCCAATGACATCTTGCGCGAGTTGCACGGTTTCATTCATATGAATGAAGACACTCCAGAATTCGTGGCACGTCATATTATTCGTGAAGCCAAGGTGTATTTGGATTCTCTGGCTCCTCCATTTTTCCGTGCGTTAACTAACTATGCCTCTGAAGGGTCTTATTCTTGGCATTGCCCAGGTCACTCTGGTGGTGTTGCTTTCTTAAAGAGCCCGGTAGGACGAATGTTCCATCAGTTCTTTGGTGAGAATATGTTGCGCGCTGACGTCTGTAACGCCGTGGAAGAGCTGGGTCAACTTCTGGACCATACGGGCCCAGTGCTGCAGAGCGAGCGCAATGCGGCACGCATCTTCAATGCCGATCATTTGTTCTTCGTTACCAATGGCACATCGACATCAAACAAGATTGTTTGGCACTCTACGGTTGCTCCTGGCGACGTGGTCCTAGTTGACCGTAATTGTCATAAGTCTGTGATTCATTCCATCACCATGATGGGCGCGATTCCTATCTTCTTGATGCCTACTCGTAATCACTTGGGCATTATTGGCCCAATCCCGAAAGAAGAGTTTGAGTGGAAAAACATCAAGAAGAAAATTGATGCAAATCCGTTCATCAAGGACAAGAATGTCGTGCCACGTGTTATGACGCTCACACAAAGTACTTATGACGGCATTGTTTATAACGTTGAGATGATTAAGGAGATGCTGGACGGCAAGGTAGACTCCTTGCATTT
>NZ_JACVPG010000021.1:133179-195907 GCF_018882045.1 Polynucleobacter sp. Fuers-14 | reverse complement strand
TTGGTTCGGATCGTAAGCGTACAAAGAAGAGTTTGATGTTCGCAACCCAGTCCACCCACAAGTTACTGGCTGGTTTATCCCAGGCATCACAGGTGTTGGTACAGGATGCTGAAGATAATAAGTTGGATCGTGATTGCTTCAATGAAGCCTACTTAATGCATACCTCTACCAGTCCTCAGTACGCCATCATTGCTTCATGCGACGTTTCTGCGGCCATGATGGAGTCTCCTGGCGGCACGACGCTAGTTGAAGAGTCTATTGCTGAAGCAATGGACTTCCGCCGCGCTATGCGTGAGGTAGATGATAAGTTTGGCGCAGACTGGTGGTTCAAGGTCTGGGGCCCAGATCATTTGGCGGAAGAGGGTATTGGCGAGCGCTCAGATTGGGTCTTGGAGCCATCAGCAGCTTGGCATGATTTTGGCAAATTGGCCAAAGACTTCAATATGCTCGATCCCATTAAGGCGACGGTTGTTACGCCTGGATTGGATATTGAGGGCAACTTTGGCTCTATGGGCATTCCAGCGAGCATCGTGACCAAGTATCTTGCTGAGCATGGCGTGATCGTGGAGAAGTGCGGTCTCTACTCATTCTTCATCATGTTCACGATCGGTATTACTAAAGGCCGCTGGAATACGCTTGTAACAGAACTGCAGCAGTTCAAAGATCACTTTGATAAAAATGCACCGCTCTGGAAAGTGCTACCTGAGTTTGTTGCCAAGCACCCGCGCTATGAGCGCGTAGGCTTAAAAGATATTTGCCAGCAAATTCATGAGTTCTATAAGAGCCGCAATGTAGCGCGCATGACTACTGAGATGTACACATCCGATATGGTGCCGGCCATGATGCCTTCAGAGGCATGGGCGAAGATGGCACATAAAGAAGTAGATCGTGTGCCGCTGGATCAATTAGAGGGGCGCGTAACAGCCATGTTAGTTACTCCCTATCCTCCAGGCATTCCATTGTTGATTCCAGGCGAGCGTTTTAACAAACGCATCATTGACTACCTCTACTTCGCTAGAGACTTTAATGAGAAATTCCCTGGATTTGAGACGGATATTCATGGGCTCGTTAAAGCCAGTATCGATGGTAAGAGTGAGTATTACGTGGATTGCGTAAGGCAAGAGCGCGACATTACTCTGTAATCAACTCATATTTTGTATTAAAACGCCTCGTACTTGCGGGGCGTTTTATTTTGCCGGCTTATCCAGCTGAAACGTCACCGGAGCATCCTCATCTACCTTGGTTGTGGATGTATCGGGCTTGCTTTCTTCCCCGGTGAAATTAAAGTCTTGGCTTTGAACTACAGCGGCAGGCTTATCTAGGAGAGTTGTAACTAAGGCCGGGAATACCATCACCAGCACAACCATTACTAACTGTAGACCTACCCAAGGCAGGGCACCCCAATAGATATCACTACTCTTCACTTCTTTCGGTGCTACACCTCTGAGGTAGAAAAGGGCAAAACCAAAAGGGGGATGCATAAAAGAAGTCTGCATATTCACACAAAGCATGACTCCAAACCACACTAGTGCTGCACTGGCTGCTGCTTGAGGATTGCCATTCATGGAATCGAGCAATACCGGTGAAAGTAATTTCACTGCTACTGGTGCCAACATTGGCACAACAATGAAGGCGATTTCGAAGAAGTCTAAGAAAAAGGCCAAAAAGAAAACAAACAAATTCACAACGATTAAGAATCCAATCCAACCACCAGGAAGATTAGAGAAAAGCTCTTCTACCCAGAAGCCACCATCTACTCCTTGAAACACAACAGAAAAGCAAGTAGATCCAATCAGAATAAAAACCACCATGGCAGTAATACGCATCGTGTTTTGATAGGCCTCTTGAATCAGTCCTTTGAGATTCGGAATGCTTGCGCGGCGCAGCCAAGCGAGAAGAAGTGCACCCATTGCACCCATGGCACCAGATTCTGTGGGCGTGGCAATGCCAGTCATGATGGTACCCAGAACCAGGAAGATCAGGACCGCTGATGGGATGATCCCCATGAGACATTTTTTCCAAAGTGCCCAGCCTTTGAGCGTGAGATCGCTTTCAGGTACGGGCGGTAGATAGTCGGGGCGAACACGACTCAGGAAGAAGGTATATAGGGCAAAGAGGGCGATCTGCAAAAGCGATGGACCCCATGCACCGAGATACATGCTGCCCACATCCGCACTGCCGCTTTGTGTTTTAAGTTGGTCTGCCAACACAATCAATACTAATGATGGGGGCACTAACTGTGTAATGGTCCCAGAGGCTGCTAAAACGCCCGTAGCGTAGCGCATGTTGTAGCCGTAACGCATCATCACCGGCAAGGAAATCATCGCCATAGCGATCACCTGAGCGGCGACAGTACCAGTGATAGCGCCCAAGATAAACCCAACGATGATGACGGAGTAACCAAGACCGCCACGTACGCGCCCAAATAGTTGGCCCATCGAGTCGAGCATTTCTTCTGCGAGGCCGCAGCGCTCTAAGATGGCGCCCATAAAAGTGAAGAAGGGAATGGCTAGCAGTAGATCATTGGCGAGCACGCTACCAAAGATGCGCTGCGGAATAGCTTGCAAAAATGGGATGCCAAAGAAACCCTCGCTAATCGCAATGGCTGAGAAAAATAATCTTGCAGCCATTAAAGAGAATGCAACCGGAAAGCCGATCAACATAAAGACGATCAGCCCACCAAACATCAAGGGCGGCATCCACTCTAATGGAATCATTGCATCGGCTTTTCGTAATGGAGGTCTTCGGCGGGGAGGGTTGTTTTGCCCTGCAAAGCGCCGATACGTTTAATGATTTCTGAAACGCCTTGCAGGCTCAGCATCAAAAATCCAAAGGGCACTACAAACTTAATGGGATAGCGCGCTAAGCCGCCAGAGTTCAGTGAATGCTCCATGACCAGCCATGATGGGTAAAAGAGCGTTGTCCAGGAGAGCCAAGCAAATAAGAGGCAGGCTGGCATTAAAAAGAACACCAAGCCAAAAAGATCAACCCACAAGCGCCCGCGATCAGAAAGCTGTGAGTAAATTAAATCCACCCTGACATGTTCATTACGTTTGAGTGTGTAAGATGTGCCGAGCATAACGGCTGCAGCAAATAGATACCATTGAAGCTCTAATGGCCAGTTGTTGCTGACGTCGAATCCATAGCGCAGCAGGGCATTGAGTGCTGACACGACACAAGACAGCAAAATCATAATGCTGGCTGCCTTGCCCAGAAGCTGGTTTACGTAGTCAATCCCTGCAGAGAGTTTGGACCAAAACCCCATGCACTTTAGAGGTCTGCGCGACCCCGTTTAATAGCAGCGAGAACCTGCTCTGGGGCGGTGCCACCAGCATGTTGGCGTGATTGCACTGAGCCATCAACGGTGAGTAATGCAAACACATCATCGCTAATCAGTTCAGGACGATTATCAAGACCGCATGCAAATCGAAGTTCTGAGAGACTTAAATCTGTCAGCATGCAGTTTCTGCCAACGCAAGCCTTAACGGCGTGTGCAACTGCTTCATGGGCATCGCGGAAAGCCAAACCTTTTTTAACCAAGTAGTCAGCCAAGTCGGTTGCTGTTGCAAAACCTTCTTCAGCTGCCTTCTTCATTACTTCTGCTTTCACTTCAATATGCGGAACCATGTCAGCAAAAATGCGCAAGGTATCTTGAACAGTATCTACTGCATCAAATAAAGGCTCTTTATCTTCTTGATTATCTTTGTTGTAAGCCAGTGGCTGACCCTTCATGAGAGTCAATAAAGAGATCAGATCGCCATATACACGGCCAGTCTTACCACGAGCTAATTCTGGAACATCTGGGTTCTTCTTTTGCGGCATGATCGAGCTACCAGTGCAGAAGCGATCTGGTAAATCAATGAAGCCAAAGCGGGGGCTCAGCCACAAGATTAGCTCTTCAGATAGGCGCGACACGTGCATCATCAAAATCGATGAGAAGGCACAAAACTCAATTGCAAAGTCGCGATCGGATACAGCATCTAATGAGTTATTGCAGATACCATCAAATCCTAAGGCCTTAGCTACTTGTTCGCGATCGATCGGATAGGTGGTTCCGGCTAATGCGGCCGCACCTAAAGGCAGGCGATTGAAACGAGCACGCAAATCCACTAAGCGACTGGCATCACGACTAAACATTTCAAAATAGGCCATCAAGTGGTGACCAAATGTAATCGGTTGCGCAACTTGCAAATGCGTGTGGCCAGGCATGATGGTGGCAGCATGCTTTTCAGCTAAATCCAATAGTGCAAGACGTAAAGACTTCAGGGTGACTGCAATGTCATCAACGTTGCTACGCAACCATAGGCGCAAATCCGTTGCTACTTGGTCATTACGTGAACGACCGGTATGCAAACGCTTGCCAGCATCGCCTACTAATGCGGTTAAGCGTGCTTCGATGTTCAGGTGTACATCTTCTAGCGCCAACTGCCAATTAAATTGTCCGGACTCGATTTCACTCTTAATTTGAGCCATACCCTTTTGAATATCGGCCAAATCTTGGCTGCTAATGATCTTTTGGGTAGCCAGCATTTCAGCATGGGCTAGGGAGCCGGCAATATCGACCATGGCAAAGCGTTGATCAAAGCCAATAGAGGCGGTATAACGCTGAACGAGTTCGTCGACAGGTTCTGCAAAACGGGCCGACCAAGCTTGGGCTTTGTTGGCTAAGGAATTATTTGATGAGCTCATAAACACAGTATATTGGTGTAGGTCTTTGATTATTTTAAATGTTATGTCGCCAACCCTGAATTCTTCCCCATCTGACGCTCCAAAGCGCCTCGTAATCGCTTCCCGTGAAAGTCGCCTAGCCATGTGGCAGGCTGAGCATGTCCAGGATTGCCTTAAAAAGCTCTATCCAGGCTGCGATGTCCAGATTTTGGGTATGACCACCCGTGGGGACCAGATTTTGGACCGAGCCCTCTCTAAAGTGGGTGGTAAGGGCCTTTTTGTGAAAGAGCTCGAAACCGCATTAGAGGATGGGCGTGCCGATCTAGCGGTGCATTCCTTAAAAGATGTCCCAATGGTGATGCCTGAGGGATTTGATCTTTCTTGCGTCATGGCTAGGGAAGATGCACGCGATGCCTTTGTTTCTAATGATTACGCCAGTCTTGAGGATCTTCCTCATGGGGCTATTGTGGGCACATCGAGTTTGCGACGTGAGTCAGTACTGCGCGCAAAGTTTCCACATTTGGTCATACAGCCATTACGCGGCAACTTAGATACTCGCATGAGCAAATTAGATCGAGGTGAATATCAAGCTATTATTTTGGCTGCTGCTGGCTTAAAGCGTTTGGGTTTAGAGTCCCGCATTCGTGCTTTTTTGCCATATGATCCCTACACTCCCGCTGCAGGCCAGGGTGCCTTAGGTATCGAAACTTTAAGCAAACATCCCAATATCAAACAGTGGCTTACTCCACTCAATGATTTGCCGACTTTGTTTGCTGTTTCTGCTGAACGTATGGTGTCTCGCCAATTAGGCGGGTCATGTGAAGTGCCGCTGGCTGCACACGCAGTATGGGATCAGAACCAAATGAACATTCGCTCTTTTGTAGCGAGTGTTGATGGCCAAGCAATTTGCCTGGCTAATGGTAGTGCTCAAGTGAAATCAGTTGAAGATGCCGAGGCCTTGGGCCTTGCAGTGGCAAAAGACTTGCTGTCACAAGGCGCCGCAGATTTAATTCCAGCACTTCCTAAGTAATACAAAGCGCAATCTTCGTCAGCATGAGCACCAAAACAATCATTGTTACTCGGCCTGCTGGTCAAGCGCGTCAATTGATTGAAGTGCTCACCAGGGCAATCGAGGCAAGCGGTGTAGGAAAGCGTAGTCTTCCAGAAATACTCTCTCTGCCTTTGCTAACGATTGTTCCAAAGTCGGATGGGCATTTAGCTGACCATATCGCTAGCACCCTGAGCGACGCAGATCTTGCCATCTTTGTAAGTCCTAATGCCATCGAGAGTGTGATGCGTTTATTGGAGCGAGATTGGCAAGATTTTTCTAAGAAGATTATTCCGATTGGTGTGATGGGTGGCAGCAGTCATCTTGCCCTGAGAAATCATGGCGTCGGATCGGAAGACAATCCCACTCCCATCATCATTCCAGGAAATAACGAAAACTGGGACTCTGAAGGTTTGTGGAAAGAGCTTCAATCCCTGAAATGGAATTGGCAGGGTAAAAAAGTAGTGATCTTTAAAGGTGAGGGTGGCCGTGATTGGCTGGCTGACACTTTGAAAAAGGCAGGGGCAACTGTGGAGGCTATTTCAACCTACACGCGCGTACCTTTGGATATTGATAACCCTGCTTGGCAACTTGTGCGAGAAATGGATTTGAGTAAATCACTTTGGTTGCTCACTTCTTCTGAGGCGGTGCGTTATCTCGGCGAAGTTATGAAAGACCAATTTACGCAAAACCTCAATGTCGCCAGTGCACTATGTCCACACCACAATATTGCGGATGCGGCCGAAATGATTGGGTTTGGTGAGGTCTTTACGAGTGAGCCAGGCGATGAAGCTTTGATCAAGTCAACCTTAGCTTGGCTGACAATCTAAAAGAAAAAGCGAATAACTAACGCTTTGCGGTCTGTAGTAAGGCAGGCAAGAAAATCTCATTTACCAAAATAGGATGACCCTTTAAGTGATAGAGGGTGCGTCTTGCCCATAAGGGTGAGTCCAAGCCAGCAAAGTGCTTAGAGCACTTTTTCCACAATTCACTGCTTTTATCTAGACGTGCAATATCGCGCGGTGGCTTGGCCTTGGAGTGTTTGCGAGTTTTGCTAAACAAGACTGCGCCCAAGGGCTTAGTGCCTAAGCGCAAGACCTGATGATTACTGCCACTGGAGCTGAGTGTTGGAATAACGCTGTGTGCCATCACTAAAGGAATGCCATTTGAGCAGAGCAGTACTTCACGTACTCTGCAGCGTCTGAGCTTTAAATGAAAATAGCGACTTTCGTCGCTATTAAGTGATTGAGGACAGTCGCGCAAAACCTGAACTTCTAGCTTTTGCCCAATTGCCTTCTCAATTTTTTGGGTGAGAGACCCTATATCGCTTAGCCAAGGTTGCCACTCGCGTGGCGCCCGATGGATTTCACCGGAACCGACTCGATTCCATGCAGAACGGAGACGATTACGGTGAATCATTTTTAGCTACCGCTAAAGCTGCGACGTTGACCGCCGGCCTTTGGTTTAGCAAAACGCGGGCCGCCTGCTGGACGTGAGTCACCAGAGCGTGCCGGACGTGAGTCAGCAGAGCGAGCTGGACGTGAATCGCCTGAACGACCACCACCAGCATTACCACCACCGAAGCCACCGCCAGAGCGAGACTCTGAGCGAGCGCCTGAGCCATAACGACCGCCGCCACCGCCAGAGCGATTGCCACCGCCGAAGCCACCACCAGAACGACCGCCACCAGAGCGATTGCCACCACCGCCACCACCAAAGCTTGGCTTGGCTTGTGGCTCAAGACCAGCGATGACTGAAGCAACGATATCTTGCTGTGTGAAGCGTTCGATATTGCGGATCTTCGCGCGATCACGATGTTCAACCAAAGTGATAGCAACACCATTGCGACCTGCACGACCTGTACGACCGATGCGATGCGTATAGTCTTCTGGTTTCATTGGCAAGCCAAAGTTAATCACGTGACTAATACGTGGCACATCGATACCACGAGCTGCTACGTCAGTCGCAACCAAAATCTTGGTGTGACCCTTACGTAAGGACTCGAGACGACGCATACGTACAGCTTGAGGCATTGCACCGTGTAGGGCAGTAGCTTCATAGCCATTGGCACGCAATGTGTCAGCAATTTTTTCGCTCTCAACCTGAGTGCTTGCAAACACAACCGCTTGATCCAAATCAGCATCAGCCAAAATGTGCTCGAGCAATTTATGCTTGTGTGACATGCTGTCAGCCCAATGTAACTTCTGTTCAATGTTGGCGTGCTTTTCACCTGCGTGAGCAAGTTCAATACGCTTGGCATCTGTAGTCAACTCGTTTGCTAAAGACATGATCTTTGGCGCAAAAGTTGCAGAGAACATTAAAGTTTGATTACGGCCTGCGCAACGCTTATCAATTGCCTCAAGGTCATCAGCAAATCCCATGTCAAGCATGCGGTCTGCTTCATCGATAACGAGTTGTTTAACATCATCTAAGCGAATTGCTTTGCTATCGCACAAGTCGAGCAAACGACCTGGAGTTGCAACAACTAACAACGCACCTTTCAATGCCTGGATCTGCTTGCCGTAAGGCATGCCACCCATCACAGTTGCAATACGGATACCTTTCATGCCACGAACTAAGTTCACTGCATCAGCGGCAACCTGTTGAGCCAATTCACGAGTAGGGCAGAGCACTAACACTTTAGGTTGTGCGCGACCTGGTACAGGTGAGTTGTTCGGGTTGTCTTCGATGAGTTGATTAATCAAAGGCAATAAAAAGGCTGCGGTTTTACCGCTACCGGTTTGGCTGCTGACCAATAAGTCACCACCAGCTAAAGCCGCAGGAATCACCTGAGCTTGCACGGATGTGGCTTGGGTATAACCCAGTTCAGCAACGTTTTTAAGGAGTGATGCCGCTAGGGCAAAATTCTGGAACTCAGTTCCAGTGCTCTTTGAGTCTTTCGACTCGTGATTAGTTTCTTTAGAAAAAGTCATGCTATTACACATCCCCTTTAAGGGATGTCTCCGTATGTTGCACCCATTGTTTTTTATAGGGTGCGATGGTCAAAGGCATCGACCATCAGACAAGCGGCAGCGCGTTTTGTGACTTCTGTGTTTATGACTTCTAAACGGTACGCTGAAATAGAGCTGGGGGGCGATGAATCAAATTGCTTTAAAAAGCCTCCTATTATGGCATTTTCAGCACTCGATTACAAGGGTTTTCCCGACTTAATTCAGAAATAGAGGTTTAAAGCTTCATCTTCTGAGCTTAGTAATAGAAGTATCGCTTGTTTATCTCTTTATTTGAGATAACGCAAAAGCCACTCAGTCATCTTTCCATATGGAGGGCGCGCAGTTTTAGTTCCCTTGAAAAGGTTTAAACCAAAGAAGCCGCGTACTTCCAGAATCGACTTTTGATGACTAAAGGTATTAAAGCCTGCTTTGCCGTGATAACTTCCCATGCCACTCGCACCCACTCCACCAAAAGGAAGGTCTTCAATGGTGATATGTAGGAGCGTGTCATTAATGGTGACGCCACCAGAACACGTTTCATTTAAAACCCGCTTCATATTCTTTTTATCTTTGCCAAACCAATATAGAGCCAAGGGATTGGGTTTGTTGTTGACATAAGTAATCGCTGCCGAGGTATCTGCAACAGTCACGATCGGCAGAATGGGCCCAAAGATTTCTTCATGAAGAACGCGGGCTTCCGGCGGAACATTGACCAATGCAATGGGCTCGAATGGTCTTGCACCAGCACCAGGGTTATTGAGCAAAGGAATCACTTTTGCACCACGGTCTAGAGCGTCGCTGACTAGATGCTGCCAGTATTCCAGTTGTCGCTCATCAATAGGGCCTGTCAGTTCTTCAGGGTTGCTAAATTGGGTTTGAGCTGCAGTTTGTAATTCTTGAATAAATTCTGCTTGAATGCCTTGCTCTAGCAAAACATAGTCAGGGGCAATGCAGGTTTGACCGCCGTTCAGTAATTTGCCGTAAGCAATAGAGGCTGCAGCATCTTTGAGTTTGGCGCTCTTATCAATGATGACGGGTGTTGTACCGCCAAGTTCCAAAGTGACTGGCGTCAGATTTTCTGCGGCAGCACGCATCACTTTTTTGCCAATGGCTCCTGAGCCAGTGAAGAAAAGATGATTAAAAGGCAGTGCTGAAAATTGCTCGGCTACTTCTGGGCCACCAGTGGTGACGCAGAACTCGCTAGGGTGGAAATACTCTTGAATTAAGCTAGCAATAAATCCAGAGGTGCGTGAGCTTCGTTCAGATGGCTTGAGCCAAACGCGATTACCAGCAGCAAAAGCGGCGATTGCTGGAATGAGCGCTAATTGAACTGGATAGTTCCATGGACTCAGAATGCCAACTACGCCTAGTGATTGACTTTGAACCCAAGCCTGCGAGGCGCCCATGTGTGTTGGAACTTCTCTTTGCTCAGGCTTCATCCATTCTTTGAGATGCTTGCGGGTGTGCTTGCAGGTCTGATAAATCATCTGGCATTCAGCAAGTCTCGTTTCTACTGGGTGGCGCACCCCGAAGTCAGCCTCGAGGGCTTTGCAGATTTTTTCTTCATTTGCCTCAATCATTTTTTCAATGCGAGCAATTCGATCCAGTCTCACTTCGAGGGTAGGGTTTGGTTCTGCAGCGTAGGCTGCTTTCATTTCATCGAGCTGGATAGTGAAGCGATTCATAGTCTATTAATAGTTGGCAGGTATTGGAATAAGGCATTAGGATAAAGCCATGGAAACAAATTTAGATAAAAAAGAACCACTTTTAGAGCGTGCCACCTTAGGTGGGGGCTGTTTTTGGTGTTTGGAAGCGGTTTACCAGCAAATTTCTGGGGTTCGGTTTGTGGTTTCTGGTTACGCCGGTGGCGCTAGACCTAATCCAACTTATGAGGCTGTTTGCACGGGTGTATCAGGCCACGCCGAGATTGTCGATATCTTGTTTGATCCGCAAATTGTTTCATTTAGGGATTTATTAGAAATCCTTTTCGTGATTCATGATCCGACTACCTTGAACTATCAAGGTAATGATCATGGCACGCAATATCGCTCAGTGATTTTTACGCACAGTGAAAAGCAGTCTGAGATTGCGCACGAGGTAGTGAAAGAGCTTGAGGATTCAAAAATCTATGCCAATCCAGTGGTGACGCAGATCGATGCTGCGCCAACCATTTATCCCGCAGAAGACTATCACCAGAATTATTTTCAGCAGCATCCCAATCAAGGATATTGCATGGCGGTAGTCGCACCTAAGCTGGCTAAATTTAGGGCGAAATTTAAATCGCTTATAGCGCCGCAATATTCCTGAGGGTTAACAGTTTCTAGGGTGCTAGGCGATTCACTCGCCAGTCGGCACCTTCTAGTTTGTAGTGCATGCGGTCATGCAATCTAGATGGGCGTCCCTGCCAGAATTCAATTTCAGTAGGGCGTAAGCGGTAACCACCCCAATGCTCTGGGCGTGGAGGTGT
Organism: Polynucleobacter sp. Fuers-14; assembly: GCF_018882045.1. NCBI lineage: Bacteria > Pseudomonadati > Pseudomonadota > Betaproteobacteria > Burkholderiales > Burkholderiaceae > Polynucleobacter > Polynucleobacter sp. Fuers-14. The sequence continues at coordinate 184,773 of NZ_JACVPG010000021.1, read as the reverse complement.
GTCACCAAACTCTGCCTTAAAACGTTTTTCCGCTTCTTCTAAGAATTCACGGTTTGGGATAGCAGTGCTTTGAGGCGAGGCCCAGGCACCAATTCTGGAGGCGGCTGGGCGAGAATGGAAGTACTCATCACTTTCGGCTGTACTAACCCGTTCAACAATACCCTGAATACGTACCTGGCGCTCTAATTCATGCCAATGGAAGAGGAGGGCTGCTTGAGGGCGGATGGCCAAGTCTTTGCCTTTTTGACTCTCGTAGTTAGTAAAAAAGGTAAAGCCATTTTGGTCTGCGCCTTTTAGTAAGACAATACGGGCTGATGGATTGCCAGCTTGGTTAGCTGTTGCCAAGGTCATTGAGTTGGGTTCAGGACATTCTGCTTTCACAGCTTGATCAAACCAAAGCTTGAAAAGCGGGAGCGGGTCTTGGGGAACCTCGGTCTCTGAGAGCTGACCAAAGGTATAGTTTTTGCGAAGTTGTGCAATGGAGTCCATTTATTCAGTATAAAGAGAAGCTATGGCAGAAGACAAGGTAGAAAGTAGCTTAGAAAATCGTCGTTTTGGCGGGGTCTCACGACTCTATGGGCCAGAACTGCGCGAGCGCTTTCTGAATGCAACGGTAGTGGTGGCTGGTCTAGGGGGTGTTGGGTCCTGGGCGGCAGAGGCCTTAGCTCGCACGGGTATTGGACACCTTGTCATTATTGATTTTGATCATATCTCCGAAAGCAATACCAATCGACAGCTGCACGCCATAGAAGGGCAGTTCGGCAAAGCAAAAGTCGAGGCGATGAAGGAGCGCATTCTGCAAATTAATCCAGAGATCAATTTGACTGCTTGCGATGAATTCTTGGAGCCAGAAAACTTAGATCGACTTATTCCAGCAAATGCATTGATATTAGACGCGACCGATTCAGTACAAACCAAAATTGCTTTATCAGTGTGGGCCGTGAAAAATAATCGTGCTTTAGTCATGTGTGGTGCTGCTGGTGGTAAGTCAGATCCCACATCGGTGCGCTGCGAAGATCTTTCTCGTACCGAACAAGATGCTTTATTGGCTAAGGTTCGCCAGGGACTCAGACAAGATCATGGGTTCTCCAGAAATCTGAAGAAAAAAATTGGCATTCGTGCAATTTATTCGCATGAACCACGAGCGGGAGCTTCCAGCGGAGGTCTGGCCTGCTCGGGCTATGGCTCCACCGTGATGGTAACGGCTGCTTGTGGGCTTGCAGCTGCCGCAGAAATTCTGAATCTCATCTCTGCACAGTAAGTTTTTCTCAAAAATTACTGTAAATCCTTAAGGGGATTCCCTGTAGGAAATTACTGATTCTGTTGCAATCAGAAATAATTTATTTCAAACTCGGCGTTGATTTCAAAGACATTTCAATATTTTCCTAAATAGATTTATTTAATTAATCACTTTAGTAATTTTTCTCCCCTAGTACTGATCACCAGTCCTCCCTAGACTTTGCTCCGTTGGCAAGTTGCCAATGACAAATCGAAAGGAGGTCTCCCTTGCAGACTGAACACTCTGGCTTAAAACGTCACCTCAAAGTGCGGCATATTCGTTTGATGGCCTTAGGCTCAACGATCGGCGTTGGATTATTTTTAGGGTCGGCAAGCGCAATTCAAATAGCAGGCCCATCCATTCTTCTAGGTTATTTGCTGGCAGGCATTGTTGCTTTCATTGTTCTGCGGACACTTGGTGAGATGGCGGTGCATGAACCTGTAGCCGGTTCTTTCGCAGCCTACGCCAATACCTATGTGGGTCCGCTGGCGGGGTATATGGTGGGCTGGGGATACTGGACTTATTGGATTGTGGTTGGAATTGCTGAAGTTACTGCGGTTGGCATCTATATGGGCATTTGGTTTCCCGAGACCCCGCAGTGGATTTGGGCACTTTCTTCTATTGTGATGATGGGCTTAATCAACCTGATTGCAGTAAAGGTATTTGGAGAATTTGAGTTTTGGTTTGCTCTGATCAAAGTGGTAGCGATTGTCGCCATGATTGCACTTGGAGGTTCGGTCATCTTGTTTGGCTTTACCAATGATTGGCAGCCCATTGGTCTGAATAATTTATGGCAACACGGCGGCTTCTTTCCAAATGGCATTAGCGGAATGTTGTTGTCATTGCAAATGGTCTTGTTTGCTTATGTTGGTATAGAAATGATTGGTCTCTCTGCAGGCGAGGCTGAGAGTCCACAAAAAACCATTCCGATGGCCATTGATTCATTGGCTTGGCGGATTCTCATTTTCTACATGGGTGCCATCCTGGTTATTTTGGCAATTTTTCCTTGGAATCAAGTTGGGCAGCAAGGCAGTCCATTCGTAGTGATGTTTGAAAGGCTGGGTTTGCGAGAAGCAGCGGGCTTAATTAACTTTGTCGTGATCACTGCAGCACTCTCTTCATGTAATGCAGGCATCTTTAGTGGTGGACGCTTGCTCTACTCCTTATCGTCTAACGGCTACGCTCCTAGATCTTTTTCAAAGCTCTCACGGCATGGCGTTCCTCATCGAGCGGTGATGACTACAGTCGGGGTCTGTATGTCAGGTGTAGTGCTGAACTACTTTGTACCTGACAAAGCCTTTCAATACATGATGGCTGCAGTGACCTTTATTGGACTAATGGTCTGGATCGCGATCTTAATTACACAGATCAAATTCCGTCGCTCGCTATCCAAATCCCAAGTGGCGGAGTTAGGGTATCGCGCTCCTTGGTGGCCTTATTCCTCATGGTTCGCTCTGGCATTCATCGGATTAGTGGTGGTGTTGATGGGCTTTCATGAGGATGCACGGATCGCACTCATAGTGGGGCCGTGTTTATTGGGCGTGTATCTCGCAATGTTTTATGTCGTGGGCTTACATCGCAAAACAGCAATCCAACGTGACTTTAAATAATAGGAGAAGGCAATGATTATTGGCGTACCTCAAGAGGTTAAAAATAATGAGTTCCGGGTGGGGTTAACCCCGGGTAATGTCAGTGGACTTTGTAAGCAGGGACATTCTGTCCTGATTCAGCGAGGTGCCGGCGAGCAAATCGGCTTAACGGATGAGTCTTATCGGCTTGCCGGTGCCTGCCTCGTGAATAGTGCAGCAGAAGTGTTTCAAAGGGCGGAGATGATTGTCAAAGTCAAAGAGCCTCAGGCGCAAGAATGCGCCATGCTGCGCGAGGATCAAATTTTATTTACCTATTTACACTTAGCGCCAGATCCGAGGCAGACAAAAGCTTTGTTGCAATCAGGATCTACCTGCATTGCCTATGAAACAGTGACTGCTATGAATGGCGCTCTCCCTCTATTGGCGCCCATGAGTGAAGTAGCGGGCCGCATGTCCATCCAGGCAGCAGCATCGCATTTAGAGAAAACCAATGGTGGCTTAGGTGTGTTGATGGCTGGTGTGCCTGGCGTATCACCGGCCAAGATTGTCATTCTGGGCGGTGGCGTCGTGGGCCGTAACGCTTTGCAAATGGCGGTCGGTATGGGGGCTGATGTTTGCATCTTTGATCGTGATATTGATCGCTTGCGTCAGATCGATATGTTCTATGGCAATCGCGTCAGAACTTTTTATTCTGACAGCTTGTTGATTGAGCAAGAAGTGTGTGAAGCGGATGTCGTGATTGGAGCGGTTTTGCTACCTGGAGCAGCGGCTCCCAAGTTGGTGACGCGTGAAATGATTAAAACAATGAAGCCTGGTTCGGTTGCGGTGGATGTTGCCATTGATCAAGGCGGCTGTTTTGAAACATCCAAACCTACTACGCATGCTGATCCAACTTTTTTAGTAGATGGCGTACTGCATTATTGCGTTGCCAATATGCCCGGAGCAGTTGCAAGAACATCTACCTTTGCTTTAACCAACGCGACTTATCCGTTTGTTGAGGCTTTGGCAAACCGGGGGGTGATGAAAGCGCTCTCAATTGATCATCACTTGCGCAATGGTTTGAGTGTGCATAAAGGGATGTTGACATCAAAGCCAGTTGCAATGGCTCAGGGCCTAGACTATGCAATGGCCGAGGAGCTTTTAGTGGCGTAGCAATATATTTCCAAATGATTGGGTCTAGTGAGCGCTAGGATTTAAACTATCCCTGACACGCAAAACTTTATGGACCTACATCATTTATGGATTTTTCAGCCTTAACCCTCTCTGCCGGGGTAGTTGCCCTAGCAGAGATGGGGGATAAAACCCAATTGCTTTCATTAATGCTTGCGGCTCGCTATCCCAAGCAAGCATTAGCGATCATTGCAGGCATCTTTATTGCCACGATTGCTAATCATGCTTGTGCTGCTTTATTGGGTCATTGGCTTACTACTCTAGTGTCACCGGACGTGATGCGTTGGATTTTAGGATTGAGCTTCTTGGGCATTGGTTTGTGGTTATTGGTGCCAGATCATATTGACGATGCAGCTGGCTCTAAGGTTGCTGACAAAGCCATGCAGGTATTTTTGCTAACAGTGGGATTATTCTTTTTGGCTGAGATGGGCGATAAGACGCAAATTGCGACCATTGCCCTGGGCGCCCGCTACGAGGATGTAGTTTCTGTAACGGTTGGCACCACATTGGGGATGATGCTGGCAAATGCCCCCGCCGTCTGGATTGGTCAGAAATTCACGAAACGCATGCCAATTAAATGGGTGCACGCGGTTGCAGCCGTCACCTTTATTGCAATTGGCTTGGCTACCCTGGTATGGGCCTGAGATAGCGAACCAACCCAGCTGCCAGCCAAGACTTAAAATAGGCTCATGAAAACCGATCTCCCCCTGAGCTTTCGTAGGCTCGAATACCTCCCGCCTGCATACACCTTCGATCATGTTGAACTCGATATCGCTCTAGATCCAGCGCGAACCATTGTGAAGAGTCGCATTGAGGTTTTGCCGGGCAAAAGTTTTAAGGCAGGCACCCCCTTGGTTTTGGTAGGACAAGAGCTCGAGTTTGTTAGTTTGCGCATCAATGGTGAAGCCCATCGTCATTTTGAATTAACACCAGAAACACTGACGATTCATTCGCTGCCAAATGAAGGTAAAGAAAAGTTTGTCGTAGAAATTATTTGCGTTTGCGTCCCCGAGAAAAATACTACTCTGATGGGCTTGTATGTTTCCAACGGGAACTTTTTTACTCAATGTGAGGCAGAGGGTTTTAGAAAGATTACTTACTTCTTGGATCGCCCGGATGTGATGGCGCGTTATCGCGTGACATTGCGTGCGCGCGAAGCAGAGTGTCCGGTGCTGTTATCCAACGGCAACTTACTGACTACAGAAAAACTACCTAATGGATGGCATAGCGCCACTTGGGAAGATCCGTTTCCTAAGCCATCTTATTTGTTTGCCTTGGTTGCTGGTAAGTTGGAATGCATTGAAGAAACCATTACCACTAGTAGCTGTGCTAAGAAGTTACTGCAGATCTGGGTTGAGCCGCATGACCTCAAGAAGACTCGACATGCAATGGACTCCCTGATTGCCTCTATTCATTGGGATGAAAAGCGTTTTGGATTGGAGTTGGATTTAGAGCGCTTTATGATTGTGGCCGTAAGTGACTTCAATATGGGCGCAATGGAAAACAAGGGTTTGAATATTTTCAATACCAAGTTTGTTCTTGCCCAGCCAGAAACTGCGACAGATGCAGACTTTGCCAATATTGAGAGTGTCGTTGCTCATGAGTACTTCCATAACTGGACAGGTAACCGCGTTACTTGCCAGGATTGGTTTCAGTTATCCCTGAAAGAGGGTTTGACTGTATTTAGAGATCAAGAGTTTTCTGCTGATCAAATGGGTAGTGAATCCGGCAGGGCAGTAAAGCGGATTGAAGATGTTCGCTTGCTTCGTCAATTGCAATTTCCTGAGGATGCAGGCCCAATGGCGCATCCGATTCGCCCGGATGAGTATCAAGAAATCAATAATTTCTATACCGTTACTGTCTATGAGAAGGGTTCAGAAGTTGTTAGGATGTATCAAACTCTTTTGGGTAAAGACGGCTTCCGCAAAGGAATGGATCTCTACTTTAAGCGCCATGATGGTCAGGCGGTTACCTGCGATGATTTCTTGGCTGCGATGGCAGACGCCAATGACAAGGACCTGACTCAGTTTAAGAATTGGTATAGCCAGGCCGGCACCCCAAGGGTTAAGGTGCAAGAGCACTATGACGCCGCTAAAAAGCAGTACCAGCTGACGCTGACGCAAAGTTGTGCGCCTAGCCCAGGCCAGCCCGAGAAGAAGCCCTTTCATATTCCATTGAAGATGCGCTTAATTACAAAGGCGAATGACCAAGCAGAGCAGTTATTGGAATTAACGCAAGAAACTCAAACTTGGACTTTTAACCATATTGAAGAGCAACCAGTGCTTTCAATTAATCGCAACTTCTCTGCGCCTATTAATTTAGATTTCAAGCAATCCGAGGCGGATCTTCTCACTTTATTCTCAAGCGATGATGATGCATTTAATCGTTGGGAGGCTGGTCAGAAGTTGGCGATGCAAATGATTTTAAATAATCGTTTGCCTGATGAAAAACTGATTGAGGCGTATCGCAATATCTTGTTAGACCCTAATTTGGATCCCGCTTTTAAGGATCTGGCTTTAACGCTGCCTGCAGAGTCTTATTTGTATGAGCAATGCACGAGCGTTGATCCTAAGAAGATATTTACTGCGCGACGCGCTTTCCGTAAAGAGATTGCCAAACAGTTGCAACTCGAGTGGGCTGCCTTGTATCAGCAGATGCAAACACCTGGACCATTTAAGTCTGATGGGGTAGATGCTGGTAAGCGTGCCCTGAAAAATCTAGCATTGAGTATGTTGCTGGAGGCGGCACCAGCAGTATGGGCGCCAATGGCAGCCAATCAATATCAAATTGCTGACAATATGACTGACCGTTATGCAGCCTTAGCCGCATTAGTGGTGCACGGCGCAAAACAAGCTAAAGATTGCTTAATTGATTTTTACAATCGATTTGCCAATGACGCCTTGGTAATCGATAAGTGGTTTGGCTTGCAATCTAGTCGTCCCCCTGTTGACGGTCTTGACTCCACTCTCGCCGAGGTGAAGAAGCTCCGCGAGCATCCTGCATTCAAGTTAAACAATCCAAACCGAGTTCGCAGCGTGATTCATTCGTTCTGCGCTAACAATCCAGCTAGCTTTCATCAGGCGGATGGCAGTGGTTATGAGTTCTGGGTCGATAGCGTATTAGCTCTTGATCCCATCAATCCTCAGGTAGCAGCTCGTCTTGCAAGAGCGCTGGACCGCTGGCGTTTATTTGCCCAACCCTATCAATATCATATGAAAGCGGCTCTAGAGCGTGTTTCTGCATGCCCAACACTCTCTCCCGATGTGAGGGAAGTGATTGGAAAGGCGCTGGGTAATTAAATTTAACGTGGGATGTCTTTCATTTCAGGAGTCATCCCCCCTAGGGCCACCAGTTTTTTAGTAGCCTGCAAGCGAACAAGGGTTGTAATTGCCTCGTTAATCAGGTCGCTAGGGCTAAGCTGTGGATCGAAATACTGCATGGCATCCCGGATCAATTCGTCATCAACATTGACTATCATTGCTAAAACCCCTGTTTTAAAGTGCGTAATTTCGTATCGATAAGCTATAAATTATGATGGCACCCAAGAACAAGGCAAAATAGACCTTAATTTCAATAGAGCTTTGGAGAAATACCCTTGTCCTCAAGTACTCATATCAATTTCAAGCAATATTTGACCTCCACAAAGCCGGCTGGTGCTGCTATCCCGGTTGGATTGCAAGATTTGCTGACCGCGGTTGTTAACACCTGCTCAACTCTCAGTCATGAAGTAGCGCAGGGCGCCTTGATTGGCTTGTTGGGTTCCGCAGGCACTGGCAACGTGCAGGGTGAAGTTCAGCAAAAACTTGACATCATTGCAAACGATTTGCTGATCGACGGCGTAAAGGGTTGTAAATCACTCGCAGGTTTAGCCTCAGAAGAAATGGAGCTTCCAGTTCCAGTTCAAGGTACAGGTGATTACCTGCTGTTATTTGACCCACTCGATGGCTCATCCAATATTGATGTGAACGTATCGATTGGAACTATTTTTTCAGTTCTCAAGAAACAAGATCCGAATGCACCTTTGCAGACCTCTGACTTTTTGTTGTCAGGGCGTCATCAAGTTGCTGCGGGTTATGTAGTGTATGGACCTCAAACCACGATGGCCTTGACCTTGGGTGATGGTGTGGTGATGTTTACCTTGAATAAAGTGACTGGTGAGTTTCTGCTCATCAAGGATGCGGTAAAGATTTCTCATTCAACCAAAGAGTTTGCAATCAATATGTCCAATATGCGCCACTGGGCTGACCCAGTACGTCGTTATGTTGAGGAGTGCTTAGCTGGCGTCAGTGGCACCCGTGACAAGGATTTCAATATGCGTTGGATCGCTTCGATGGTGGCGGATGTGCATCGTGTTTTATCTCGTGGCGGGGTATTTATGTACCCATGGGATCAGCGTGAACCGCACAAGCCAGGTAAGTTGCGCCTGATGTACGAAGCCAATCCAATGAGTTTCCTGGTAGAGCAGGCGGGTGGTGCATCTACCAATGGAACGGATCTCATTATGGATTTGCAGCCAACAGACTTGCATGAGCGAGTTTCTGTAATGCTAGGCTCTAAAGAAGAAATTGACCGCATTCAGAGCTATCACTCATAAGTGCATTAGTGCTTCACTAATAAAAAACCCAATCAAGCGATTGGGTTTTTTAATGACCATACAGTTGTGATTAAGGTCTCACCTGTTGTTTAAGGTAAGCAAGAGACTCTTCCACTTGGTCAATCAGAATCAAGCAAATATCGCCTGCAGCAAGATCATTTAGAGCTGTATCAATAGCCTTAAATTCACCATGAATCTCTTTGACTTGTTTGGCCTTAGTGGCGCCAACTAAGCCTTCTTGCAATAGCTTTAATACTTCGCCATCTTCACGGCCACGTTGGCAGGCATCTTGATAAAGAATGACGTTGTCAAATGAGTTGCCCAAGATACGGGTTAGATCACGGATATCTTCGTCACGACGATCGCCTGCACCGCTAATAACCACGTGGCTCTTCTTGGGTTTCATGGCCTCAACGGCGCTAGTAAGGGCGCGCATAGCATCGGGGTTGTGACCATAATCAGCAATGACGGTGGCGCCATTATGTTGAAATTGATTAAAGCGTCCCGGTACGGAATTCGGATCGCTTTCAAAGCTATGTAAACCGCGAGCAATCTTTTCAGCATCAAGACCAAGAGCCCAGGCTGCGCCAATCGCAGCCATGGCATTTTCAATTTGGAAGCCTAGTACGCCATTTTGGGTCAGGGGAATTTCGCTAACGGGGAAGCGATACATCACACGCGATCCCTTGGAGGCAACAATGTAGGTGCCATCAAAATAAATGACTTTTTTATTCTTAGCGCGATGAGCGGCAATGACTGGGTGATGTTGATTTTGGGCAAAGAAAATCACTCGACCAGAACACTTGTCACCCATCTTCACAACCATTGGGTCTGCCGCATTGAGTACTGCGGCACCGGTTGGGGCAACGTTTTGCACAATTACGCGCTTGAGAATGGCTAAATCTTCAACGCTAGTAATGTAATTAAGGCCTAAGTGATCACCTTCGCCAATATTGGTTACCACCGCAACTTCGCAGCGATCAAAGCCAAGACCTTCGCGGAGCATTCCACCGCGAGCAGTTTCAAGTACGGCAGCATCTACATCGGGATGCATTAATACATTGCGAGCACTTTTAGGACCACTGCAATCGCCGGTATCGATGAGGCGATGATTGATGTAAACGCCATCAGTTCCTGTCATGCCAACGCGTAGGCCAGTTTCATTTAACAGGTGAGCAATAAGGCGCACCGTAGTAGTTTTGCCGTTCGTGCCGGTAACCGCTACCACTGGAATGCGACCATCTTCACCTAGTGGGAACATCATATTGATGATGTCTTCGCCAACGGGGCGTCCTTTGCCATATGAAGGCTTGAGGTGCATACGTAAACCGGGCGCGGCATTGACTTCAACGATACCGCCACCTTGTTGTTCCAGTGGCTTATAAATGTTTTCACAAAGGATATCCACACCAGCAATATCAAGACCAATCATCTGGGCGGCAGCCACTGCACTTGCTGCCACGTCTGGATGAACATCGTCAGTAACATCAGTAGCGGTTCCGCCAGTACTGAGATTAGCGTTATTGCGCAGTAGAACGCGTTCGCCAGTCTTGGGAACGTATTGTGGAGTGAGGCCAGAGCTTGCCAGATGCGCCATGGCAATGTCATCAAAGCGAATTTTGGTAAGCGCTGTTGCATGTCCGTCGCCACGCAATGGATTTTTATTCTCGATTTCAACTAGCTCTGCAACGGAGTGACTGCCATCGCCAACTACTTGTGCTGGCTCACGGCGAGCAGCGGCCGAGAGGCGGTTGCCAACGACGAGCAAGCGGTAGTCTGCACCAGGGAGGTAGCGCTCAACAATGGTTTCCCGACCAAAGGCTTGGGTCACAATAAAGCCAGCGCGGACCTCTTCTTCGGTTTGAATGTTGGCAACAACGCCTTTGCCTTGGTTACCATCTTTCGGCTTTAAAACAATCGGACCGCCAATTTTTTGAGCAGCACGCCAAGCATCATCAGCAGTGGTAACTACTTCGCCAATAGGAACGGATACGCCAGCAGCGGCAAGTAAGTTCTTGGTGAGCTCTTTGTCTTGGGCAATCGCTTCAGCAATCGCGCTGGTATCGCTAGTCTCTGCAGCTTGAATACGTTTCTGTTTGCTACCCCAGCCAAACTGCACCATGCTGCCTTCGGTCATCCGGCGGTAGGGGATGTTGCGCTGTACTGCTGCATCAACAATGGATCCAGTGCTTGGTCCAAGGCGAACGTCTTCGTAAAGAGCTTCTAACTCTGAGAGGGCGGCAGCGAGATCAAACGGTGCATCGTTGAGGGTGGCTTGAATCAAAGCAAAACCAAAGTCGAAAGCCATGCGACCCACGACTTCTTCGGTGTATTCCACTACCACTTGATAAACACCAACATCGACTGTTTGCACTGTGCGACTAAAGGTAACGGGGCAACCTGCTTGAGCTTGAAGGCCAAGCGCTGCATGCTCAAGAGCATGAGCTAAAGAAAGCACTTCATTATGGCCGCCGCGACGCATGCTGCCTAATTGAGGAAAGCGCTCACGAATCTTGGTTTCAAATTGAGGGATAGAATCGATTGAGCGTTCAGACTCATCACAAGAAACAATCGCTTCTAAAGCGGTGTGGCGGCTCCATAAATTTGGGCCGCGCAACATGCGAATACGGGTAATTTCCAATTAAGCCCCTGTAGCAGTAGTGGCGTCAGGCACGAATGTTTCTGCGCCTGCTTCGATAACGTTAAATGGAATTTCAAGAGCCCAGGCTGCTGCTATAGCTGCACCTAAATTCATGGTCTTCCAAGGAGTAGAGTGGTTGGCTTCAGAGTGACGTGGCACAGGAATAGATTTCTGATCTAGCTTTCCAGATTTCAAGGTAATTTGCTGTTTGCCAATGACAACTGCACGACCACCGTTTGCTAAGTGAGATTTGATAATCTCAGAGTCCGAATTCTCGCTAAAGAAAATCACCTGACCATCGCAAAGCTCAGCCATTTGTACGCACATTGGATCATCAGCATTGAGTACGGCAACACCGGTTGGAAGAACGACATCAACCTGGGTGCGCACGACACTAAAGACTTGATCTTCGTCGTAAATAGCGTATTGCGGGAAGTTTGCCTTTGGATCAACATTGAGTACGACACCAACTTGACAGCGATCGTAGGCCAACCCTTCTATCAACATTGACAGGTGATTGTTTTCAATTACAACTGCCTCTACTGCGCGATTAAGTAGGGTGCGTCGGGCATTCTCCCAATTTGATGCATTGGAGTTTGGAATAGCTCGATTACCAAAGAACAGGCCTTTACTGCAAGAAAGACCAACATAGACATTTGTTAAGCGCAAAAAATGGGCAATCATTTCAGCAACAGGGGTTTTGCCGTGTTCACCGCAGACACCAACTACAGGAATGCGGAAATCCACTCCAGGTGGAAAGAGATGATTCGCAATTTCTTTGCCAACAGGTTGTGGTTTGCCGCTTGCGGGTTTGAGATGCATCAGTAGGCCAGGGCCTGCATTGACTTCAACAATGGCAGCATTTTGATCTGCCAATGGTTTGCTAATGTCCTGCGCTACTAAATCAACACCGGCAATTTCAAGACCAACAACACGAGCAGCTAAGGCTACCTGGCTAGCAACATCGGGATGAATTAAATCAGTAACATCAAATGCCACGTTGCCGTTACTTTGAATCAGTACCTTGTGATCTATTGCAGGAACACTGTCACCTTTTAATTGTTGACGTGCCAGCTCGAGCTCTACTGCAGAATCAATGCGTACAGGATTAAGAGGGTGCTCTTCTGCGGTGCCGCGACGGGGATCAGAATTAATCTGTAGTTGAATCAGTTCATGAACAGTATGTTTCCCATCACCAGTGACCCATACGGTTTCACCTTTTGCCGCAGCAACTACTTTGTTGCCTACGACTAGCAAGCGATGCTCATCACCAACAATGTGACGTTCAACTAAAACCTCGCTACCTTCATCAATGGCAACGGCATAAGCTGCTTCAATTTCTTGTTGGGTATATAGGTTGATGAATACGCCACGACCGTGATTCCCATCAATTGGCTTCACTACTACTGGTAAGCCAATATCTTGCGCCGCTTCCCAGGCATCATCAGGGCTAGTAACGGTTCTACCCTCGGGTGTTGGAACTCCGGCGCTCCGTAGCAAGCTCTTAGTTAAATCTTTGTCGCGAGAAATGGTTTCCGCAATTGCGCTTGTTTGATCGGTCTCTGCTGTCCAGATGCGGCGTTGTTTAGCGCCGTAACCCAGTTGAACCAGGTTGCCTTCAGATAAACGAATCGATGGAATGCCGCGCTCTTCGGCTGCATTCACAATACATGCTGTACTTGGACCCAGCAAAAGATCATCGCCAAGATCACGTAAATTTTCGATGATGGTTTGCACAAGAGCAACGCAGTCAGCATTGTCTTGCGCTAGAGCTAAATAAAGATCACGCGCATATTTGAGAGCGGTGAGTGTGACCTCCTCATTGATTGCGCTAACCATCACTTTGTAAACACCACGCCTATCGCCGTCACGTGCCTTGCCAAAACCGCCAGGGATACCGGCTAAGTTTTGTAACTCAAGAGTTAAGTGTTCGAGAATGTGAGCAGGCCAGGTGCCTTCTTCAACGCGCTTTAAAAATCCGCCAGTTTCACCATAGCTACAGCGATGTTCAACAAGGCTTGGGAGGGCTTTAACTAAGCGTTCATAAAAGCCAGGAATGAGGTTAGAGGGGTAGTCCTCTAAATCGCCAATATCGAGCCAAACCTCAATCACGGGATGGTAAGTCCACATATTGGGACCACGGAGATGCTTAACGCTCAGAATCTCGATGGATTTATCTAGTAATTGGGGCATATGCAGTATTGCGATGGTCAGCGCCAGCTTTTGGCGTTGACGCGTCAGACAGTCTCTCTGTTTCTAATAGTTATTTGAAAAACTCACAAAATTGGCAAAAATACATAAAAGGGCCTACTTAGACAATTTAACGGCTTTTGACCCCCTAAAGTTGACAGGAGCAATAAATCTAAAAAATTCAGCTCCACTATACTTTTAAGGTCAATGAAGCCACAAATCCTACCTTTTGCCCCCGTGCTACCGAGTTATTGGTTGGCTGTTTTGGAGGCTGAAACTTCCCCAGTAAAGAGCCCTGAAGCCCTACTAGCTTGGGTTGAGCTCGATTTGGGCGCCGATTTACGCTTTGAAAAAAGCCTGCTTTTGCTCAACGAAAAAGGTCTATTTTGGACGGACGGCAAGGTATTTGAGTCCTGGAAGTTGGAGACGGACACCCATTTAATTCACGGTGATCATGCTGGAGTAGGGCATCTCCGCCTAGAAACCCCCGATAAATTGTTGAGAGCCTGGAATTTCACCCTGGCGGTAAATCCCCAAGTGCTTCGCCTGCAATCTAGTTTTAAGCAATTAACTCGTGGCGAGGAAATGAGCAATGGTGAGGTCAGCGAGTATGACAAGCAGGTCTGCCAGGTTTGCTTAAGTCCTAAGCCCGCTAATTCTGATTCTTGTCCGACTTGTGATCCTGAGGATGATGCACCGCCATCTACTTGGACGCTCTTCAAGCTTTGGCGTTTTGCACGCCCTTACAAGAAACAATTGTTGTTGGGTTTTGTGTTGACTCTGTTATCTACAGGCGCGACTTTAATTCCGCCGTATCTCACTATGCCCTTAATGGATCATGTGTTGATTCCATATGAGCGCGGCAATCCAATTGATTTTCATTTGGCCAGCATGTATCTGTTGGCATTGTTTGGCGCTGCAATTGTTGCTTGGGGTCTGGGTTGGTGGAAGACCTATTTACTTGCATTGGTGAGCGAGCGCATTGGTGCTGATTTACGCAATACTACTTTCGAACATCTACTTAAACTTTCGCTGGAATACTTTGGCGGCAAGAGAACAGGTGACTTGATTGCCCGCATTGGCGCTGAGACCGATCGTATTTGCGTTTTCCTCTCCTTATACGCGCTGGACTTTGCTACCGATGTGTTGATGATCACCATGACCGCGGCCATCCTGGTATCCATTGATCCTTTGCTGGCCTTGGTTACCTTGGCACCATTGCCATTCATTGTTTGGATGATTCATGTAGTGCGTGATCGTTTACGTTTTGGGTTTGAAAAGATTGACCGCATCTGGTCTGAAGTAACTAATATTTTGGCGGACACTATTCCAGGCATTCGAGTAGTTAAAGCATTTGCACAAGAAGATCGCGAACTTAAGCGCTTCGTGGATTCTAATAAGCACAATCTACAAATCAATGATCGCGTGAATCGCGTGTGGGGATTGTTTTCTCCCACGGTAACTTTGCTTACTGAAACCGGTTTGCTAGTGGTGTGGGGTTTTGGTATCTGGCAAGTTGCGCACCAGAAAATTTCTGTTGGCGTCTTGATTGCATTCTTGGCCTATATCGGGCGTTTTTATATTCGCTTAGATTCTATGAGCCGGATCGTTTCCCATACCCAGAAAGCAGCCGCTGGCGCTAAACGTATTTTTGATATTTTGGATCACGTCTCTAGCGTTCCTGAGCCTATCAATCCAGCGCCTTTGGGTGAAGTCAAAGGCCGCATCTCCCTGCGTGGCGTAGGCTTCCGTTACGGTAATCGTGCTGTTTCTAAAGGTATTGACTTAGATATCGCGCCAGGCGAAATGATTGGCCTAGTAGGTCATAGTGGTTCTGGTAAGAGCACTTTGGTGAACTTGATCTGCCGCTTCTACGATGTGAGTGCAGGATCGATTTCTTTGGATGGTCGGGATATTCGCAGCATCAGAATTGCTGACTATCGCAAGCGTATTGGTTTGGTATTGCAAGAACCATTTTTATTCTTCGGCACGATTGCAGAGAATATTGCTTACGGTAAACCTGATGCGACTCGCGAAGAAATTATTGAGGCAGCACGCGCCGCTCATGCCCATGAATTTATTCTGCGCCTCCCTCTAGGTTATGACTCCTTAGTAGGAGAGCGTGGTCAATCACTCTCTGGCGGTGAACGTCAACGCATATCAATTGCACGTGCACTGCTTATTAATCCAAGCATTTTGATCCTGGATGAAGCAACATCATCGGTTGACACCACTACTGAAAAAGAAATTCAGCGTGCTTTGGATAACCTGGTTAAGGGCCGCACTACGATTGCAATCGCCCATCGCCTCTCCACCTTAAGAAAAGCAGATCGCTTAGTGGTTCTAGATAAAGGTGAGATTGTGGAAATAGGCTCTCACGATCAGCTGATGGAAGCCCGGGGCGCGTATTACACCCTGTATCAAGCCCAGCTGCGTCATGCTGCAGAGCTCGTTGAAGGCGGTGCTATTGGTGAAAGTCTGGAAGAAGAGCAAGAAGAAAAACTGGAAGAAGTAGCTAAGCACGTTGGGGGTGGAGTATGAGTCAGACTCATCAGTTAGAGCGTGATGCGCTAGGCCGTCTAGTCTTTATCGACAACAAAGGTGAGCGACACATTGGCGTTCATCCTGTCAGAGCTTTTCCAATTGCTGCACCTGCTGCTGGTATTAGCATCATGAATCAATCTGGAAAAGAGCTTTACTGGTTTTCGGATATCACCGCTATTTCTGAAGCGGAACTTGGATTGATCGAGGAAGAATTGGCTGAACGCGAGTTCATGCCCGTTATTGAGAAGATCACTAAGGTTTCTACGTTCGCTACCCCTAGTATTTGGGATATCGAAACGGATCGAGGCCCAACTCGAATTCGCCTCAAGGGCGAAGAAGACATTCGTCGAATTGCCGGGAATACATTGCTGATTGCCGATTCCAACGGACTACAATTTCTCATCAAAGACTCTACGCAATTGGATAAAGTCAGCAAAAAACTGCTAGATCGGTTCCGCTAAAAAAGATTTACCCTGCCAATCCCAGTTCGGCAGGCGCCACCAGGGCATCCCCCCAATTGAGTGAATTCTCTGTCAAAACAGAGGGTTACGACTTGCGCATCCGTGTTTTAGGCCTGCTGCATTGCATTAGTATTAGGGTTATAATCTAGGTACTAACCCTTAAGGAGATTCAAATGACTGTTTTATTGAATATGATCAACCAGCTTTTTTCTGAAAGCAAGCCAAGCCAAGACAAGCCAGCTCGTCACTATGATTTTGACGGCGCTTACCGCGGCATGTAATTTAAAAATTACAGCAATTCAAAAGCCACCTTCGGGTGGCTTTTTTTATGACCAAGGGGAATTGGGAATGCTGGCAACTAAGTGGAAGTGCCTTGCAATTCAATTACTTGGCTTAGGGGTAATCACTAGTGCGCAAATAAAATTATCTTGATTCCAATCAAGATAATAAAGAGGATGATGTTTGAGAATGATTGAGCCCCTAAAGAGGGCGTGAAATTTATAAGAGAAATAATTAAAAGGAGCACGGACAGTGAATAAGCCATGGCATAACCGTTGGGCGCAGTTGGTATTTGGGATTATTTGCATGGGATTGGTTGCCAATCTTCAATATGCATGGACTTTGTTTGTTAACCCCATTCAAATCAAAACCGGTTGGGCCTTATCTGCAATTCAATTGTCTTTTTCTATCTTCATCGTAGTTGAAACATGGTTAGTCCCTGTTGAAGGTTGGATGGTGGATAAATTTGGTCCAAGAATTGTTATTCTGATTGGTTCAATCTTTGCTGCTGCCGGATGGGTGATGGATAGCTATGCCAACTCAATCGAAATGCTGTATGCGGCAGCTGTCGTAGCGGGTATTGGTGCTGGCTGCGTGTATGGAACTTGCGTTGGAAATGCGCTCAAATGGTTTCCGGATAAGCGCGGTCTTGCCGCGGGCTTAACTGCTGCTGGCTTCGGTGCTGGTGCAGCAATTACCGTAATTCCAATCGGCAACATGATTCTTTCTGATGGATATGAACATGCTTTCTTGTTCTTTGGCCTTGCACAAGGCGCATTGATTTTTTGTTTAGCATTGCTCATGACTAAGCCAACCCCACCAAAGGGGGTGCAGGCTGCGCCTCGCATTGTTACAACTAAAGTGGATTACACCTCCGGACAAATGATCAGAAAACCTTTGTTCTGGCTAATCTATGTCATCTTCGTGGTGGTGGCTGCCGGTGGATTAATGGTAACTGCGCAAATTGGTCCGATTGCTAAAGATTGGGGCCTTGCGAAATTGCCAATGGTGTTATTCGGCACTACTTTGCCACTACTCACAATGACTTTATCAATTGATAACCTGTGCAATGGCTTTACTCGCCCTCTGTGTGGATTTATTTCGGATCGTTTTGGGCGGGAGAACACAATGTTCTTCGTTTTCCTTGGTGAAGGTTTATCAATGCTCGGTTTGATGCATTTTGGTAAAGACCCATATGCATTTATGACTTTTGCTGCATTGATCTTCTTGTTTTGGGGTGAAATTTTCTCGATCTTTCCAGCGATCTGTGCGGATACATTTGGTGTGAAAAATGCGGCTGGTAATGCCGGCACTTTATACACAGCAAAAGGAACTGCTTCTTTGTTGGTGCCTTTGGCATCCATTCTTTCCTCAACCGGGGATTGGAATACGGTTTTCATTGCGGGCGCAATCGTGACAATTACTGCGGCCTTTGCGGCAAAGTTCATTTTGGCGCCGGCTCGTAAGCGCTTTATTGATGATGCCAACAAGAATGCTGGTCATTAAAGTAGCAGTCTAAGTTTGTCAAAAGGGGTCTTCGGACTCCTTTTTTATTGCCTGCACCAATACGAGGGCAAACCCAAGATGAGGTAGGGGAAAGTCAGATAAAATCCTATCATCATGAATTCCTCCAAAAACCGCTTCGTTCACTGGATTGCTGCCTTGGCAATTGCAATGAGTGCGCTGGCGCCGGCTGCATCTCAAGCAGTTTCAGTCGCTAAGCATGGCGAAGGTTTTGCAATGGAGATTTGTTCTGTCGATGGCAGCAAGATGCAAATCGATGTTCAAGATGACGGGAAAGACGTTGCCAATCAAATGAAGCCTTGCCCGTATTGTGTAGCGCAGAGCGTTATCACTCCGGCATTCAACACTAATCTCAGATTTGAAGCTCCGCAGACTTTCGCTTTGCTGCCTCAGCTTTTCTACCAATCACCCAAACCACTTGCTGTTTGGATAACCCCGCCTTCAGCAGCTCCACCAGTACAAGCCTAATCAAATTAGGGCATAGCCTAGCTATGTAGTTGGCAACGATTTAATCAATACGTTGTCGTATTGTTCAGTGGAGCGGTAAATGTTATTTCAGCAAAAGAAAATCAGCGTATGCGTGGGTGTGCTATTTGGGTCTGTACTAATCAACGCGCAAGCACAAATTGCGCAGCCACCCGACTACGGTCAAAAAATAGGTGATGTGGTTGTTAGTGCCACTCGCTCTGGTACCGAGCTAAAGGACATGACTCAAAACACTTCTATTTTGACGAATGAAGATATTCAAAACGCCCCGGAAATGACGGTTGACCAGGTCTTAAAGAATCAAGCAAGTGTATTTTTAAATGATCAACCGTATTATGAAAAGGACCCCACCGGTCAGAGTTTGAATGTTCGTGGTCTTGGTGCTGCGCGGACTCTTGCATTGATCGATGGGCTGCCTGCAAACGACGCTATGTATGGAACCATTCAATGGAATCTTGTCCCCCTCTCAGCAGTGCAGGATGTAGAACTGGTTCGCGGTGGCGTCTCCAATCTTTATGGCAACTATGGCATGGGTGGTTTAATCAACATCACTACCAAGCCCATTAACGATAACAAAGGCGAAGTGTCTGCCAGTTACAGTTCATACAATACAAGCAATGTGGCTGCTTCAAAAGAGGTGGCAGTAAATGACGTATTAAAACTGCGAGTATCTGCGGACTACTTTAATACGGATGGTTATATTAACCAGCCTACTATTTCTCCGGCAACAGTCTATCCAGCAAAGAACAAAGCAGGGCAGTCAGCGCCTCTATTGCCTGGGATGGGTCCTGAAAGCGCTAACAGTGCAAATTACCGACTTCAAGGAGCCTTGAAATTAAGTTCTGATACGGATGCATTTTTTAATCTTGGTTCCCACAATATGCAAAATCTACCAACTGGTGGATATAACTTTGCTACCAAGACAACTCAAGAAACTACTTTTTCTGGAGGAGCAACTACGCGTTTGAGTGCAGCGCAAAAGGTTCAGGTGAATGCTTTTTACGAAAACACCACTCTTTGGCAGCAAAATGTCAGTAATAGCGGTGCAACACCAGCTTATATTAGTGCCAACTATAACGATCCTTATTCAACACTGGGGGCATCTGCGCAATATACCCATGACTTAAAGGATCAAACCATTAATCAGGTAGTAGTAAGTGTTGATGGAAGACAGGTAGCTGCACAGAATTTAACGAATTCCTTTAGCTCTGCTGCTGGATATGCAAATGGAGTAGTTACCTCCTCTGATTATGCAAAAGGTCAGCAGCAGTTTTATGGTGTGATGGCGCAAATGAAGGCTAAAACAGATGTCATCCCATTGCAAGCCACTCTCTCGCTTCGAGAGGATCAATGGCAAAGTCAGACTCCAACCTATTGGATCGCAGGTGCAAATGGTGTTCAAAATTACACCAATGTCCCTAATCAAACCGTGAACAAGTTCAGCCCAAATTTAGGATTACTTTTGCAAGCAACTAAAGAATTGGATTTTAGAGGCGCAGCATATCAAGGCTTTCATGCTCCTGGCTTGAACAACACGCTTCGTACTTATGGAAATTCAACGAGCGTTAGCCTGGCCAATCCATTGCTGAGCCCCGAGAACATGACTGGTTATGAACTAGGGACTGACTATCGTTGGAATGCGGGCTTTGTGCAGATCACGGGCTTCAATGCGAATGTAAAAAATGCAGTTTATGCGCCCAATGTTTCTCAGGTGCAAGCTGCTGCTGCAGGTTGTCCAATCTCAGTTTGTACCGGAGCTAATGGCCAAACATTTAGTTTGTATGGTAATAATCAGAATCTTCAAAGTCGTGGACTTGAGGTACAGGCACATCATGATCTCAATGCTCAGTGGGCTGTTGATGGTACATATACCCATACGAACACTATTCTTACTTGGATTGGTTCGGGGGTTAGTGCATCCTTAAATCCAATCGGATCTCAGGTTGGCGGTGTGCCACAAAACATGGGTTATGCAGGAGTGACCTATATACCGCTTCCAAAGACTAGTCTGACAGCCAATGTTCGTTATATTGGTAACTCTTGGTTGGATGGCGCGCACACCTTACCAGTTCCTTCCTATGCAGTTGTTGGTTTAAAGGTGAACCACCAATTAACGCCAGAAGCCTCGGTATTTGCCAGTGTGATCAATATGTTCAATCGAAGCTATATCACTTACGGTACGGGAACTAGTCAAGGAAGTTATATCGCTGGGCAACCACAGAGCATTACTATCGGCGCACGTATCATCCTCTAATCATGAATCCGATCCCATACTCTTTTAATCGATTCTTATTGCTTGGAGCGCTTCTATTGGGGGCGCTGAGCCTTCCTGCGCAGGCGCAGATACAAATGGATCATTCGTCTATGGCTAGTACAAAGCCTGGCAATACCTGTCAGGGCGCTGGTTTGGAGTGCGCCAATGCTGCAACCCCATTTTTTACGCAGGATGGAAAGCTATTGTTGGCATGGACGGCAAATGGGGTAGTTGCTGTTGCGCAGTCTTCTGATTTAGGAAAAACATTTTCACCAGCAGTCAAAATTGCTGAGCACGGTAAATCATTAGATGCTGGCGCTGATGCACGTCCGCAAATTGTTGCTGATAAACAAGGGAATGTCTTTTTGGCATATGCATTTTTCAAAGATGCTAATTGGAATGCGCAAATCAATACTACTAGATCGACTGATGGGGCTAAGACATTCACCAAACCAGAGTCCTTGGTCAATGACAGCTCTAGTCAGCGTTTTCCATCCGTTCTGATAAAGTCAGATGGCGATATTTTTATCTCTTGGATCGATAAGCGTTTAGTGTCTGCAGCGAAGCAGGGTGGACAAAATCGTCTTGGTGGCTCAATTGCCTATTCTTTTTCTCAGGATGGCGGCAAAAACTTCCAGGCAGAGCGCTTTGCTAATGAGAGTAGTTGTGAGTGCTGTCGCATCGGAGCCAGTCTTGATCCCAGTGGCAATCCTGTGCTGGCGTACAGAGCAATATTTCCTGGGGGCATTCGGGATCAAGCTAGCCAAGTGATTTCAGCTTCAGGTGCCGGACCAATCCGCAAGGTTGCTGATGACAACTGGAAGACAGATGCCTGCCCGCATCATGGGCCATCCATAGCAGTATCAAACGCAGGTACATTCCATGTGGCTTGGTATACCCAAGGTAGTAAGCGCTCTGGAGTGTTTTATGCCAATTCCACCAATCAAGGTGCCACCTATTCCAGGCTTACTCGCATAGGCGCTGAAAGTGCCAATGTGTCCAGGCCATATCTATTGGCATTGGGCCAGCAAGTTTGGTTGGTATGGAAAGAATTTGATGGGGTACAGTCTTCCATATATTTAAAAGAATCTAGTGATGATGGAAGAACTTGGGCGGCTCCTAAAATTCTATCCAGCACAGCTGGGTACAGTGATCATCCATTGTTGTTAGCCCAAGGTAATCATGTATTTTTATCTTGGCTTACACGTCAGGATGGATACCAACTCATCAATATCGGACAAAAGCAATGAAAAAATATTGGCTCTTTTTTATACTCGCCTTATCGGTGGCTGGGTTTACCTTTGCCGATCCAGTTTCTCTGAAGCCTTATCAGGCAGGCGATTGGAAGGCCATCATCAAAGCGGCAAATGGTGGACCTCTGGCTATTAATTTTTGGGGGGTGACTTGCCCATCTTGCGTTAAAGAGATGCCGCAGTGGGGTCTTTTTATCAAGAACAATCCAAGCGCTAAAGTAGTTTTTATTCAGGTTGATGATGTATCAATCGAGTCGATGAAAAAAATGTTGAGCAAAGCAAATCTGGACAAGGCCAATAATTATTATGTCGCAGTGCCTTTTGATGAGCGCCTGCGCTATGAAATTGATCCTAAATGGCATGGCGAAACACCTACAACCATAGTGATCGATAAAAATGGTAAAGCTACCAGAAAAACAGGCTTAGTAGACTTTCAGCAATTGCAAAATGCTTTGATAGTTAAACCATAATTAAATGTATCGCTTATCAATTACCGGGAGAATATAAATGAAGACAAAATTATTAGTAACACTGTGTACCGTTGCAGGGATGGCTTTCGTAGGAACGACATGGGCGCAAAACGTTTCCAAAACCGTCACTACTAACGCTATCAAAATTGAAGATGCCTATACCCGTGCCACAGTTCCTGGACAGCAGGTAGCCGGTGGCTTTATGAAGATTGAAAACAAAGGCGCTGCTGATCAATTGATCTCTGCCAGCTCACCTGTTGCAGGTGAAGTGCAGCTCCACGAGATGGCAATGGAAGGTAATGTCATGAAGATGCGTCAAGTGAAGGATATCGCTGTGCCAGCAGGTGGCGCCGTTGAATTAAAACCTGGTGGCTTGCACTTAATGTTTATCAACATTAAAGCTCCATTAGCTGCAGGTGAAACCGTTCCCGTGAAGCTGAAGTTTGCTAAGGCAGGTGATGTTGAGGTCAAGATGCCAGTTAATGCAATGGGTTCTGGAGCTATAAAGCACTAAGTCAATAGATTGGGTGGTACACGTAATAAAAAAGCCCCTAGTTTTACCTGGGGGCTTTTTCTTTTAAGGCTCTTACTTGATTAGCTTAGTCACCCAAGTTCAAGTCAGTTACCGCACCTTTACTTGCGGTACTGGCAAGGCGAGCGTATTTTGCCAATAAGCCACGAGTGTAGCGAGGCTTAGGTTGTACCCAAGCTGCGCGACGCTTCTCAATTTCTGCTTCATCAACGTTTAGCTGAATGAGTAGTTGATGGGCATCAATGGTTACCGAGTCGCCTTCATGAATGAGGGCAATCGTGCCGCCAACGTAGGCTTCAGGGGCCACGTGACCTACAACCATGCCCCAGGTGCCACCAGAGAAGCGACCGTCAGTGATGAGGCCTACAGACTCACCTAGACCTTGACCTACAAGAGCAGAGGTTGGGGCAAGCATCTCGCGCATGCCGGGACCACCTTTAGGGCCTTCATAACGAATTACAACGATGTCACCATCCTTGATCTTCTGGGCCATGATGGCTGCCATTGCATCATCTTCAGAATCAAATACGCGGGCTGGGCCAGTGATTGATGGGTTCTTGAGGCCGGTAATCTTAGCCACGCAACCCTCTGGAGAAATGTTGCCCTTCAAAATTGCCAAGTGACCTTGTTTATATAAAGGATTGTCTAAAGTGCGAATCACTTTTTGATCAGCGCGCGGTACAGATGGAACATCCTTCAATACTTCAGCAATCGTTTTTCCAGTGATAGTCATGCAATCGCCATGCAATAAACCGCCGTCAAGCAAGATCTTCATGACTTGTGGAATGCCACCAGCTTGATGCAAATCCGTTGCAAGGTAAGTACCAGATGGTTTCATATCTACGATCACGGGAACGCGCTTACGAATGCGCTCAAAGTCATCAATTGTCCAATCAATTTCAGCAGCGCTGGTAATGGCCAAGAAGTGCAAAACAGCATTAGTGGATCCACCAACTGCCATGATCACACTGACTGCGTTCTCAATGGACTTTTTGGTGATGATGTCACGGGGACGCAAGTTATTTTTGACTGCTTCAACCAGTACGCGCGCTGATTCGGCAGCGCTTGCTACTTTTTCAGCATCCACGTTCGCCATCGTAGAGGAGTAAGGCAAGCTCATACCCAAAGCCTCAAACGAAGAACTCATGGTGTTCGCTGTATACATTCCACCACAAGAGCCACTACCTGGACATGCGTGCTGTTCCACACCTTTTAAATCTTCTTCACTCAATCGACCGGAAGTAAATTCACCAACCGCTTCAAATGCGGAAACAATATTGAGTTCCTTGCCCTTGTAATGGCCTGGTTTAATCGTGCCACCGTATACATAGATGCCGGGTACATTGGTGCGGGCTAAAGCCATCATGCCACCAGGCATATTTTTATCGCAACCACCAATGACGACAACGCCATCTTGCCAAAGACCATTGACACACACTTCAATACTGTCAGCAATCACTTCACGTGACACTAGGGAGTACTTCATACCCTCAGTGCCCATACCGATACCATCGGAAACGGTTGGTGTGCCAAACACTTGTGCTTTTGCGCCAGCCGCTTCTAGGGCTTCAACAGCAGCGTCAGCTAATTTTTGTAAACCACTATTACAAGGGGTAATAGTGGAGTGGCCGTTCGCAACGCCAACCATTGGCTTTACGAAATCCTTTTCTTCGTAACCCATTGCGTAATACATCGAACGATTAGGTGCGCGAGCGACCCCTTCGGTGACCATGCGCGAGCGTTCATTAAGGCGTTTCATGCTTATTACTCCAGAAAAGGTTTGTGTCGAAAGGCTCTATTGTGCCGTGAGATGGGTTAAGGGTGCTCTAGATCGATGAGCTCATATTAATTACTACAAATGCTGCACTGCAGTATGAAAATGCCAATGAAATCATTGATTTAGATCTATATATTAGCTAAGGAGCTAATAGCTTAGTAAAAGAGGCTGCAGTACATTAAGTCATCAATCACTTTTTCCTTTGAATTCAATGACTAAAGTCGGCCACATATACCTAGTTGATGATGACGAGTCGATGCGCATCTCTCTATCTAGAATGCTGCGTGAATTAGGCTATCTTGTCGATGACTATGCGTCTGCTACCGTTTTCTTGGAGAAATCAGTTCCAGTCTCACCCGCTGTCATTCTCTTAGATATGCAGATGCCAGATATGACTGGCCTTGATTTACAAGAAAAACTGCAAAAGTTAGGTCGTAAAACGCCCATCGTATTTGTGAGCGGTCAAAGTCACCCACACCAAATTGTTCAAGGCCTTAAGCGGGGCGCACTAGATTTCTTATTCAAGCCTTTTAATTTAGAGGAGCTCTTAAAGGCCGTGGCAGACGCAATTGACTTTGATAGTCGCCAGTTGAAGCGCGTTTCTTTAGATGTTGAAGCTAAGAAAGATTATGAAAGTCTCACCCCTAGAGAGCGTGAGGTATGCGGATGGCTTGTTAAGGGGCTTCTAAACAAGGATATTGCTGTAAAGCTGGGAACTACCGATGCAACCATTAAAGTCCATAAGGCTAGGGTGATGGACAAAATGCATGCGGATTCTGTTCAGGCGTTGGTGAAAAAGTATCTTGAATCCAATCTTGAGAACCATTCATTAAACACCTAGCTTTGTGGCTAATTACCCTTGTCCCATTTTGGCATTACTATCAATCTTATTAATTTCATATGAGATGGTTACTGCGTAGTGAATAAACCGGTCAAACTCCCTGAGATTCGCAAAGAGGCATTTACTAAGGCTAGAGAAAGCCTTGGCCTCAGCACGAAAGATCTTTCGGGAATGGCCTGTCTATCTGTTCGCCAAATTGAGCAGATTGAGAATGGTGAAAGCAGCTCTTTTTACGGTGATCAAGTTAAATTCACAGCAACAAAAAAGGTAGCTGGATTACTCAAGCTCACACCTGAAGAGGCATTTGATTTTTCTGGTGTCGTGCAGCCTGTTAAAGCAGCTGATGTTGAAGAGAAATTTCAGGTGGAGACAAAAGCTTCTGCGGTAGAAAAAAAGGCAAAGACCGAAAAAGTAAAAGAAAAAGAGGCTAGCCCTGTAGCGGTAGAGAAAGTCGCAGAACCAAAACTAAAACCTGAGAAGGTCAGTGCTAGCAAATTCTCACAAAAAGCGATTGATTACAGCCAGAAATCAAAAGCTTCAGTAGGACCTAAAAAGAAACTTTTTTTACTGTTGGCAATTGGTGCGGCAGTGATTTTCTCTGTAGTGAACTTGCGCCCCCTATTTTTTCCCGAACCGGCTAAAGAAGAGGTGGTGATTATTCAAGAAGTAGCACAAGAGCCTGCGCCAGCAAATGCACCAGCAGAGCCTGTGACAGAGACTAAGCCAGCTCCAGCAACGGTACTAGAGCCAACTCCAGTAGCAGTTACGGCGGAATGCCCACCTGCAGATGCATCCGCACTCAATTACAAGCCCGAAGCCCCTAAAAAAGCTGGCGACATGGTTTATCTGCAATCAAAGACTGCTCAAACAGTATGTGTGGTGGATGCTACCGGTAAGACCCAGAATAAAACTCTAGAGCCAGGAGTTGGTGCAAGTGTTTATGGCAAGCCACCATTGAAGGTGCTTACTGGCGGTTTAAATCAAGTGGATTTGTATTACCAAGGTGCAAAGGTGCGTGTGGGTAGTACTGCTGGTAAAACAATTATTTTGGAGCCGGCTGAAATTATTCAGCCTGCAGCTCCATCAAACTCCACAGACTCTCAGTTGCGTTGATGGCCTGAGAGGTTCGCAGGTTTAATTCGTTGAATTAAACCGCAGCGTTATCGGTTTCACCGGTACGAATACGAATCACTTGCTCGACTGCAGTCACGAAAATCTTGCCGTCACCAATCTTACCGGTACGAGCAGCTTTAGTAATTGCTTCAATAGCAGCTTCAACGCGGTCATCAGAAACTACTGCTTCCACTTTTACTTTAGGTAAAAAGTCGACTACATACTCAGCGCCGCGATAGAGTTCAGTATGCCCTTTTTGACGGCCAAAGCCCTTAACTTCAGTAACGGTCAGGCCTGTAACACCGACTTCTGCCAATGACTCACGAACTTCATCGAGTTTGAACGGCTTAATGATGGATGTAATTAATTTCATGTGTTCCCCCTAATGCACTAATCATACCTAGATCTGCTCTGAAATACCAAAAACCGACCCGCTGAGCGTTCTAGGCTCTAAATTGCGAGGTAATAGGGTAGCGCCAATCGCGGCCAAAGGCGCGCGTGGTTACACGGACCCCGGGTGGAGCTTGGCGACGCTTATATTCATTAAGCTTGATTAAGCGGGTTACTTTTTCAACGCTCTCACCATCAAAGCCTGCAGCAATGATTTGAGCAATCGATTGGTTTTGCTCCATATAGCGCTCAACAATGCCATCCAGCACTTCATAAGAGGGCAGGTTATCTTGATCTTTTTGGTCTGGACGCAATTCTGCCGAAGGTGCGCGGGTCAGAATTCGCTCCGGAATCACTGGCGTAATACTGTTGCGATAGGCGCACAGGCGATACACCAAAGTCTTGGCGATATCTTTAATGACTGCAAAGCCACCCGCCATATCGCCATAGAGTGTGCAGTAGCCGACTGCCATTTCACTCTTGTTGCCGGTAGTCAAAACAAGTCGACCTGTTTTATTAGATAGGGCCATCAGCAGAGTGCCACGAACGCGTGCCTGAATATTCTCTTCGGTAGCATCTACTTTTAAACCGGCAAATTGCTCAGCTAGAGAAGCTTCTAAAGCATCCACTGGCCCACTAATCGGAATCTCGTCGTATTGCACGCCTAAGTTCTTCGCCATCTCCCTTGCATCGATCCAGGAGATATCAGCGGTATAGCGAGAGGCCATCATGACGGTGCGTACCTTATCAGCGCCTAAGGCATCGACTGCAATTGCCAATACCAAGGCTGAATCTACGCCGCCAGATAGGCCAATAATCACACCAGGGAAGCGATTTTTAGTGACATAGTCACGTACACCCAAGACCAGCGCTTGATAAGCCTGCGCCTCAACAGATTGGGGCAGGGTGATCAAACCTTTTTCTAGTTCTCCAGATGCTGTCACTGTAACAAGGCCTAGGCCGGTTTCAAACTGAGGCATTGCCATCACGACTTTGCCATCACTATTTAATGCAAATGAGCCGCCATCAAAAACCAACTCATCCTGACCGCCAACAGCGTTGACGTAAACCAGTGGCATTTTGGTTTGTGCAATATGCCCACGGAGCACTTCAATACGCAAGGCTTCTTTTTGCAGGTGGTAAGGAGAGGCGTTGGGGACTAACAATATTTGTGCGCCAGCAGCATGAGATTGTTTGGCGGGACCTGCATGCCAGGCATCTTCACACAAGATCAATCCATAGCGAACACCTTCGCATTCAAAAACACAAGCTTCATTGCCAGGTACGAAGTAACGAACTTCGTCAAATACTTCATGGTTAGGTAATTCTTGTTTTGCGTAGCCCGCAATGACCTTGCCGTTTCGTAAAACAGATGCGTAGTTTTGCAAACCTGCGGATGTTTGCTTAGGATGACCGACGATCACTGTCAGATCAGAATGTTGAGCTAGCTCTTTCATCAAGAGTTCGAGCTGTAATTGCGCCGCTTCAATAAAAGCAGGGCGGAGGAGTAAGTCTTCTGGGGGGTAGCCGGTAAGAGAGAGCTCCGGGGTGACTACGAGTTTGGCGCCTTGAGAGTAGGCATCTAGAGCGGCTTTGTGAATGAGTTGCGCGTTGCCAGCCAAATCACCCAGTAATGGGTTGATTTGGGCTAAGGCAATTTTCTGCGTGCTCACTCCGAATCACAAAGCCTTTTCAATAAAAGAATTACTTGTTCTCTTTGTTGTAGCGCTCGATGCCTTCAAGAATTTCTTTATGAGCATCAGCAACGCCACCCCAGCCTTTAACTTTTACCCATTTGCCTTTTTCGAGATCTTTATAGTGCTCGAAGAAGTGTTGAATTTGATTCAAGCGCAATGGGTTCATGTCTTCAGGTTTTTGCCAGTGTGTATAGATAGGCAAAATTTTGTCTTCTGGAACGGCCAATAATTTAGCGTCTTGACCAGCCTCATCTTCCATTTGTAAGATGCCAATTGCACGGCAGCTTACAACTACACCTGGAATGAGTGGGAATGGAGTAATTACGAGAACGTCAACAGGGTCGCCATCACCGGCAATCGTTTTATTGATGTAACCGTAGTTGCATGGATAGTGCATTGCAGTACCCATAAAACGGTCTACGAAAATTGCGCCACTCTCTTTATCTACTTCATACTTGATTGGATCAGCATTCATTGGGATTTCAATAATGACGTTGAAGCTTTCAGGGATCTTTTTACCTGGCTTGACCTTTTCGAGACTCATAAATACTCCGAATAATGATTAGTAAATACCCTGATCCTAAAAAGGGGGCGCAGGGGTGATTCTGTTACATACTGATACAGCTTAAAGACCATAGTTTAAAGCTTTCGGAAACCAGGTCTACCTAAGTGCAGTTATACAAAACAATAAAGATTAACAAATGATTAACTTTGGGGAGTTCAAGCATGAGTAATGTCACTTTAGGCTTGTATTTTGCCTTGGCGTGCGGTGTCCTGGCCGTGATTTACGGTTTTGTGATGCGCGGCTGGATTTTGAAGCAAAGTACGGGCAATGCCAAAATGCAAGAAATTGCCGAGGCGATTCAGCAGGGGGCGGCAGCGTATTTGTCGCGCCAATATAAAACGATTGCTGTGGTTGGGGTGGTTCTGGCCATTCTTATGGCGCTCTTCCTTGATTTTGCGACCGCGATTGGCTTTGTCATTGGCGCTGTGCTTTCCGGCGCTTGCGGATTCATTGGTATGAATGTCTCAGTACGCGCAAACGTGCGGACAGCGGAAGCGGCCACCAAGGGTATGAACGAAGCTCTTAATGTGGCATTCAAAGGCGGTGCTATTACCGGCATGTTGGTAGTTGGATTGGGTCTCTTGGGTGTTGGCCTCTTCTTTATGTTCCTCGTATCGATTGGCGCTGGACAGGATCTCTCTTCCGTGTTGCATCCCCTGATTGGTTTGGCATTCGGTTCCTCTTTGATTTCGATCTTTGCTCGTTTAGGTGGCGGCATCTTTACTAAGGGTGCAGACGTCGGCGCTGACTTGGTCGGTAAGGTTGAGGCTGGAATTCCGGAAGATGATCCACGCAATCCTGCGGTGATTGCTGATAATGTTGGCGATAACGTTGGTGACTGCGCAGGTATGGCGGCGGACTTATTTGAAACTTACGCGGTTACGCTGATTGCAACCATGGTGCTGGGATCCTTAATGGTTTCTAGCGCACCAGTGGCTGCGATTATTTATCCATTAGTGCTGGGTGGCGTTTCTATCATCGCCTCCATCATTGGTTGCTCATTTGTAAAGGCAACTCCTGGCATGAAAAATGTGATGCCTGCTTTGTATAAGGGCCTGATCATTGCTGGTGGTTTGTCATTGATTGCTTTCTACTTTGTAACCAACTTCATCATGCCAGACGATGCATTAGGCATCCCCGGTAGCCAATGGCGTTTGTTTGGTTCAACTGTAGTGGGCTTGTTGCTTACAGCAGGTTTGGTATGGATTACCGAGTACTACACCGGTACCCAGTTCAAGCCAGTGCAGCATATTGCTGAAGCTTCAACCAAAGGTCACGGTACCAACATTATTGCTGGCTTAGGTATTTCGATGAAGTCAACTGCTTACCCAGTGCTCTTTGTTTGTGCAGCGATTTTTGCAGCGTATTGGTTGGCTGGTTTATATGGCATTGCAATTGCAGCAACAGCCATGTTGTCCATGGCAGGTATTGTGGTTGCGCTTGATGCATATGGCCCAATTACAGATAACGCTGGTGGTATTGCAGAGATGGCAGGCTTGCCACAATCTGTTCGCGATATTACCGATCCATTGGATGCGGTTGGCAACACTACTAAAGCAGTTACTAAAGGCTATGCAATTGGTTCAGCTGGTTTGGCATCGCTCGTACTCTTTGCTGACTACACCCATGCTTTAGAGGGTATGGGCCAACAAGTATCTTTTGACTTGTCCAATCACATGGTCATCATTGGCCTCTTTATTGGCGGCATGATTCCTTACTTGTTTGGTGCGATGGCGATGGAAGCAGTAGGTCGTTGCGCTGGCGCGGTAGTAGAAGAGGTGCGCCGTCAGTTCCGTGATATCCCTGGAATCATGGAAGGTACTGCAAAGCCAGAGTACGGTAAAGCTGTAGATATGCTGACTTCTGCTGCTATTAAAGAAATGATCGTTCCTTCCCTCTTACCAGTGGTTGCCCCAGTCGTTGTTGGTCTCTTGTTAGGTCCAGCTGCATTGGGTGGCTTACTCATGGGAACTATTGTGACTGGCTTATTCGTAGCGATCTCGATGTGTACCGGTGGCGGTGCCTGGGACAATGCCAAGAAATATATCGAAGAAGGTCACTTCGGCGGTAAAGGTTCTGAAGCTCACAAAGCTGCAGTGACTGGCGATACCGTTGGCGACCCTTACAAAGATACTGCGGGTCCTGCGGTGAACCCGCTGATCAAGATCATCAACATCGTGGCATTACTCATCGTGCCACTCTTGCCAGTGATCTCACGTTAAGCAATACAAGTGCAACAAACAAAAACGCCTAGCATTGCTAGGCGTTTTTTTGTCCACAAATTATTTGGGTAATTATTAAATGCAATACTAGTATTTTATTTATAAAGGGGCTCT
This sequence comes from Polynucleobacter sp. Fuers-14, assembly GCF_018882045.1. NCBI lineage: Bacteria > Pseudomonadati > Pseudomonadota > Betaproteobacteria > Burkholderiales > Burkholderiaceae > Polynucleobacter > Polynucleobacter sp. Fuers-14. The sequence continues at coordinate 152,788 of NZ_JACVPG010000021.1, read as the reverse complement.
ATGACTAAGAAGAATTTGTGGACCTCATTTTTTCTCAATGACTCGAATGTATCTGAAGATTTTTTTGGCGATCAAAGTGTATGTCCAGAAGGAGAAATTACGATTAAGATATCTGTGGATCCTAATAATCCGGAGACATTTCCCAAAGGATTTGTAAATAAAGATGCTCTGGATGCAACTACTAATGTTGAAATTGAGTTGCATACAAAAGAAGATGATGAGCAGGCGAGATTGGATGCGCTAAACAAAAACGCCTAGCATTGCTAGGCGTTTTTTATTGCTCTAATGCAAATTCAGTTACCTAGAAATTATTCTAATGTTTCCAAGTAACGTTGCGCATCTAATGCAGCCATACAACCTGTACCAGCACTGGTAATGGCTTGACGGTAAATATGGTCTTGCACATCGCCAGCAGCAAACACGCCAGGGATATTAGTAGCAGTGGCATTGCCTTCAAGGCCTGAATGGGTCTTGAGGTAGCCATTGTTCATGTCGAGCTGACCAACAAAGAGTTCGGTATTCGGTTTGTGACCAATTGCAATAAAGGCGCCTGTTACAGCAAGGTCTTCAGTGCTGCCATCTTGTTTCTTGATGCGCACACCAGTAACGCCTTTTTCATCGCCAAGAACTTCGTTGAGAGTGGAGTTCAGTTTCAGTTCCACTTTGCCTTCAGAAACTTTTGCCATGAGGCGATCATTCAAGATTGGTTCAGCGCGGAACTTATCGCGACGATGAATGACGGTTACTTTTTTAGCAATACCGGTCAGGTAGAGCGCTTCTTCAACTGCAGTATTACCACCACCGACTACACAAACATCTTGATTGCGGTAGAAGAAGCCGTCGCAAGTTGCGCAACCAGAAACACCACGGCCCATGAATGCTTCCTCACTTGGTAAGCCAATATATTGAGCAGAAGCGCCAGTGGAAATAATTAAAGCATCGCAGGTATAGGTTCCGGAATCGCCAACTAGGCGAATCGGTTTTTCTTTCAGGGCTGCTGTATGAATATGGTCAAAAATGATTTCAGTATTAAAGCGTTCGGCATGCTTTAAAAAACGCTCCATCAGCTCTGGGCCTTGAACGCCATCAGCATCCGCCGGCCAGTTTTCGACGTCGGTGGTGGTCATTAATTGACCGCCCTGAGCAAGGCCAGTAATTAGGGTGGGGCTTAAATTGGCTCGGGCTGCGTAGACAGCTGCTGTATAGCCAGCAGGGCCGGATCCGAGGATCAGAACTTTGGAGTGTTTTGGGGTATTTGTAGTCATATTCAAATTATAGATTTGCTTGATTACAATCGGTAGAACATGGTAAGAACCGCATACCCGAAGTCTAAGGCCCCAATAAGCCCCCAGCCCCCAGATAATGGCCCGCAGGGCAGGATGCCCCGCCTATTATTGGAGGCTCGCTGGTTCATCTCTCTAGGCTTGTGCCTGGGCTTATTTGCCATTTTGCTGACCTATTCCAAGGCTGATCCAGCCTGGTCCCATGCCAGTTTTGAGGCTCCCAAGAATCTGGGGGGTCGTTTTGGGGCCTATCTAGCCGATTTAATGCTGTATATCTTTGGTATTTCTGCCTTTTGGTGGGTTGCTCTCTTTGGGCGCCGCGTCTTAAATGGCTGGCGCGAGCTTTGGAGCATACCTTTGCCACCAGATCCAGATGCTAAGCCAGACTCTCTGCTAATGCGTTGGTTAGGCTTTGGACTGACTCTGGTATGCAGTATGGGATTGGAGTCCATCCGCATGCATTCGCTGTCCTGGGAGCTCCCTAGACCTCCTGGCGGTATTTTGGGTGAGCTGATTGGTGATCCATTGCAAATGTCTCTTGGATTTACCGGTTCCACTCTGGTGCTCCTATTTGGCCTTTGTGCTGGCCTGTCTTTGTTCTTGCATTTCTCCTGGCTGGATGTGGCTGAAAAAGTAGGGCGTTTCTTGGAGGTGACTTATCACCGCATTCGTGAACGTCGCGACAGCGAGGAAGACCGCAAGTTAGGCGAAGTTGCTGCTGAAGAGCGTGAAGAGTTTGTAGAAGAGTTCCGCGGACGCGTTGAGGTTGCAGCGCCAGTGCAAATCGTACGTGCTCCAATTGAGATTCCGAAGAGTGCTCGTGTAGAGCGCGAGAAACAGCAGCCATTGTTTGTGGATATTCCAGATTCAGAATTACCACCGCTCGCATTGCTTGATCCAGTACCCGAAGCAAAAGAAACTATCTCTGCTGACGTACTGGAATTTACTTCGCGCTTAATTGAACGCAAGTTAGCCGAGTTTAATGTTCAAGTAAAAGTGATTGCCGCCTATCCTGGCCCGGTAGTGACTCGCTACGAGATTGATCCAGCTATTGGTGTGAAGGGTAGTCAGATCGTGAACCTCTCACGTGACTTAGCACGCTCACTAGGTGTTGTCAGTATGCGTGTTGTAGAAACTATTCCTGGCAAAACTTGTATGGCTTTGGAGTTACCAAATCCCACGCGCCAGTCGGTTTACTTGTCAGAGATTCTGACCTCACAGGTATATAACGATAATCATTCCCTGTTGACTCTAGCCTTAGGTAAAGATATCTCTGGCAGTCCAATGGTGGCTGACTTAGCAAAGATGCCTCACTGTTTAGTTGCGGGTACTACGGGTGCTGGTAAATCAGTTGGTATTAACGCCATGATTCTGTCGCTGCTCTTTAAGGCTAAGCCTGATGAAGTGCGTTTGATCATGATTGATCCGAAGATGCTGGAGATGGCCATCTACGACAAGATCCCCCATTTGTTGTGCCCAGTTGTAACGGATATGAAGCAGGCTTACAACGCACTTAACTGGGCGGTAAATGAGATGGAACGCCGCTACAAACTGATGAGTAAGTTTGGCGTGCGTAATCTAGCTGGCTTTAATAAAAAGATTCTGGAAGCGGAAGAAAAGGGTGAGAAGCTCACCAATCCATTTAGCTTAACTCCAGATGATCCAGAGCCAATCTATAAAGCGCCAGTCATCGTCATCGTGATCGATGAGTTGGCTGACTTGATGATGGTCTCCGGTAAGAAGATCGAAGAGTTGATTGCCCGTATTGCGCAAAAGGCTCGTGCTGCAGGCATTCATTTGGTATTAGCAACACAGCGTCCAAGCGTTGACGTCATTACCGGTTTGATTAAAGCCAACGTACCAACCCGTATCTCATTCCAAGTAAGCTCTAAGATCGACAGTCGTACGATTTTGGATCAGCAGGGCGCCGAAGCATTGCTCGGTATGGGTGACATGCTCTATATGGCTCCGGGCACCGGCCTGCCAGTTCGCGTACATGGCGCCTTTGTATCCGATGATGAGGTTCACCGCGTAGTGGAGTGGCTCAAAGAGAAGGGCGAAGCCAATTACATTGATGGCGTGCTCGAAGGTGCTGACGAATCCAACGTAGATGCATTGACGGGCGAGGGTAGTGGTGAAGCGGATCCGCTTTACGATCAAGCCGTTGCTATCGTTCTAGAAAATAAACGCCCATCGATTTCACTAGTACAGCGTCACCTGCGCATTGGTTACAACCGTGCCGCACGCCTACTCGAGGATATGGAAAAAGCGGGACTTGTATCCAAGATGGGTAACGGTGGTAATCGCGAGATTCTTCATCGCCCTTCAGAGTAAGGCATTTATTTTGCAAAGATTCTTATCTGCAGTATTGCTTGGAACAGCCATTCTGTTTTCAAATGCAGCCCATTCCCAAAGCGAAAGTGGATCAGAGCAGTTACGTCAATTTGTGCGTAGCTCTAAGACTGCTGAAGGCGACTTTGTGCAGCAACAGTTGCGTGCACCAAAGGCCAACGAGTCACAAGATAAGGGTTTAAAAGTTCTGCGCCAGACACAGGGTCATTTTGTATTTCAGCGTCCAGGTCGTTTTATCTGGGATACGCAGAAGCCTTACGAGCAAAAGTTAATTGCCGATGGCAAGCAACTAATTTTGTGGGATAAGGACTTAAACCAGGCGACTTTTCGTCCAGCGGGGCAGGCCTTAGCTTCTACACCAGCAGCTATTCTGTTTGGCGAGACTTCACTAGAACAGCATTTTGATTTGGTTGAGGGCGAAGAGCGCTTAGGAATGAAGTGGGTAGCTTTGATTCCTAAAAAAGATCCTAATGCCAAGAATAAAAATGACTTGCCTTATACAAAGATCTCGATTGGCATGGCCAGTGGCTTGCCTAAAGCCCTAGAGTTAACTGATGGCCTGGGTAGCGTTGTTCTAGTCACTCTGGATAAGATCCAACTCAATGTTAATTTGCCCGCCAATCGCTTTACTTTCACTCCGCCAGCCGGAGCCGAAGTCTTGCGCTTAAACTAGAGCCCGTATAAAACTAAAACCTAGAACCCCTAATCTACAGAGCATCACATGATTGATCCGCAATTACTCCGTAAAGATATCGCCGCAGTTGCTGCACGTTTAGCGACTCGCAAATTCCAACTCGACGTTGAGAAATTCAATGCCTTGGAATCTGAGCGTAAATCTCTGCAAACCCGTACTGAAGAATTGCAAGCCAAGCGCAATCAATTATCTAAAGCCATTGGCATGAAAAAAGGTAAGGGTGAGGATGCCTCTGCCGAGATGACTGAAGTTGCAGGCGTTAATGCTGATATGGAATCTGGTGCCGCAAGACTGGGTACGCTGCAAGCAGAAATTTCTGATTTCTTGATGGGTATTCCCAATCTACCAGATGAGTCTGTGCCTGCTGGTAAAGATGAAACTGAAAACAAAGAAGTAAAGCGTTGGGGTGAAGAGCCCATTTTTGATTTTGAGATTAAAGATCACGTTGATCTCGGCGGTCCACTCGGTTTGGACTTTGAAGTGGCGGCTAAGATTAGCGGCTCACGCTTTGTAGTTCTCAAGGGGCCGATTGCCAGATTGCACCGCGCCTTAGCGCAATTCATGATTGATACGCATGCTACAGATCACCATTATCAAGAGGTATATGCACCTTACATGGTGAATGCTGCTTCTATGCGCGGTACTGGTCAGTTACCGAAGTTTGAAGAGGATCTATTTAAAGTTCCCCGTCAAATGGGCGGTGAAGACGAGGGCGGTGAAGCGAAGACTGAAAACTTTTACCTTATCCCAACTGCTGAAGTGCCTGTAACGAATTTAGTCCGAGACGAAATCGTTAACGCAGATAGCTTACCAATGAAGTTTGTGGCTCACACGCCATGTTTCCGTTCAGAAGCCGGCAGCTATGGTCGTGATGTCCGAGGCATGATTCGTCAGCATCAGTTTGACAAAGTTGAGTTAGTACAAATCACTAAGCCAGAAGATTCCATGCAAGCCTTGGAAGAGCTCACGGGCCACGCTGAGCGTATCCTGGAATTGCTCGAGTTACCTTACAGAAAAGTATTGCTCTGTACTGGTGACATGGGTTTTGGCAGCACTAAGACTTATGACTTAGAAGTTTGGGTCCCTTCACAAAAAGCCTACAGAGAAATTAGCTCATGCTCCAGCATGGGTGATTTCCAGGCAAGACGGATGCAAGCCAGATTTAAAGCGGGTCAAGGCAAGCCAGAATTGGTGCATACCCTAAATGGTTCAGGTCTTGCAGTAGGCAGAGCATTGGTCGCATTGCTTGAGAACAAGCAACAAGTGGATGGCAGTATTGCTATCCCTAAGGCATTGCAATCCTACTTGGGTGGCCTAGCGGTATTAAACCCAATCTGAGCAAAAACCACAAAACCACCCCAAAGCTATAATTGGCTTTGGTTCGGAGAGGTGGCAGAGTGGTCGAATGTACTTGACTCGAAATCAAGCGTAGGGTCAAACCTACCGTGGGTTCGAATCCCACCCTCTCCGCCATACAGTATATAAGTTATTGATTTATATAGATATTTTTCTTAAAGCCCTGCGCGCTGTGGGCCTCATGCCTACTCTAATTTCTCTATTACCTATATATACGTAACCATCTAGGGAATTTACCTTCTTTTCTCAGTAGCTATTTTTTACGGTAGGTTTGCACGCGCTTAAGTCGCAATGTCGCACCATCATGAGAGGGTCATGCCCACCCAATCCAGTAAATGGCTTATTTGATGCGAGTAAGTTGATGCGATTTTGCTTTAGCTTCTTTTACAAGCGATTCCCAATCATCTGGTGGGTGACCTTGTTTTAGCATTTTTGAAAATACCTGGTAAGCATCATTCTTACTTTCATAAGCACGCTTAGTATCCTCATCGTTGACCCAGGCGTAGACAATGATTTTGCTTGCCTCGTGGTAACGAAAAAATAATCGATACTGCTGAAAGAACTTAGCTCTTAACCAGTGCTTATGATCTTCGCCAAGAGTATTGCCTTGTCGATATACGGGGAGGGTGGGATCTTGCGGAATGACTTCATTGACGAGTTTTAAAATCGCAGCCAATCGTTTAGTTACATTTTTGTTTTGATAAGTTGTGGGATGCTTTTTCTTGAGTGCTTCTACGTCATTGGTTAGTGCTTGAACTTGATTAAGAAATAAAGGATGGGCGAAGATGGTCCAGCCGGCAATGATGAGAGGTGATGACTGTATGGAAATAATTAAGCCCCATCATCAGGTAGGGGTGCATCTAAATCAAACTGCACATTTCCTACTAATGATTGCAAGCGCTCAACCCAAGCACTGTCGAGCGCTTGTAAACGCTCGGGATGTGCTGCGAGATCTTGAGATAAAAAATGAAGAAAGTTTCCAAGCGCTGGATCATCAGACCTAGCCTCTTGCCCGCGACTCATCAGCACATCTCCATTGTCCAAAATAGCGTAGTGGACCTTATCGCGCTTGCCGAGTTTTAAGACTTGGCGAATAGACTCGGGTACGGTAGTTTGGTAACGATCTGTGAGGGTAGATTCAGCTTCGAGTACGGCAGTATTCATGGTCGCGCCTCTAGAAATGTGAGAAGGGAATTCATGTCACCAATGGTAATGCGATTGCATTACTTAGTCAACATAAGCCCACATAAGGCAATTATGAATTGGCAAAATATTCATAAGTTATTGTTTTTAAACAATAAAAGTTAAATATACCAGTGCTTAGAGCCATACTGTAATGGTGGGAATCTAACTCTACTGAGGATTCGAATCGCGAGCTCTCTGCTAGCCAGTCTCCATATTCCGCGTAAGTAGAGAAAACAACGAATGAGCCCCATAAGTTGAATAGCCAATCCAACTAAAAGGGGTCAGTTCATTTCGAGGTGATTTTTTGCTCCTGATATTCACTTTTGCCCAACAAAAGCCTTATGCAGTAATGATTGCTTGATTTATGTTGGGCGGGGTAGAATAAGGATCACAAGCCATGCGGCTCCGAAATACTTCAGCCCATTGGTTTATGAAAAAACATCTATTCGTTTTATTTTCAATATCTATTGCCATCTTATTACTTGGCTCTTGTAGTGGTGGAGGCGGCAGTTCTGCATCTCAAACCCCCAACATTCTATTTGTAGTAATGGACGATGTCGGTATCGACCAAATGCAGATTTTTGGTTACGGTGGTGCCACCCCTCCAAATATGCCGAACATGGCGGTAGTTGCCAAATCTGGGGTGCGCTTTCGTAATGCATGGTCAATGCCCGAATGCTCGCCAGGTCGAGCATCCTTTTTTGTTGGGCGCTTCCCGTTTCGAACGAATATTTACTCGGCTCTTGGAACCTATGACCTAGCTAATGCTCAGGTGTCGCCATACGACATGACGACACCTAAGTTATTAAAGCAGGCTAATTATGAAAGTGCGATGTTTGGTAAATTCCATTTGGCCGGCCCTGACAATAATCAGGCCGGAAACGGAACGCCTGCACAATTAGGTTGGGACTATTTTTACGGCTGGATTCGTGGGGGGCCTGCCTCGCTTGATACAACTGGTGGCGGAGGTAATCCCAATCCAGCAGGCAACCCTTATGTCTGTGGTTTTGCGCCAAGCGCTGCCGCTGGAGGTGCCGATACAGGCGCCTGTTATCAGCCAAATCACTCTTGTCAGGTAATTTCTAGCTTGAATCCTGGTGGCGATGTGCCTGGTAAGCAGTGCTTGATGAGTGGTGGTGTTTTTGTTCCCAATGCAGCTTGCCAAAGTACGGCGCCTAGCGGCCTGAACTTTAGTACGGCTAATGGCTACTATGTTTCGCCTTTGGTAATTAATAGCGCTGATGGCGGAGTCCAATCTATTCCAAACACGGATCCGCGTAATCGTGGCTATCGCACTACTATCGAGACGGATGCTGCGATTGGTTGGATCAATAGTCGCAGCCCCAATAAACCATGGATGGCAACTGTGAGCTATAGCGCTGCCCATACTCCTTACCAACAGCCTCCTGGAGCGCTGGTTAAGGGTGGCCCTAATGATGATTTGAATTGCAAGGATTTAATTCAGCAACGCGTTGTTTCTGACAAGATGACAGAGGCAATTGATACCGAGTTTGGACGCCTCTTGGTGCAAACTGGTCTAGCAAGTAAAAACGCAGATGGAACTTTGGCCTATAGCCCTCAGGCAAGCAACACAATGATTGTGATTGTTGGTGATAACGGTACTTTTGCGAATGCAGTGAAGTATCCGTTTGATTTAACGCGCGCAAAGTCAACAGCATATCAAACGGGTGTATGGGTGCCTTTGATCGTTTCAGGCCCTAAGGTTGTTCAACCCAATCGCGACGTCGAGCATATGGTGAATATGGTTGATGTGTTTCAGTTATTTGGTGAGATTGCAGGCATTGATGTGCCTAGTGCAGTGCCTCGAGTCATTGATTCTGCCCCATTGCTTCCTTATCTAACCAATCCTTCTCAGGCGAGTATTCGTACAATTAACTTTACCGAGGGCGGCTATAACGTGCAGGCCAATGGTCAGCGTAATGGCGCTTGTTTAGTATCTACTGCAATTGCTGGTCAAACCCTATCAACGATTTGTACGCAAAGCGTGTTTGATAAGGGGCCTTGCGAAGATAATGCAGGCGTGTGGTGGGGGCCTGGTTACACCGATCCTTCTGTGATTGGTCCTCCATACGGGCAACCCTCTAGTACGGGGTATCGTACCTGCTGGCAAGTCAACCAAGCTCAGTCCAAGACCGGCATTCCCTCAAGTGCATGGACGCCTATCGCTGCTGAGGTCACGATGGCTGTCAGAAATGATAACTATAAGCTTGTGCGTAACCAGACTCAAACCTATTTTCCGGCTACCGATACAGGTTCATCGGTGACAACGAATGAGTTCTATCAGATCAATCAAGCGGTTCCGATCCCGATGATTGATACTGCGAGCTTGAATTTAATGCCAACAATGTCATCTTGGTCTAGCACTGTGCTCCAAAATTACAACAGCTTAATGGTATCGCTTAATGGCATCCTTGCCTCACAACCTGCATGTTCTGGAGATGCCAATCTTGACAGTCAAGTCAACTCTCAAGACTTGAGTATTTGGCAGCAGTTTTTAAATTGGGCACTGTCCAGTATTGCTGACTTTAACTTTGATGGCCTTACAAATAATCTAGATGCGCAAATCATTCAAAACAACCAAGGTAAGTGTGCCACTCCTACTGCGGTGTATTGATGTTTGGGCCCAAAATGAATCGTCACACCGTCCTGCTCGTAATTGCAATTGCGATAGCTGGAAGTATGGCGGCCTATTTCTATCTAAAGCACTCTAATCCCCAAGTATCGCCCGTGGTCATTCAGAGTGATGGCAAGAATGCACCTGTGGGTATGGTGTGGATTCCTGGTGGTGAATTTTTGATGGGTAGCGATAGTAAAAAGGCCCAAGCCAATGAAAAACCAGTTCACCATGTCCAGGTGAATGGGTTCTGGATGGATGCAACGCACGTTACCAATGATCAATTTGCGCAGTTTGTAAAAGAAACCAATTACAGAACGACAGCAGAGCAGTTGCCTGATTGGGATACGATTAAGGTTCAGTTGCCACCTGGCACGCCACAACCCCCAGCTTCTGCTTTTGTGCCGGGGGCGATGGTTTTTGTGGGCAGTAAAGATAAAGTCAATTTAAATGATTACTCTCAGTGGTGGGCTTTTGTTCCTGGTGCCAATTGGAAGCATCCGACAGGACCGAGTAGCAATATTGAGGGCAAAGCGAATCACCCGGTAGTGCAAGTGAGTTATGAAGATGCTTTGGCGTATGCCAAATGGGCGGGTAAGCGTCTTCCTACCGAAGCAGAGTGGGAGTTTGCTGCCAGAGGTGGTCTTAATCAGGCTACTTACGCTTGGGGCGACCAATTGGAGCAAGCGGGGAAGTTACCGGCTAATATTTGGGATGTTAAAAAGCAAGCCTTTCCGGTGGTAAGCCCCAAAGCGGGTGGAGCTATTGGGACAAGTGCGGTAGGCACCTTTCCCCAAAATGGTTATGGCCTGTTTGATATGACTGGTAATGCTTGGCAGTGGGTAGCTGACTGGTATCGCGCTGATTATTTTGCTCTTCAAGTAAAAGAGAATGGCGATCATTTGATTCTAAATCCGCAAGGACCTAGTGATTCATTTGATCCAGCCGATTATGGAGTGCCCCCATTTGCTCCTAAGAAGGTCATCCGCGGGGGATCATTTTTATGTAATGAGGATTACTGTCAGTCTTATCGGCCTAGCGCAAGGCGAGGCTCAGACCCCTTTAGCCCAATGTCGCACCTTGGTTTTAGATTAGTCAAGGATCCGTCCAATTAAACTCTGATGCTAGTCAAGGTTATGCTGGCAGTTTTTAGATAATGCTTTATCATTTTTCCCAGAATGCCTTATAAATTTTCCTGATTGCAGGGAGGTATAACGAGGCAATATGGGCGGTGACTTGGCTCGCCGCCACTCAGGCTCTGTGTCATCTATAGAGAAAATATTGAATGAGCCCTGTATGCGTGGGGCTTTTTATTTATACGTAGTTTGCAATCCGCAGGTATTGAATAAGACAAGGGAGTATTACTTTTGCAGTCGAGCCACCAAGTTCTTCATGATGTTTTTGGTTTTGATCAATTCCGTGGTGCTCAAGAGTCTATTGTTAGGCATGTAGTGGCAGGCGGCGATGCTTTGGTTCTCATGCCCACTGGCGCTGGTAAGTCGCTGTGCTATCAAATTCCCTCGCTTGTTCGACGTGGTGTAGGCGTAGTAGTGTCGCCCTTAATTGCACTAATGCAGGATCAAGTTGATGCATTAACCCAGTTAGGCGTTAAGGCCTCATTTTTAAACTCGAGCTTAGATGCGGCTACTTCTCAAAAGATTACCAGTCAATTACTGGCTGGAGATCTTGACTTAATCTACGTGGCGCCTGAACGCCTAATGAATCCTGGTTTTCTATCGATACTCGATAGACTTAATGCGGGCCCTGGAATTGCCTTGTTCGCGATTGATGAGGCGCACTGTGTTTCTCAATGGGGTCATGATTTCCGCCCAGAATATCGTCAGTTAACTGTTTTGCACGAGCGATTTCCTAAGGTACCTCGTATCGCCTTAACGGCAACCGCAGATGCGCCAACCCGAGCAGAAATTGTGGAGCGTCTTTCGCTCGAATCTGCCGAGCAGTTTGTCTCGAGCTTTGATCGGCCCAATATTAAATATCGAGTTCTGCAAAAGCAGAGTACTAAACAACAGTTAGAGCACTTTTTAGATGCGGAGCATGCCGATGACTCAGGGATTATTTATTGCCTATCGCGTCGCAGTGTAGAAGAGACTGCTCAATGGTTGGTAGACCGCGGCTGGGATGCTATGCCGTATCACGCAGGTTTAAGCGTTGAAACACGCAGCGCCAATCAAAAACGTTTCTTGCGTGAAGAGGGTGTCATCATGGTCGCAACCGTAGCGTTCGGCATGGGCATTGATAAACCTAACGTACGCTTTGTAGCTCATCTAGATCTTCCAAAAAGCATGGAAGGGTATTACCAGGAAACAGGGCGTGCAGGACGTGATGGCTTGCCCGCAAATGCCTGGATGGCCTATGGATTTGGGGATGTAGTGAGCTTGCGGCAAATGGTAGATTCTGGCGAAGCATCTGAAGACCGCAAGCGGGTAGAGCGCCAAAAACTCAATGCACTACTGGGCTATTGTGAGTCCACATCATGCCGTCATCAAACAATCTTGCGCTACTTTGGAGAGATGCATCCTGGTGGCTGTGGGAACTGCGATAACTGTCTAGAGCCCGTGGCGACTTGGAATGCCACACAGGAAGTACAAAAGGCGTTGTCATGCGTTTATCGGACAGGTCAGCGTTTTGGTGTGACCCATTTAATTGATGTGCTCCTTGGTAAGGTTACCCCCAGAGTGAAGCAGTACTTTCATGAGCAGATCAGTACCTTTGGCATCGGCACAGAACTCAATCAGGCCCAATGGAATAGCATTTATCGTCAATTGGTAGCAGGCGGTTATTTGGATGCGGATATTGCCCTGCATGGTGGCTTAAAGTTAGTCGATGAGATCGCATTACCTGTATTACGTGGCGAGCAAGAGGTTTGGTTGCGTAAAGAAGCGGGCTACTCCAAGACTAAGGCTACGAAATTGGGAGCAAAGAAAAGTTCTACGCATCCCTTTAGTAATATTGCGGATGAAAAATTGTGGGAGGCACTCAAAGCTAAGCGCACTGAGCTGGCACGTGAGCAAGGGGTCCCACCCTATGTGATTTTTCATGACAGCACTTTGCAGGAGATGGTAAGGTCTACGCCAACGACCTTAGATCAATTTAGTCGTATAAGTGGGGTGGGGCAAGCCAAGTTAGAGCGCTATGGCGAACACTTTATTGAAGCCATTCAGGAAAACCTAGTGAATCCCGCATAAATCTCTATATTTACTGGGATTACTATTAAATGAATTTCGTTCATTTAACGTGCTTGATAGCTTTTCTATTAAGAGTGATTTGAGTGATTAATGCCTCTAGGCATGCAAAAAACGCAGTTTTTGGGGTGTCATAGAGCTGTCATATAGCTGTCACATTCCATCCGTATCGTTCTTATATCGCGCTGCTGCGCATATTCAATTTAAGGACGAATTAAATGAAATCTTTTTTGAAAAAAGCCCTCGTTATTGGTGCTATTTCTCTTGCTCCAACAGCATTCGCTGTGGAGATGACGGGTGCTGGTTCTTCATTTATTTACCCAGTTCTAAGTAAGTGGGCTGAATCCTATAAAGCCAAAAGTGGCGACAGCTTAAATTATCAGTCGATTGGTTCTGGCGGCGGTATCAAGCAGATTAAGGCAAAAACTGTTGATTTTGGCGCTACCGATGCTCCATTAAGTTTTGATGATCTGCAAAGCCATGGCATGGTTCAGTTTCCAGCAATTATTGGCGGTGTAGTTCCTGTAGTGAACATCGAAGGCATTGGTCCTAACCAGTTGAAACTTTCTGGTGACCTATTGTCAGATATTTTCCAAGGTCAAGTAACTGATTGGAGCGACAAACGTGTTGCCCTGCTCAATCCTGGCGTGAAGATTCCTTCTGGCCCAATCACAGTTGTTACTCGTGCTGATGGCTCTGGTACTACGGCAATTTTTACCAGCTTCCTTTCTAAAGCAAGCAGCAACTTCAAGGATGCCGTTGGTTTCGGTGCGCAAGTTAAATGGCCAGCAGCTTCAACTGTAAGCGGTAAGGGAAATGAAGGCGTTGCTGCAAACGTTGCACGTATTAAGAACTCTGTTGGCTATGTTGAGTATGCTTACGCCAAAAAGAACAATCTGAGCTACACGCAGGTTCGCAATGCTGATGGCGTAATGGTATCTCCAACAGCAGAAGCATTTGCTGCTGCATCTGCTGGTACAGACTGGTCTAAATTTCCTGGAATGAATACTTTCATTACCTATGCATCAGGCGCTAAAGCATGGCCAATCACAGGCGCAACTTTTGTGGTGGTTTACAAAAAGCCTGAGAATAAAGTACAAGCCGCAGCAGTACTGAAATTCTTTGACTATTCATTCAAGGATGGTAAAAAAGCTGCTTCAGAGTTAGATTACGTCCCAATGCCTGATGCAACCGTGGATTACATTCGCAAGCAGGTTTGGTCGCAAGTTGACTCTAAATAATAATTATTTTTATTATTATGTTTTTAACGACCCTGTTGTTCAGGGTCGTTTTTCTACTTAAGTTAAGCATAGAATGAATACTCTAGAATCTTCCGGTGCTCCGACGCTCATGGCTTCAAGAATTGCGCGACTCCAGCGGGTTCAGGATTTTTTATTCCATCGCGTTACCCAATTTTTTTCTCTATCGGTGTTATTCGCGCTATTAGGAATTATTGGCTCCTTGTTCGTAAATGCGTGGCCTGCCTTGCAAGAGTTCGGCCCCCAGTTTTTTATAACCTCGAACTGGGATATTGTTAATGGCGAATTCGGCGGCTTGATAGCAATTTATGGAACATTAGTTTCTTCAGTGATTGCATTGTTGATTGCTGTCCCCCTGAGTTTTGGTATTGCCTTTTTCTTAACAGAAATTTGCCCTCCATCGCTCCGCCGCCCTCTTGGTACGGCAGTTGAGCTATTGGCTGCAGTGCCTTCCATCATCTATGGCATGTTTGGTTTATTTGTTTTTGCCCCAATATTTGGCGACTATATTGAACCTGCTCTTCAGGCTACTTTAGGTCAAATTCCACTAATTGGAATTCTGTTTTCAGGAGCGCCCAATGGCATTGGTATGTTGTGCGCCGGATTAATTCTTGCCCTCATGATTTTGCCTTTTATTGCCTCTGTGATGCGTGACGTATTTGAAATTGTTCCACCAGTTCTCAAGGAATCGGCCTACGGAATAGGTTGTACAACCTGGGAAGTTGTCAGAAATATTGTGTTGCCTTATACAAAGGCAGGCGTCATTGGCGGTGTGATGTTAGGTTTAGGTAGGGCACTCGGAGAGACTATGGCAGTCACCTTCGTGATTGGAAACGCCCAACGTATTTCACCATCCCTCTTTGCGCCAGGTAGCTCTATTGCATCGACTTTAGCAAACCAATTCGGTGAGGCGGAAGCTGGTTTGCATTACTCCTCGCTTTTTGCCTTGGGGCTAGCGCTATTTTTTATTACATTTATTGTTCTAGCCTTTGCTAAATGGCTTTTAATTAGCATGGAGAAAAAACAAGGGCTTAAATCATGAGTTCCAATGTTAATTTGGATATGGCAGTATTTGCCCGTCGTAAGAGAGCAAACAAAATTGGATTAACTCTTTCTATGCTAGCTATGGCCATTGGTATGGCTAGCCTTATTTGGATTCTCAGTATCCTTTTCATTAAAGGATTCTTTGCCATTAATTTGAATATGTTCACAGCAAGTACTCCTGCCCCTGGCACTGAAGGCGGCGGTTTAGCCAATGCCATTGTGGGAAGTCTCTTATTGGTTGGCTCATGTACCTTTATTAGTACACCTGTCGGAGTTCTAGCTGGCCTATATTTATCAGAATACGGGGATCGCAGCAAGGTTGCCTCTCTCACCCGTTTCGTGACTGATATCATGCTTTCCGCACCTTCGATTGTGATTGGCCTGTTTGTTTATGCCTTATATGTTGCCAAGGTTCAGCATTTCTCAGGATGGGCTGGGACCGTAGCATTAGCTTTGATTGCTATTCCGGTAGTTGTACGCACTACTGAAAATATGTTGCGTTTGGTTCCTGGTAGCTTGCGAGAAGCCGCCTATGCATTAGGAACTCCCAAGTGGAAAGTGGCCTTTATGGTTACTTTACGTGCTGCGCAAAGCGGCATCATGACAGGAATTCTGTTGGCATTAGCTCGGGTTAGTGGTGAAACAGCGCCTTTACTATTTACCGCCCTAAGTAATCAGTTTTTCTCAACAGATATGAATAAGCCTATGGCCAATTTGCCGGTGGTGATTTTCCAATTTGCTATGAGTCCATATGACAATTGGGTTAGCTTGGCCTGGGGTGGATCTCTCCTGATTACATTTGCGGTGCTGGGTTTGAATATTTTGGCGCGTGTTGTATTCCGTGACAAGGTGCAGGGATGATGAGCAATATGAGAACAATGTTTGACTTAAATAAGATTGATGGTCAAGGAGGTAGAGTGGATACGGTAAACCAAGAGCCGAAAAAAACGGCTATTAATGCTATTGAAGTGCGCGATTTAAATTTTTACTATGGCGCATTTCAGGGATTAAAAAAGATTAACTTAGATATTGAGCAAGGCAAGGTAACCGCATTTATCGGCCCATCAGGCTGTGGAAAATCCACCCTACTACGAACACTAAACCGGATGTATGACCTCTATCCAGGTCAACGTGCTGAAGGCGAAATTAACTTCTACGGTCAGAATATTTTAGAGCCTGGACAGGACCTGAACTTATTGCGTTCTCGTATTGGTATGGTTTTTCAGAAGCCAACCCCATTCCCAATGTCTATTTATGAAAACATTGCTTTTGGTGTTCGTCTCTACGAAAAGCTTTCCCGCTCTGAAATGGATGAGCGCGTAGAGTGGGCATTGAATAAGGCAGCCTTGTGGAATGAGGTGAAAGATAAGTTAAACCAGAGTGGTTTATCCCTTTCTGGTGGTCAACAGCAGCGTTTATGTATCGCACGTGGTGTAGCGGTCAAGCCTTCAGTGATTCTTCTGGATGAACCAACATCAGCTTTGGACCCTATTTCTACTGGAAAAGTGGAAGAGTTGATTCATGAGCTCAAAAAGGACTATACGATTGCGATCGTGACTCATAATATGCAGCAAGCAGCGCGTGTATCTGACTATACGGCCTATATGTATTTGGGCAGCATGATTGAGTACGGCAAAACGGACGAAATATTTATTAAGCCTAAGCGTAAAGAGACCGAAGACTATATCACCGGCCGCTTCGGTTAATTGGAGAAATATATGCCAGATAAACACCTATCATCACAATTTGATGCCGATCTCAATTCTCTTTCAAGCCGCTTGCTTGAAATGGGCGGTCTAGTTGAATCCCAAATCGCAACAGCGATGCGTGCTTTTACGCAAATGGATCTCGATACCTGCAATGTAGTTATCGAAAATGAAAAGTTAGTCAATGACTTAGAGATTCAGATCGACTTGGCTTGTACTGAACTGATTGCACGCAGACAACCAACTGCTCGAGACTTGCGTTTGGTAATGGCGGTTTCTAAAGCCATTACCAATCTAGAGCGTGCTGGTGACGAGGCTGAGCGCGTTGCTAAGCGCACTAAGCGCTTAATTGAATCCGGCTTGCCACACAATATTAATGTTGCAGAAATCCGTCTTTCGGGTCAAATGGCAATTTCCTTATTGCGTCGTAGCCTCGATGCTTTTGCTCGTCTAGATACGATCGCAGCCGCTGATGTGGTCCAGGAAGATCGTCAGATTGACGAAGAGTTCAGAGGCTTTGTGCGCAAGCTCATTACCTATATGTCTGAAGATCCACATATGATCAGCACAGGCTTGGATATGCTGACGATTGCGAAGGCAATTGAGCGTATCGGTGATCACGCCAAAAATATTGCAGAGTTCGTCATCTACATTGCTAAGGGGTCTGATGTACGTCACATCCCGCATGAAGATTTAGTCCGCGAAGCCAACAGACAATAATTAGGGGCCCCTAATAATGACTCACCGCATACTCATAGTAGAGGATGAGCCATCAATTGCAGAATTGATTGCGATTAACCTGTCACATGCAGGCTATGAAGTTGAAAAGGCCATGCAAACCGATCTCGCATTGACGATGATGAAGGATCAGCTGCCTAATCTGATCATTCTGGATTGGATGTTGCCTGGTAAATCTGGCGTCCAGTTTGCAAAAGAACTACGCTCTAATGAGCGCACTAAGGCATTGCCGATTTTGATGTTGACCGCCAAAAGTGAAGAGTCTGATAAGGTTCTTGGCTTGGACTCAGGTGCAGATGATTACGTTACTAAGCCATTTTCACCAAAAGAATTGGTGGCTAGGGTGAGGGCAATCCTACGGAGGCAGATGCCGATCGAGGATACTGGTCCACTGACTGTTGGTCCATTAAAGTTGGATCCAAGCTCTCATCGTGCACTGGCTATCTGGCCGAATCAGGAGCCTAAATCCATTGCTCTTGGGCCAACAGAGTTTCGATTGCTCCAGTATTTCATGGCTAATCCTGAGCGTGTTCACTCTCGGGGCAGCTTGCTGGACAAGGTGTGGGGTAGTGAGGTTTATATTGAAGAAAGAACGGTCGATGTTCATATTAAGCGCTTAAGAGCAGCTCTCGCTCCGTTTGATTGTGACCGCTATATTGAGACGGTGCGTGGTAGCGGCTACCGCATTACCAAGACTCCAACCGAAACTTAAGCCTGTATTTGACGATTTTATTGGGAATCTCCAGGGATTTTTGGAGATGCTCTAATATTGCATCATGCTATCTGTACTCACCCGTTTCTTTGTCATTATTTGCGTCGCATTTGTATTGGCATTCACAACATTGTCTTTATGGGGTGCGCAGTGGGCTATCGCAGTTGGAATTTCTGTGCTCTCCATCCCGCTGGTCTACGCTTATATCAACTTAGCGCGCCTGAGAAAATATACCCTTGCCGACTCTGTTGAAAGCATGCCCTTACCCAGTGGCTTTTGGGAAGAGGTGTTTTTTAGGCTTCAGCGTCTCGTCAGAAATCTAAAGCAACATATCCGAAGTATTGAGCAGCAACACGAGCACTTTATTGAGGCATTCCAGGCCTCCCCCAATGGAATCGTCATGCTCGATGAGAGCGACCAGATTGAATGGTGTAACGGTATTGCTGAGAGATTCTTTGGCCTCATCTTTAAACGCGATGTCATGCAGCGCATTAATTTTTTGATACGACGTCCAGAATTCATACAGTATTTAAATAAGCGTAATTTTGATGAGCCTTTATTAATGGAGCGCATGGGGCCCGATGGTAGTTTGAGTTTGATGTTGCAAGCATTTCCCTTTGGTCAAAAGCGCCATCTCCTCTTGGTGCAGGATGTAACCGATTTGCAAAAAGCGGATGCCATGCGTCGTGACTTCGTAGCCAATGTTTCTCATGAAATGCGCACACCGATCACTGTGCTGATGGGATTCTTAGAGACTGTTCAGTCCCTAGAGCTCAAGAAAGACCAGCAGGATCAATACTTTGAAATGATGATGTCGCAGGCACAGAGGATGAAGAGTTTGGTTGAGGACTTATTGACCTTGGCAAACCTCGAGTCAAATGCATTACCAGCCACAAATACGGTAGTCAAAGTAGAGACTTTAATGGCGCTTCTGAAAAATGATGCTGAAGCGCTTTCTCAAGGTAAGCATGCATTTAATTTTGTTGTGAATTCCAAACAGAATTTAATGGGTGATGAAAGAGAAATTCTTTCTGCATTCAGTAATTTGGTATCTAATGCCATTCGCTACACGCCTGATATTGGTTCTATCGGTGTTGAATGGAATGTTAACGAGCAAGGGCAGGGTGAGTTCTCCGTTACTGATACGGGCCCAGGCATTGCATCTGAGCACCTGTCAAGGTTAACTGAGCGCTTCTATCGTGTAGATCGAAGCCGATCAAGAGATACGGGTGGAACAGGGTTGGGATTGGCTATTGTGAAGCATATTGCCAATCGGCACCAGGCTCAGCTGGTAATAGAAAGCACTCCGGGAAGAGGCAGTAAATTTATGCTCCGCTTCCCTAAAGAGCGCGTTACTTCTTAAGTCTTAATCTTTTTTCTTTTTCTTCTTCTTTTTGGATTCTTTAGGTAGTTTCTCGGCTTTGCCGTTGGCATAAAGACAC
>NZ_JACVPG010000021.1:0-132982 GCF_018882045.1 Polynucleobacter sp. Fuers-14 | reverse complement strand
CATGGGGGAGGTTTTTTAAGTCCGCCAATCCAATGCTGCCAGACTCTTGTAATTGTTTTACAGCGTCTTCGTATAGGTATTTGCTCATATTTTTTCAACTAAGGATCAAGATGGGGCCAATCCTAGCAAACTAATATGACAAAACTGCTTTTTAAGGCCTCAATACGGATTTTAGTCTGGATCGCTAGATACTTCGGAGCTCCGCTTGATCCCATTAAGCCTGGCGACAAAACTTTCAAGGGGGCCACCAATGACTAATGTCAGTAGGATGGCGCCCAAGCTAAGAACTCCCAGGGCAAATTGACCCGCCCCAAAAGCAGCACCAATTAAGGCGCAAGACCAAATACTTGCTGCGGTAGTTAGTCCGTGAATTTTTTGTAATCTTTGTTCGCGAATGATGACCCCAGCCCCTAAAAATCCAAGGCCGGTTATCAGGCCTTGTAAAACACGGCTGACAGATTGCGCATCATCTTGAACAAAATCACTGATGAGTAATACTGCAGTTGCAGAACCAATGGCTACTAGCGAATGTGTACGAATGCCTGCGGGCTTGTGATGAAGCCAGCGATTTAGGCCCAGTATGGTGCCTACTAACAAAGCCAAACCTAGTCTTAGGGCAATGGCCCCATATATTTCCCATTGAGTCATATGACTTCCCTTTAACAATCAGACTTCTTATAACTTCAGTGTATATCAGATGCTTTGATTGGTCACAAATAAGCCATCACCTTGACATGTTTCAAAGTCACACTAGTCATGAAGGTGTTTTGGAATAATTCTTTAAACAAAAGGATGACGCGATGAAAAAATTTCTTATGATGGTTTGGCAAGCATGGTACGAGGCAAGACGGGCTTATGCAAAGCGCTACGTCTTTCATAGGCTGGGTAGTTGATTTGAATGCAGTATTTATTCGATTTCTCACTTTGCATATTAATAAAACTGCCATAAATTACGCCTAATATTGATCTTAACTTTATACATAAGAATGCATTCCAAATGACTGAGAATCTTGTTAAGTATCTTCCTTTGGCGCTCAGAATTGGTGTCGATAGAAAATCCGCAATTGAAAAAATTGAGAAAGAAATCATTTCTCAGAATCAACCATTAGATTCTCATCAAAATCAATTTTTGATGGATGGGAGATTTTCTCTTCGTCTTGACGAAATTATTTAATCCAATTGAAGTGCATAAATATTAATGAGTAATCAGTACAATATTTTATTTTTATGCACTGGCAACTCCGCAAGATCCATTCTTGGTGAAGTATTGGTAACCACTCTAAGCCATGGACGATTTAGAGGGTATTCAGCTGGATCTAGGCCATTAAAGTATGTGCATCCAATCGCATTGGGTATTGCCAGGCAATTAGATTACCCACTAGAGCTGCTGAGCAGTAAAAGCTGGGATGAGTTTGGAGTAGATGGGGCTGTACGTATGGACTTCATTATTACGGTCTGTGACTCTGCTGCTGGTGAGGAGTGCCCTTACTGGCCCGGCCATGCTGTTAGCGCCCATTGGGGGTTTGCTGATCCTGCCGCTGTAGATTCGGGGGAGGCAGCCATGCTAGATGCATTCAGGCAGGTCGAAATGGGGCTGCGAAATCGCATTGAACTACTCATGGATTTACCCATAGATAAATTAGATCATGTGCAAATCAAGGATGAACTACAGTCCATTCATCATCGCCTAAAGTTTAGATAGGCAATAGCATCGAATAAAGGGTTAAGATTGAATGTATCCCTTTTGAGGAAGTTGATGTCTATAGAGAAAAAGCCAAAATTTGCTGTTCTAAGGTCGGTAGAGTCTTTTAGTAATCCTAGGCCCAGCATCAAAAAGCGCACGGCAGATGGTAAAGCCTTGCGAAAAAAGGTCAGCATTGCTCAGCAGGGTATCTATACCCCACCAAAACACCGAATTGACCCCATCACCATTCTGGAGAATCAAGCCAAGACTCGAATTGAGTCGCTGATCCCGATTCGTTATGAGCGCATGCTGCAGTCGCCCTTTGCATTTTATCGAGGGGGAGCCGCCATCATGGCTCAAGACTTGGCTAACCAACCATCTACCAATATCACGGTTCAGCTATGCGGAGACATGCACGTATCTAATTTCGGCTTATTTGGAACTGCCGAACATCGACTGGTATTTGGTATTAATGACTTTGACGAAACTTTGCCCGGTAGTTGGGAATGGGATCTCAAGCGTCTTGTTGCAAGTGCAGTTATTGCCTGTGAAAGTAATAGTGGCGATAAAGTAATAAGTAAAAAAATAGTATTACGTATTTGCGCTGAATATCAAAAGCGGATGGCTCAATATGCGCATATGCCTTATTTGGATTTAGCTCAAGACTTTATTAGTGATTCAGATATACCTAAGCATTTTTCTAAAGAACATCAAAAGCAAATTGATGTTTATTTAAGGCAGACTAAAGGGCAGGGCAATATACAAGTACTGCAAAAACTGACTACGCTTGTTGGCAAAAATAGAAAGATCATCAACAAACCTCCTTTAATTGAGCATTTCAAAGGGAGTGTTTACGGACAGACTCTAAGCTCCCTGATTAATAGGGCCTTGTTAAATTACTCTAGTACTTTACTGGCTGATCGCAAGATTCTTTTTGAACGGTATGTCCTAAAGGATTTTGCTCGAAAGGTGGTTGGCGTAGGAAGTGTGGGCACCAATTGTATGGTTCTTTATTTTGAAGGCGATAGCGTAAATGATCCTTTGTTCTTGCAATACAAGGAAGCTCAAAAATCTGTCTTAAGTCCTTATTTAGGCGAGTCTATTTATCGAGATATGGGGCGGCGTGTGGTGGCTGGTCAGAGACTGCTACAGGGTGCTCCTGATATCTTTTTGAGTTTCGGCTCCATGCAGTTTGATGTTGATAAAAGTGAAGGATTTTATCTCCGCCAATTACGCGATATGAAGGGAGGTATTCCGATCGGTCCGGGTGGCATCTCTCTAAAGAACTTTGCCGACTATTCAAAATTGTTCGGCTGGGCTCTTGCCCTGGGTCACGCTCGCTCTGGAGATGCGGCTGAACTTACTGGTTATTGTGGTGAATCAAAGGAATTTGGCGAGGCAATGTATTCCTTTGCAAGATCCTATGCAAAGCAGAATGAGCAAGACTTCGATTTATTTCGTAAGGCGGTCAAATCGGGTAGATTGAAAGCGGCCAAGAAAAAAGCAGCCCTTTAAAGCCCATCAGGGCGTAGTCATGAGAGTGTCACTTTATTGGTGGATATTGTAGATTCCCTAAGCTTATTCACCATTTCAACTCTATGAAAACTCCCCGTCTTTTCAGGATTGTCTCCTTCATTTTTTTTGGATCAATTGCAGGATTTATTCAGGCAGCAGCTATCTATCCAATCGACCAAGCTGCCATTTTGGCTGGATCTAAGTTTGATATCAAGATTGAATTTAATACCGTCATTAATCTTGGGGATGCTGAGATCGAACTTAATGGCGCACCAATAAATAAAATTATTAGCGTCCAACCCGAGTTTATTTCTAATGAAAATGGCAAAGGTAGCTCCATCCTGTATCGAGAGGTTCAGTTATCTAAGGCTGGTAAATATCAAATCGTGGCTCGAGCACCCCAGGAGCGTTTGCAAGTAAATTGGGATGTATATGCAACTGGTCCTCGTCGCGTAAAAAATGTGATTCTATTTATTGGCGATGGTATGACGATTGCTAACCGGACAACCGCAAGAGTCCTCTCGAAAGGAATTCAAGAGGGCAAATATCAAGGCAGATTGGCATTTGACGATATGCCCAGTACAGCCATGATAGGTACTTCAGGGTCTGATTCACTAATTACTGACTCTGCGAACTCTATGAGCGCATACACAACAGGGCATAAGACAGCGGTGAATGCCATGGGCGTTTATGTATCCCGAGCTGGCGATAATCTCTCGCATCCCAAAGTGGAAACCATTGCGGAGCTGATCAAGCGCAATACCAAGATGGCGGTAGGCATTGTTTCTGATGCAGAGTTGGAGGATGCAACCCCGGGCGCCATGGTATCTCATACTAGGCGTAGAGCAGATAAACAATATATTGCTGATCAGCTCTTATCTAGCGGTGCTGAAGTCATCCTAGGCGGTGGCTCTGCCTATTTTTATCCGCAATCCACTAAGGGCTCAAGACGTAAGGATGAGAAGAATTTGGTTGAAAACTTTAAGTTGAAGGGCTATCGGTTAGCTTTTACAAAACAAGAATTACTTTCAGCATCAGAGAGTAAGGATACAAAAAAACTATTTGGCGTCTTTCATCCAGACAATATGGATGGATCGCTGGATCGTTTGTATCTGAAAAAGAATACGGTTGAACAATTTCCTAATCAGCCCGATTTAACAGAGATGACCCAATCTGCCATTGATGTGTTATCCAGAAATCCCAATGGATTTTTCTTGATGGTAGAGGCGGCTTTGATTGATAAGTTCAATCACCCTCTTGATTGGGAGCGAGCTGCATTTGATACCATCATGCTTAGTAATGCTGTGCAAATCGCTAAAGACTTTGCTAAAACGCATCCAGAAACTTTAATCATCGTGACGCCTGATCATACTCACAGCGGATCCATTAGCGGGGTAGTGCATGATGACAAGCCTGGACCTTTACGTGAAAAGGTGGGTATTTACGCCGAGGCCGGCTATCCAAATTATCCAAAAGCAGATATTCAGGGTTACCCAAATAAGATCGATGTATCCAAGAGAATTGCCTTCTTTTATGGCAACTATCCCGATCACTATGAAACCCTACATCCTAAAATGGATGGCACTTTTGTTCCTGCCGTTAAAGATGATTCTGGTAAATATGTAGCCAATCCAAAATATCTCCAGCTGCAGGAGGATGCAATTCATGTGGGCGGTAATTTGCCATCGCACCAAGAGTCTGGCGTTCATACGGCAGATGATGCTGTTCTGAATGCCATGGGCCCCGGTTCAGAAAACTTCAAGGGCTTTATGGATAACACGGAAGTGTTTAAGATGATGGTGCAATCCTTAGGTTTAGGATCAAAATAATTTTGGATTAAATCTGCTATGGAATTCATTAACAACATTAACTATGGATCACTGACCGATACGAGCGTCAGCCTCTGCGCTGCTTTTATTTTGGGGGGATTAATTGGTTTAGAGCGTCAATACCGCCAACGGACTGCGGGCTTAAGAACAAATATTCTAGTTGCTATCGGAGCTGCAATTTTTGTGGACGCTGGCAATCGCCTCACTGGTCATGATGGGGCTGTTCATGTGATGGCTTATGTTGTTTCTGGGATTGGCTTTTTGGGCGCTGGTGTCATCATGCGAGAAGAGGGCAACGTCAGGGGTATCAACACTGCCGCTACTTTGTGGGCATCGGGCGCAGTGGGTGCATGTGCAGGAGCTGACTTAATTTTAGAGGCTTGCTTAGCTACTGTTTTTGTTCTGGCAGCGAATACCTTACTTCGCCCAGTAGTCAGCTTAATTAATAGGCAGCCACTAGATACCGAAGCAGTAGAGGTGACTAATTCGGTATACATCATCACTCCTAAGCATGCTCAAAAGCATGCCTTAAAGCAATTTATTAAGACGCTCGAAGAGGCGGGCTATCAAACCCAAGATATTGAAGTGCATCAGTTTGGCAGCGATGATGTTGAAATACAGGCCGTTTTAACTGCATCGGCTGTTGATGGCGATGAGATGGATCAGTTGATTGCTAAAATTGCTGATCAAGAATTTGTGACCCAGGCGTTCTGGAGTCCCAGCACAACCGACTAAGCCATTTATTTATTGACACAATATTGAAATAATTCTGGTTCACTATTGTGATGTGAATAAGACCAACTATTTCCAATCTATCGTTACCTGCCCCCATTGCCAGGCTTCCGAGCTTATTAATGCCGAAGAAGGTGCGCAGCACTTGTATCGCTGCCGCTCATGTAGCGCTATCTTGAAGCCAAAATCTGGTGATTGCTGCATTTTGTGTAGCTTCGGTAATCGCGATTGTTCTAGCTCAGAACAAAACTTAGCAGCCTAAAAAAGGCTCGTATATCCCAGCCACTAAGGCTTGCTGTTGATTTCATCAAGATGTCATGGTTTTTACATAAAATAGACATAATTGATACAGCATTCCATTTTTGGGGAATATTTTGGCCAGAAATCTCGTAGATCCTTTAGTTCATTCAGAAGACCTTGTTGCTGCGGTCGACTTGGGGTCGAATAGTTTTCGTATGTTAGTAGCCCAAGCAGTAAACACCCCCTCTGGCACACAGTTACGTCCTATTGATACCTTGCGTGAGACAGTCCGATTGGCTGCTGGCCTCACTGAAAATAAATTGCTTGGCAATGACGCCTATCAGCGGGGATTGATAGCTATTCGGCGTTTTGGTGAGCGTATTCGTGGATTTGATCCCGCTAATGTTCGAGCAGTCGCAACGAATACTTTGCGCGTTGCTAAAAATTCCCAACAATTTATAGAAGATGCGCAAGTAGCTCTAGGATTCCCGATTGAAGTGATTGCCGGCGTCGAAGAAGCTCGGCTGATTTATATCGGAGCGGCGCATGAGGTTCAGGCCGTACAAGGCAATAGACTAGTAATTGATATCGGTGGCGGCTCTACAGAATTCATCATTGGCAAAGGTTATGAGCCAAAGCTGATGGAAAGTCTCTATATTGGTTGCGTATCTCATAGCATGCGTTTTTTCCCTAAGGGAAATATTGATGCCCATGCTTTTAAAGAGGCTGAGTTGGCAGCGCGTCGTGAAATACAGGTAATTTCTGGCGCTTATTTAAGAAGCGGCTGGAAGCAGGTTATTGGCTCTTCCGGTACCGCTAGAGCTTTAGCAGATCTCATAGGAAATAATCATTTCAATGGAAGTGGCGATGGCTTAATGATGGGCCGCGTCAATAGCTCGAGTGGAATGATTACCCGTGAAGGCCTTAAGAATCTAAAAAAACACCTTCTCAAGTATGAACATGTCAATCAAGTGGAGCTAGAGGGTCTGAAGGATGACAGAAGATCTGTGTGGCCAGGCGGTTTAGCGATTATGTTGGCAGCATTCGATGAATTAGGTATTGAAGAGATGGAGGTAACGGACGCTGCATTGCGAAGTGGTGTCTTGTATGACTTACTTGGCCGATCACAACATCACGATATGCGCTATGTGACTGTAGAGCAATTTATGCAACGCTACACCGTCGATCGAGAGCAGGCAGATCGGGTTGGTAAATTAGCCGCAGATTTTTTACAGCAATTGCCAAAACCTGAATCGGAAAGCAGGGCGGATAACGTGGCTTTATTGCAGTGGGCAGCCAATTTACATGAAATCGGCTTATCAATCTCCCACAACGGTTATCACAAACATTCTGCCTACATAGCAGGTAACGCAGACATGCCGGGCTTCTCTAAAAATGATCAGGCTAGGCTGGCTGCATTACTCATTGGACATACTGGCAAGCTAGGCAAGCTGGCGAATAATGCTAGCTTTGAAGATTGGCGCATGCTCTTTTGTTTGCGACTTGCTCAAGTGCTGTGTCGCGGCCGAAATGACACCAATTTTCCTAAAGTAAAAGTCTCTGAACACGACGGTTCATATTTAGTGAGTCTGCCAAAAGAATGGGTTGCCGAGCATCCTTTGACTGAATTTAGCCTTCTGAAAGAGGCGGCGGAATGGGAAAGGGTAGGGCGCTCTTACCAAGTCAGTTTTAAGTAACTATATAGCTTGGAATAAAAAAGCCACATCAATGCGAAGTGGCTTTTTCTTTAAGAGTCGATGCTTGAATACTACAAACCTAGAAAATGCTTTGCGTAACGCGGGTTGATTTCTGAAAGGCGGAGCATCGTCAATAAGTCTGCTGTATTGAAGTCTGGATCCCAGGCTGGCGAGCTACAAATTTTTGCCCCCAGCTTTAGGTAACCCTTGATCAATGGTGGCGGCTGCACTTCTAAACCACCGTTTAACTTGTCCAGGGGCAAAGGCAGGCGCGGGAAGGCATGAAATTCTGTTGGCGCCATTTGATCATTGCCTAGAGAGTTATAAAGGCTCGCTGCAAAGTGACCACCATCTGCCATTGGAATGCTTGCACAACCAAGCATGATTTCATAACCATTCTTTTGCATATATTGAGCCAAGCCACTCCATAGCGCCATGATGACTGCTCCTGAGCGATAGTCTTGGTGCACGCAAGATCGACCAAGCTCAACCAATTTAGGGCGCAGGTGATCAATACGAGATAGATCAAACTCAGAATCAGAATAGAGGCGGCCGATTTCTTGTGCCTTATGTGGGGGCAATATGCGATAGGTACCAACTACTTTCAGGCTGTCTTGATCACGAATCAATAAATGATCGCAATAAGAGTCAAACTCATCGACATCTAAGCCTTGAGCGTTCTTGGGGAGATTGGCACCCATTTCTTCGGCGAATACTTTATAGCGCAATCTTTGTACTTCTTTAATCTCGCCCGTTGTGCTTGCCCAAACAATTTGAAAGGCAGGTTTTTTTGGTTTATCAATCTGAACCGCAGGAGCAGGAGCTACTTCTCTGAGCTCAGCCCTAGTTTTTGTCACAAACTTCTTGCCAAACAGCTTTTTGGCCAACTTTTTAGAGAGCTTTTTAAGCGGGTTTGGTTTATTTCTTTTTAATGCTTTGACTTTCTTGGGGGTGAAAATTTCAAATGAACCAATTGGATTAGGGATATCAGACATGGCTGGCCTTAGTGGGTAATTAAAGTTTCAGGAGCAAGGGGATGCAGACTGCAGCCCAGAGTAGGGCTGCGACAAATAGCGCAAGCATGACGGCGGCACTACCAAAATCTTTTGCCCTTTTGGAGAGATCATGATGTTCGAATGAGATTCGATCGATCGCTGCTTCCACGCTGGAGTTCAATAGTTCAATAACCAGCACCATCATCAAGGAAGAAATTAGTAATGATTTCTCTAGCAGTGTGATCGGCAACAAGAGGGCGACTGGTGTTAGCAAAGCAAATAAAGTCAGCTCTTGTCTAAAGGCACTCTCTTCCATAAATGCATAAACCAAGCCACACCAAGAGTTCTTGGCCGCATGCCACGCTCTGGCAAGGCCTCGATTGCCCTTATGGGGGTTCTGATCTATGTGATATGGGGAGTTCAAGATGCGTTTTTCTTTAGGCTAGTGCTGTTACATGAACTTCTGTTGTTGGTACAGGCTTAAGGTGATTGGCAAATTGCTCTGAGGCCGCTCTCCAAGAGAATTTCTCAGCATGTGCGCGTGCTACTTCACGAGGAATTTTGAGGGCCTGCATGCAAGCTTCACGGAGGTCTTCATTCATGGCGCCTGAATTGGAGTTGCCCAGTACATCAATCGGACCGGTCACTGGATAAGCTGCTACCGGTGTCCCGCAAGCCATTGCTTCCAGTAAAACCAAACCAAATGTATCGGTCTTACTAGGAAATACAAATACATCTGCCGCCGCATACACTTTTGCTAACTCATGCTGCTGAAGCACTCCCAGATAGTTCACTTCTGGATATTTTTCTTTGATTCCAGTCATCGCTGGACCGTCTCCTACCACCCACTTTGAACCTGGTAAATCGATTTCTAAAAATGCATTGATATTTTTCTCAACAGCAACTCTGCCCACGTATAAAAAGATAGGATGTGCGGTATTTAAGGCTTTGGAATCTTGCATCTTAAAGATATCCAGATCAACACCTCTTGACCACAACACCACGTTATTTAGACCATAAGCTTCCAGATCATCCTTTACGACAATCGTTGGCGCCATGACAGCCATTGACGGTTTATGAAACCAGCGAATAAATGCATAGGTAATTGCTAAAGGAATGCCAGTACGCGCTTTGACATATTCTGGGAAACGGGTGTGATAAGCAGTTGAAAAAGGCAGGCGATTTTTAACTGCGTAGGCGCGAGCAGATAAACCTAGTGGGCCTTCTGTTGCAATATGCATTGCATCAGGCGCGAATTCTTTAATACGACGAGCCACTTCTTTGCCTGGGAAGAGTGAGAGGGCGATATCAGGATAGGTTGGGCAAGGAATGGATTTGAAGCCATTAGGAGTAATCATTTCTACTTGATGCCCCATGGCAGTTAATTCAGCGCGGGTTTGTTTCAGGGTGCGGACAACACCATTAACTTGTGGGTCCCATGCATCAGTAATGATCATAATTTTCATAGCGCAGCCTCTTTGATGAGAGATTCGATAGCAAGTTGAAGAGTGATTTGAGATGACTCAACTGGCTCACCCTTGATCTGTGTCCAGTGAATAATTTTGAGTTCGCCTGTTTGTGTTTCAACTAAGGCAGTAAGGCTCTCGACCCAATCACCATCGTTGCAATACAACAAGCCATCAATCTCGCGAATTTCTGCTTTGTGAATATGTCCACAAACTACGCCATCACAGCCTCTTAAGCGGGCCTCTCTGGCCATGATGTGTTCAAAGTCTGCGATATAGCTGACTGCGTTCTTTACTTGGTGTTTAAGGTATTGTGATAGCGACCAATATTGCAGTCCCATCTTGGCGCGGACCATATTGAAGTAACGGTTTATGTAAAGAATGAGCGAATAGAGGTTGTCACCAACGTATGCAAGCCACTTGGCGTATTGCATCACGCCATCAAACTGATCGCCATGGGTTACCCATAGTTTTCTACCATCTACGGTTGTGTGAATGACTTCCTCAACTACCTTGACATCACCAAAAGACATGCCAAAGAACTGTCTGGCGCTTTCATCATGATTTCCAGGAACATAGATGACTTCTGTCCCCTTACGTGCCTTACGCAAGAGTTTTTGTACTACATCATTATGTGATTGAGGCCAGTAGAAAGACTTCTTCAGTCTCCAGCCGTCAATAATGTCGCCAACTAGGTAGAATTTATCTGCTTCGTTGTGCTTAAGGAAATCGAGAAGGTAGTCTGCCTGACACCCTGATGTTCCTAGGTGTACGTCTGAAATCCAGATGGCTTTGTAATGCATCATGAAACAGTATTAAGCCTACTGAGTATGAAACCAGCATGACAGTTCTAAGACAGTTTTATGACGACGCAGTATTTTCTGAAATTGTTTTATATTTCTACAACATATGAGCCTGAATAAACACTCCAAACAGTCCCCGTTTCAATATTGGGCTTATGCATGGTCGTGGATTTTAGTGTGGAGTCATGTGATTGCTGGATTGGCGACTCTATCTTTTCAGTTTCCATTTGCAACTCAGGAAACTAAAAATAGCCATATTCAGAAGTGGTCAAGAAGACTGTTATCTATATTTGGAATTGAATTAAGACTCAAAAATCCAGAAATTCTTCCTGCCACACCCTATCTACTGGCATCAAACCATATCTCTTGGATGGATATACATGCAATTAATGCATTTAAGCCCATTCGCTTCGTAGCAAAGTCCGATGTAGAGGGTTGGCCAATATTTGGATGGATGGCCAAACAATTGGGCACGGTATTTATCAAGCGTGATAACTCTCGTCATGGAAAGCAGGTTGCGAGCGAGGTGGCTAAGGTTCTTCAAACGCAGTCAGTCTGCATTTTTCCAGAGGGCACCTCCACAATAGGTGAGGGTGTCCTGCCATTTAAGCCCAATTTATTTGAATCGGCTGTTATTGCTCAGGTACCTGTCTATTCGCTTGCAATTACCTATAAATCATTGTCATCTTGTATGAGAAGTGAAGCGCCGGCATTTGTGGGTGAGATGGGCTTACTGGAATCCATGGCTCAGATCTTGAGGGATCGTAACCTGATCGTGGAGCTTACCTTTTTATCGCCCTCGGGAGCTAGTCCTGAGGCTTCCAGAGACCGAAAATGGCTGGCTTTGCATAGTCAAGAGGCGATTTCTAATCAATTAAAGGGTAATCAGCCCTCTATGTAACAAAAGTGTCATTTTCCCCCGCTATAAGTATTATTAGGGAAACAATATGACATCAAAACACAACGAAATGGCCGAGTGGTATCGCCGTGCACAAGAAGAGATTCTGGACAGCATGGATGAAGAGCTTGAAATGGAGCTCGATGATGACCGCCTATCTCCTGATGGTGATAGTCATTCACAAATTCCACGTAACGTTTACTTCCGAGAACTCTTTAGACTCCAGGGTGAGTTGGTAAAGCTTCAAGACTGGGTGGTAGAGAACAAGCTTAAGGTGGCAGTCCTATTTGAAGGTCGAGATTCTGCTGGTAAGGGTGGGGCGATTAAGCGCATTACCCAGCGATTGAATCCCCGGGTTTGTAAAGTGGTTGCTTTGCCCGCACCTAACGAACGTGAAAAGACGCAGTGGTACTTTCAAAGATATATTTCCCAGTTACCCGCTGGTGGCGAGATCGTTCTATTTGATAGAAGCTGGTACAACCGCGCTGGCGTTGAAAAGGTAATGGGTTTCTGTACTGATGATGAGTATGAAGAGTTTTTAAGAACGGTTCCTGATCTGGAGCGCATGATGATTAGTTCAGGCGTTATCTTGATCAAGTACTGGTTCTCAATTTCTGACGAAGAGCAATACAACCGCTTCATGATGCGGATTCACGATCCTTTAAAGCAGTGGAAGTTAAGTCCAATGGATTTAGAGGCAAGAAGGTTGTGGGAGGCCTATACCAAGGCCAAAGAGACCATGCTTGAACGTACGCATATTCCTGAGGCGCCTTGGTGGGTGGTTGCTGCCAATGACAAGAAAAAAGCACGTCTAAATTGCATTACGCATTTATTGGATCAAATCCCGTATAAAGAGATTGATCACCCAGTGATTACCTTGCCAAAACGCGTTCATAACCCGGATTACCTTCGAGGCCCAGTACCGCCTGAGATGTATGTTCCCGAGGTTTTTTAAGGGCTTATTTTTCGAGCTTAGATAGTTTGCTGTCCCATTGGAAGACGATATCCTTATCAGCCTTCAGCAAGCCTTTATCTTTTCCTGGGTATGAAACTCTAGAAAGAAGATCTTGAATCATATTGAGATGAGCAACTTTTTTATCGTTCGCCTTAACAACGATCCAGGGCGCATCTTTAGAGCTGGTTTTTTCTAGCATGTCATTTCTACATTTGCTATAGGCATCCCAGTTTTTCTGCGCTTGCTGATCAATCGGGCTAATCTTCCATTGCTTGAGTGGATCTTTAGCTCTATCTGCAAGACGAACAGCCTGTTCCTTTTTTGAGATGTCTAAATAGTATTTGAGAATCGTTATGCCAGAGCTGGTCAGAATAGATTCGAGCTCATTTACGGTTCCCATGAAGTTGGCGTACTGCTCCTTCGTGCAGAAATTCATGACCATCTCAACGCCGGCACGGTTGTACCAGCTGCGGTTGAATAGAACAAACTCACCTTTTTTGGGAAGCTCAGCTACATATCTCTGAAAGTACCATTCTGCAGATTCGGTATCAGATGGTTTTCCGGGGGCAACCACGCGAGTTTCCCTGGGGCTTAAGTGCTGCGTAATGACTTTAATAGTGCCATCCTTGCCAGCCGTATCGCGGCCCTCAAGAATGACCAGTATTTGATCGCCTTTGCTGATCAGACTATTTTGCAGCTTGACCAACTCAATCTGCAATAAGCGGAGCTGATCGTCGTAACTAGATTGCTCTAGCTTATCTTTGCCTTTTTGACCCATTAGCTTGCTTCATTTGTATTGGCAGGGCTAGCAGGAGTAGTTTTCTTTGCAGCCGCTTTTTTAGCAGGAGCCTTTTTAGCTGGGACTTTCTTGGCGGGGGCCTTTTTAGCAGGCGCTTTCTTGACCGGAGTCTTTTTGGCGGCAGCTTTCTTAGCCGGAGTTTTTTTGCTAGCTACTTTTTTATCTAACTTATCCAACGCTTTTCCAAGCTTGTCGATCAGCTTTTCTCTATCTGACTCTAATTTATCGAGCTTTTTTAATAGCTGCTTAACTAATTTCTTTTGGCTCATGCTGATTCCTGGGTTGATTGTGAATTCGTTGTATTGGCGTATCTTCAATCAATCCTACGTTTAATTTTCTCTATTTTCAAGCATATATGACACATATATGTCAGTTATGTGACATTGATTGTCACTATTGTGAAATATATATTTCGATACAATTGGAAATATGAAAAATACTGATGCCATCAAAGCATTCCTGGCCCTGGGTCAAGAGACCCGTTTGAATATTTTTCGCTTGATAGTTCAGCGTGGTGATACTGGATTAACGCCTAGCGAGATGATTGAAAAGCTAGGGGTTGCTAACGCCACACTGAGTTTTCACCTGAAAGAACTAGTAGGCGCTGACTTATTGTCAGTAGAGCGTCAAAGCCGCAATCTCATCTATCGACCTAATGCAGGCTTGGTGCAAGAGTTAAGCGGGTTCTTGCTTGAAAACTGCTGCGGTGGCAAATCATGCGCTCCAGTATTAATCTTGAAAAAGGCGAAGGCTAAATGAAGCAGTTCAATATTCTCTTCTTATGTACCCATAATTCTGCTCGGTCTGTTTTGGGGGAGGCACTTGCTTCAACTCATGTCAGCGGAAAATTTGTGGGCTACTCAGCAGGATCCACTCCAGGCACTTCAGTAAATCTATTTGCACGTGAGTTGGCTTTGCAGATGGGTTACGATGAATCTAAATTACGCTCCAAGTCCTGGGATGAGTTTGGTTTGCCAGAAGCTCCAAAGATGGATTTCATTATTACGGTTTGTGATAACGCGGCAGGCGAAGTGTGCCCATTCTGGCCTGGAAAACCTGCTACTGCCCACTGGGGCTTCCCAGACCCATCACAAGTGCCTGGCACGGATGACGATAAACGCCGTGCATTTAAAGAAGTCATGATTGGCTTAAAAAAACGCATTGATCTTCTGGCGGATATGCCATTAGATCGACTCAATTCACTTAGCCTTCAAGAAATTCACAATAAATCATGAGCACAGTTACCAGCAAGCTTTCCTTTTTAGATCGATACCTCACTGTTTGGATATTTGCTGCCATGGCGGCAGGTATTGGGTTGGGATATTTTGTTCCTGGGGTAGAGGAGTTCATTAATTCCTTTCAATCGGGCACTACTAATATCCCAATAGCCATTGGATTGATATTGATGATGTATCCACCGTTTGCAAAGGTAAAGTACGAAGACTTGCCTGATGTCTTCAGAGACAAGCGAATCTTTGGTTTGGCATTCTTGCTCAATTGGATTGTTGCGCCTACCTTGATGTTCTTCTTGGCTATCCTCTTTGTTCCCAATCAACCGGAATACATGGCAGGTCTTATCTTGATTGGCATAGCGCCTTGTATTGCCATGGTGATTGTCTGGAATGATATTGCCAAAGGTTCTACGGAATATGCGGCTGGCTTAGTAGCTTTTAACGCAGTGTTTCAGGTGCTGTTCTTTAGTGTGTACGCCTATTTCTTCTTAACTGTCTTGCCGCCGTATTTTGGCCATGCAGGATCTGTTGTCAATATCACTATTGGTGAGATCGCTAAGACAGTTGCTATCTATCTAGGGGTTCCTTGTGTTGCGGGATTCTTGACGAGATACATTGCCCTCAAATTTGTGTCGAGAGAGTCGTATCAAAATACTTTCGTCCCTAGAATAGGCAAAATCACCTTAATTGCTTTGCTTTTCACGATCGTAGTGATGTTTAGTTTGAAAGGTAAGTTAATTCTTCAGTTGCCAATGGATGTGGTTACCATCGCAATTCCATTGCTAGTCTTCTTTGTGGTGATGTTCTTGCTGACATTCTTTATCACCATCAAAATGGGTATTGAATATAAGCGTTGCTGCACTTTGTCATTTACGGCATCTAGCAATAATTTCGAGTTAGCTATTGCCGTAGCCATTGCCGTCTTTGGGATTAATTCTGGGGCGGCATTTGCTGCTGTGATTGGCCCACTGGTGGAGGTGCCGATCATGGTTGGTCTGGTTTCGGTTGCTTTATGGCTTAGAGATAAGTTCTTTCAGGCCTAAAGCCTATGATTTTGGCCTCCAAAGGGGGCTTATATTCAAAATTGTGCCGAAATAGAGGAGATTAGCTCTAGGGAGAATGTAGAATCAGATTCCCTATTTACAGAAAGCGTCATCCGTATGTCTACCTCTACCGCTCTAAAATTTTGGCGTTATATTTCCCTCAGTTTCTTGGCATTAGTAACGCTTGGTTTAGCTGCCTGTGGTGGCGGTAGTGATAGCGGTAGTAGTTCTGCTGTCGCAACCCCGAGCGTCTTTTACGTTGTGAGTAATACCAACGACTCAGGTGCCGGATCTCTGCGAGATGCAATTACGGCAGTTAATAGCGCATCAACTTCCCAATACTCAGGCATTACTTTTTCTGTAGCCGGTGTAATCACCCTTGCAAGCGATTTGCCTGCTATTACAAAGAAAGTATTAATTGATGGCGGTACTGCTCCTGGCTATGTAGCTGGTAACACCACTACTGCGCCATTGGTTGCGGTGAACTTCAATAACGTTGCCTCAGGTTTTACTTTTAACAGTGGCTCTGCAGGTTCTGGCATTTATGCTTTGTCAATCATTGGATCTAATTCAAATGGCATTACCTTAAATGCGGGCAATATCGTTTTATTAAGAAACTATATTGGCCTGAACTTAAGTGGTGCAGCTTCTGGCAATGCGAAGGATGGTATTTATATTGCAACCTCTTCTACTAACAACGTTATTGGCACAAACCCAAATAGTATCTCTGGTCTTTACTCTAATGTGATTTCCGGTAATACGCAGAATGGTATCCAGATCTATGGCAGCGCAGGCAACAAGATTCAAGCCAATGCCATTGGCACCAATCCAGCAGGAACAGCAAAGATTGCTAACGGTTTCAACGGTATCTATGTAACTTATTATGCGGTTGATAACACCATTGGTGGTACTGCATATATCAATTCCGCTACAGGGCAAACTAATAATCCAACGGGCAACAAGGGTACAGTCCCAATCGTTTCTATTGCTCCGCCATTAGGTAATCTGATTTCCGGTAATTCGCTTAACGGGGTTTTAATTGATGGTGGTTCAGAGTTAACGGTATTAAGCGGAAACTTTATCGGCACCAATAATGTTGGTACTGCAGCTGTTAGTAACACCTTAGATGGTGTCTTGATTCGTAATGCGAATAACAATCAACTCATCGGTTGTACTTTTGAAGACAATCCATTTATTTATTACAACGTATTGAGCGGCAATGGAGGCAATGGTTTGCATATAGCCGACTCCAATGCGATTTTGGTCCAGGCTAACTTTTTTGGTGCTGGTGCAAACAATGCATCGATGGTTCCAAATGGCGGCCACGGCATCTTGGTTGATGGCAGCTCTGCAGGCGTCCAGGTTGGCGGTGTAATCCCGCTTGGTAACGTTTCGGCTGGCAATACACTTGATGGTATTAAGGTTTCAGGAACTGCTAGTGGCTTCACCACCTTCAATACGTTTGGTGGCTTGTACGCCTTTCAGGGCGCTGCTCCGAATGGTGGAAACGGGATCACAATTGATTCTACTGGCGGCAACAATTTAGTTCGCACTAACGTATTCTCTGGAAATATGCATCATGGTATTGAGATTTCCGGAAACGCATCTGGTGTTACTGTCGATCCTAACGTGGTTGGTTTGAATACTGAAGGTACTGGTGCTCTTGCTAATGGTCCTGGCGCAAATGGTGCTGGTAACGGCGGTAGCGGGGTTTACATTGCGGGAACTGCCCATGGAAACTATATAGGCGGTTACAACAATTCTGTTATTCCGCAAAACACCTTCTCTGGCAACGCAAGATACGGAATTGAAATTGTCGGTACTGCAAATAACAATACTGTATTTAACTCTGTAATTGGCCTTGGAACCACTCAGGTTTCTGCTTTTGGTAATGGACTGGGTGGTATTTATATTGGCGGAGGAAGTAACAATAACTCTGTTATCGCCTATACACCTTCCAGTTCATATACTGCAATGTCTAGTGTAATCAGCGGAAATACAGGGGATGGTGTTCTTATTGCTGATACTGCATTTAATAATACCGTTCAAGGAAATTATTTTGGTTATGGTAAACGTTCTATTGTCGGTAATTTGGTTGCGGGGCTGTTTCCCAATTCACTACTTCCGGTTCATGTAACGAGCTCTGGCTCGGGGAATGTGACCACCCCGAACAACCCTTAATATGAGCATTAGTCTAAAACTTACTTAAGTTGCCGTTGATTTATAAAAGCCAGCTAGTCTTTGACTGGTTGGCTTTTTTATTTCCTGGCATGCCAATATGAAAGAGATTGTGTCATGACAAAACTCATCATTTATTTATTAGTAATCGCAGAATTCTCTAGTTTTGCTTTCGCACAAATGCCGCCCCCAATGATGCCTCCTCAAGGAATGCAGCAGGGCATGCCTAGATCACCTCAAGGGGGTCCAGTTGGCCCAGGAGGCATGATGCGCGATGATCCTCATGGACCCGTTGACCAAATTAGTCGTGGTCTTGGAGTGACGCCAGACCAATTTAGAGCTTGCTTTAGTGATGTCAATCCTGCACCCCAAGGGACATTACCGGGTTCCAATCAGAAGCACGCCAATAAGCAAGTTCTCTTAAGCTGCCTCCAGCGTGCAAATCCGGGTATTACCAATGACAGCCTAGATGCAGTGATGGACCAATATAGGCCTGGGGGCAGGGCGGCTCAGTAATTTGGGCGTCCTAAGATAGAATCAATCTATCCCTCATCTTTTAGGCGGCATTGAAAATGGTAAGTCATTACTTAGTGGTTTTTCTAGGCCTGATGTTAGCGGCCTGCTCAACACCAGTCAGTCAGTTTGGTGTGTACAGGCAATCAGATGGCACGGTTGGTGTTCATGCGCCCAAAGATGCAAAAGAAAATGAAGCCCAGGAAGTGGCATTAGAGGAGTGTAAAAAGGAAGGGAAGAGAACTGCGACGATTCTAGAAAGCAGAAAAACGGTCAATGACCGTTTTCCCTTAACTTATATCTACCTTTGCAGATAGTGACGATTAGTTAAATCGCCATTGATTAGTGCTTAGCTAAGCAACCACTTCTTAATCGACTTATTGACACACATCGCATCTAAAGCAAGGCCAAAGAACTCAGAACCATTGGTAACCATGCTTTCGATTGCTTCCACTTTGCCAGACTTGATGCCACGCAAATAGGTTGCAGCACGGTAACGCAAGAAGTGCTCAGTTTCACCATTTTCATTCTCGGTTGGGCAGATTTCTAGGCTGCCATAGCGAGTTTCTGGGTTAATGTTGAGAACGGCTAGGCTTAAAGCCCCAACCAATTTCTCAGGCACTGGGATAGGCACATAG
Organism: Polynucleobacter sp. Fuers-14; assembly: GCF_018882045.1. Classification (NCBI taxonomy): domain Bacteria; kingdom Pseudomonadati; phylum Pseudomonadota; class Betaproteobacteria; order Burkholderiales; family Burkholderiaceae; genus Polynucleobacter; species Polynucleobacter sp. Fuers-14. Next base: position 113,765 of record NZ_JACVPG010000021.1, on the reverse strand, counting down.
GAGTAGAGGGAGATCATCATTTCCTCTTCATCTACTTCAATGATGTGATCAATATCCAGCACATCTTTTTCGGTTAACTCTGTCTCGCCAGAATCGCCACCACCAAATGTGGATTCAAACTGCAACATAGCAGTATTGCTTCCTTTGGAGATCTCGATCATGTCAGGGTAGCCAAGCAAACCTTTCCACCAATACATCAGCGAGAAAGTGCAGGGCTTTACTTCAACCAATCCCTTGTTAGTAGACTTTGCAAAATACAGGCCGTAAAACTCATCATCTTGCTCTAGACCATATTGGTCAACTTTAGGTGATTTAGATGAAGCAGGTTTTGCAGTCTTCTTGGCAACTTTTTTCACTGCTGGCTTTTTGGCCGCAGGTTTCTTTGCCGCTAATTTTTTAACTGCTACTTTTTTGGCAGCAGGCTTCTTTGCGGCCACTTTCTTGGCTGCTGGTTTTTTCACTACCTTTTTGACCGTCTTTTTGCTTGCTACTTTCTTAGCGGCAACTTTCTTGACAGCTTTTTTAACAGGGGCTTTTTTTACCACCTTGGTAGCTACTTTCTTTTTTGCTGGAGACTTCTTTGTAGCCATGGTTTATTACCCTTCTTTCGGTAGTTATCGTGCTTGATGCACTATCTGATATTACTGCAAATTCCCTCGGGAATTCGCCTTTCCTATATGGGGTTTGTCCCCCAGATTGCAAGGGGAGGGGTGAAACAAATAGATTGAGGAAGGCATTGTTCTTGGAATGGAGGGTTGCTACACTAAAAGCGTGAAGTTTTGTGCAACCTAAATATCAAGAGGGCTTATGTTTCCTGAATATCGCGAACTCATCACCAAGCTGAAAACGACAGATCGTCATTTCTCGCATTTATTTGATAAGCACAACAATTTAGATCAAAAGATCCAAAGAATGGAGTCCCATTCAGAGCCGAGTACCCCAGAAGAAATCGAGACCTTGAAAAAGGAAAAACTCCTTTTAAAAGACCAGATTTATGCCGTCTTAAAGAAGGCTAGTAGTTAAGCTCCTGGTGAATTAGAAAAGCCTAGATGCAAAATGCTTCTAGGCTTTTTTCAGGAAGCAGGCTTTGAGTAGCATATTGCCTGCTTCTGTTTTGCAGTCGACTTCGTGATCACCTGATACCAGGCGTATCCCTTTAATCTTGGTGCCGACCTTCAGGGTAGTGGAGGAGCCTTTGACTTTGAGGTCTTTGATGAGGGTGACTGTATCGCCATCTGCTAGAAGATTGCCATTGGCATCTTTGACAATGAGCCCAGCCTCAACCTCTTCTAAAGCAGCGGCCAAAGGCCATTCATGGCCACACTGGGCGCAAACATAATTTTCCCCATCGGGGTAAGTCATATCTTCCTGGCAGGCAGGACACTTCGGTAGATTATCTGTGCTCATCACTTCATTTTAGTCTAGGGGTGATGGTCTTGGCTCATATCTAGTACTCGATTTAGAATGGGTAGGTGAACAAAACCCTGAAGATTTCTCTTATTGCTCTGGTAGGCTGTCTTGCCCTAGTGGGTTTGGGCGCATGGTACGCATCATCTTTTATAAATCCTGCTCAGGTAACCAAGCTTCTGAGTTCTTCGGTCAAAGATGCAACTGGGCGTGAGTTGAAAATCACCGGTCCAGTAAGCCTGAGTCTTTTCCCATCAATTAGCGTAAAAGCCGAACAGGTGTCTTTGAGCAATGCCTCATGGGCAAGCAATCCTGATATGTTTGTATTCAAGCAGATTGAATTAGATATTAGGATACTTCCGCTTCTGAAAGGTAGCGTTGAAATCAGCAGAATCGGTGTAAGAGGACTAGAGGCGAACTTACAAACCAATAAGGCTGGGGAGGGTAATTGGAATCTCACTCCGCCTACGATAGTTGCCAGTGGTTCGGCAACACAGGCTGTAACTAGCGATTCTTCTAGTAATGCCCTTGTCTCCATTAAAACTCTTGATGTCGTAGATGCCCGTATCAATTATCAAGACGGAGAAAAAGCAGCCAGCCCGATTAGTATTCCTAAACTTTCTTTAGATGCCGGTGACGGGAAGTCTACGATTCTGGTGGATGTTCAGCGTGCTAACTACGCCCTGAATCTAAAGGGTAAAACAACTTCACTGCGTAATACTTACTTCGCTTGGAATCAATCTCCAGTAAACCTAGATCTAGATTTGGTTCTAACCTTAAACGGTAAGTCGCTTGCGATTACGGGCGACATTGATAAAAAGCCAGATCTATTACCAAAATTCAATATCAATCTCAATTCAAAGTCCTTTGATTTAGCGCCTTTAGCGGGTTCTGTTGTTATTGCTGGAGCAGCTGGAAAAACTTCCTCGGCTTCCACACATAAAGCCCAAGGAAAGTATTTATTCTCCGATGACGCGCTGCCTTTTGATCTTTTACCTTTAGCTGATGGCTCGGTCAACATTAATATTGCTGAGCTTGGGATTCCGCATCAGGCGCCGTTTACTAACTTCAAAACGACACTCCAATTTCAGAAGGATAGGATTGATGCGAGCAATGTCAGCTTTAATATAGGCAAGGGAAGTGCCCAAGCGCAACTTTCCATTACTCAGTTCACCAGCCTTGCGCCTAAGATTTCTGTGAAGGGTATTGCTAAGGACTTTACTTTAGAGCAAATTATTGCCGTCACCGATTCAAGCGCTAGAGTTTCTGGTGGTGATACAAAAGTGGCCTGGAACATACAGGGAAGTGGTGTGAGCCCACATCAAATGGTTAGTCGAGCCAATGGGGCTATTCAGGTTTCAGTAGGGCAAAGTAAATTAGATTCGAAGTTCATCAATAAAGGCGGGGACTTTGTCATCACTGTAATAGATGCAATTAATCCGATGTATAAGAAATCTAATCAAACTACTTTGAATTGTGCTGTTGCCTACTTACCCATCAATAGTGGGCTGGTAAATATTCAGAATTCAGTTGGCATTGAGACGGATCGTCTTGACATCACCCTAGCGGGCTCGATCAATCTTGCCAGCGAGGCTCTCAATATCAGTATTAATCCAAGAGAAAAATCAGGCCTGACAACGGGCTTGGATCTGGCCGGACTTGTAAAGATTGAGGGAACATTACAAAACCCGCAAACTGGGGTGAATAAGGCAGGGGTGGTGAATAGCGCCGTCTCTATTGGATTGGGTTTCTTAACCGGCGGTATTAGTATCGCAGCGGAGAATGCTAAATCATTGGCGACCAAGTCGCAGCCATGTAAAACAGCGCTGCACTCTTGGTCTGATATCTATCCTGCTAGCAAGTAAGCCTAGCGAAGCTCGTAAATCAGCTTCTTAAAAAACTAAGCCGCTGACAAAGAGGCTAAATAAAGAAATAAAGATGCTGGCAAAGAATGCGGTCCAGAAGCTGGAGATCGTAAAGCCACTCACCACTGCAGAAACCAGCATCAATACCAAGGCATTAATCACGAGCAAGAAGAGGCCCATGGTTACTACCGTTAATGGTAGCGTGAAAAGAACGAGCAAAGGCTTAACGATCGCATTAGCAAATCCTAAGAGGAGGGCAGCAATTAATAATGAGCCGCCATCCGCAAAGCGCAAGCCACTAAAAATATAACTGGCAACCCAAAGGGATAAAGAAGTTAAGCCCCACTGGACTAGAAATAGAGTTAAGTTACTCATGGATGATTCCTTTGCTGGTGTTGAAAGGGGTTTATGCCTAGTGACTATATTAGCAGTTGATTAATAGTGCGGGGGGATTTCATCCTGAGAACTTGCGCCGCCGCCTCCACCGCTGCTGGCTTGTTCTTTAATTGCCTTTAATTCGCGATACAGAAATTCGATTTGCTGTTGCTGTTTATAGACGGTCTCATTGAGTTTCTCAATTAAGTCTTCCGTGAAGCTCAATTTGATTTCTAGATTAGTGATGCGTTCTTCTGACATAACTTACTTTCTATTCTGAGATAAGCTCAAATCGCCCATCTTCCATTTCTGCTTTGGGTCTAATCCAAAAATCATGCGATTGCATGGATTCGTAAACATAAGCTGGCTCCAGATTTGCCTCTACGTTAGCCAAGAAGGCCACCTTATAAAATCCACCAGTCTTAATGTGGCGCAATCTACTGCCTGGCTTAAATAGGCCATCGTCAGGATCAGCCATTTTGGGTTTACTCATGTCAACAATGCACTTTCTCGGTATGATCTAGCGATGGCAAATTCCATCCCATACTCCATTCTAGATATATCTCCGATTCCTCAGGGTTTTACTGCTGCCGATGCACTGCGCAACTCCTTGGATGTGGCAAGGCATGCCGAAAAATGGGGCTATACCCGCTATTGGGTAGCAGAGCATCACAATATGACGGGCAATGCGAGCTCTGCAACTGCAGTTTTGATTGGCTATATTGCTGCTGGCACCTCCCATATCCGAGTGGGCTCTGGCGGCGTTATGTTGCCAAATCATGCTCCTTTAGTAATTGCTGAGCAATTTGGCACCCTAGAAGCTTTATACCCAGGAAGAATTGAGCTTGGCTTGGGTCGTGCACCTGGTACCGATCAAATGACTGCCAGGGCATTGCGCAGGGATTTATTGGGTAGCGATGATCGTTTTCCACAGGATGTCCGTGAGTTACAGCATTATTTTGGCCCGTTACAAGAAGGGCAATCTGTAAAGGCGATACCAGGGGTCGATAGCAATGTTCCGATCTGGATTTTAGGTTCTAGTTTGTATGGAGCTCAATTAGCCGCTCACTTTGGCTTACCTTATGCCTTCGCTTCTCACTTTGCGCCAGAGCAACTTTTAGAGGCAATGAAGATTTATCGTGAGCTCTTTAAGCCATCGGCACAACAAGATAAACCCTATTCAGCATTTGTGATGAATGTAGTTGCAGCAGATACAGATGAAGAAGCTCAACATCTATTTACTACACTGCAACAGAATGTTGTCAGAATGCGGCGCAATACCCGCGGGCAATTACCACCCCCAATTACTGACATGAATGAATTTTGTGAGCCTCATGAACTAGCAGCGGCAGATCATACCTTGCAGGTTTCAGTAGTGGGTTCGCTAGAGACGGTAAAGCGGGGGATTCGTCGTTGGTTGGATCTTACTGGCGCAAACGAAATCATCTTGACTGGGCAAATTTTCGATCATCAGGCTCGTCTCAGATCTTTTGAGATTGCCGCACAGGCCGCGCAAAGCCTATAAGATCGCTGCGTTGTAATCTGCGGTAATGAATACTTGTTCTTTTGCAGCCTGATTCGCAAATCGCAGCACTGCATTGTCTTTGCTGATTAAGAAGCAGGGCTTTGCAGTGTAAGCAAGGTCTAAAAAGACTTGATCATCTGGGTCTTGGCATATCCAGGGGGCTTTGGCCAAGTTTTTATCATCCATCAATCTTGCTAAACCATGCCATTGCTGGCGAATTTGCTCTTGTTGCACTTCATCGAGCGAAAACAGAGGGCGAGCAATCACATCAGCAAATTCTTCTAAAGTGTTTGGAGTTGCGAGCGCATCTATTTTGCCTTCGATCAGCGTTTGCTTTAAATGAAGCGCTCTAAAGTCATTAAAGACAAAAAGATCTAGCAAGACATTGGTATCGAAAACTACTACCTTCATTTTTAAGGCCTATTGATTGTTGCGCCAAATCTCTGGAGTAATGGTGACCTGCCCTTTATCAGAGGAGACGTAAGCTTCACCATCTTGAACATTGACATGGATCACCATGCTGCGCTCAACCAACTTGTTCAGCTCTTCCGCTTGTTCTGCTGGTATAGCGATTATTTGTAAATTGCGAGCACGAGTGAGTTTGTTAGCAATGCCATCCCACCAGATTTTGCTGGTATGTCCGCCATAGCAATAGACAATTACTTGATCAGCACGACCACAGGCTTTCAGAATACGACGCTCGTCTGGTTGGCCGATTTCAATCCACAACTTGATTGCATCGGTAAGATCTTTAATCCACAGATCGGGTTCATCGGTATCACTCAAACCCTTTGTAAACGCTAGATCCTCATTTGCCTGCAATGCAAAGGCGATGATGCGGACCATCATGCGCTGCTCAGTCTCAGAAGGGTGCTTAGCAATAGTTAACGAATGACTGCCATAGTAATGGCGATCAGAATCTGCGACATGAAGGTCGGCTTTGTGGATAGTTGCGCGTAGAGCCATGACCTATTATCGCCTTTATGAACCAACTCCTGGCCTGAGTGAGCTCATAACCAGTATTATTTGGCTTGAGGCTCATGATGAGCCTAGAAATGCCTCAAATTACTGTGTACCGTAAAACCCATGATCCGTATTACTGAATTACGTCTACCAATTGACCACGCTCCAGAATCTTTGGAGAAGGCGATATTGAAGCGTCTCAATCTAGATGCCAAAGACTTAATACGATTTGAGGTCTTTAAGCGTAGTTACGATGCTCGAAAGAACGTCGCCCTCTCTTTTATCTATACGGTTGACTTATCTGCAAAGCATGAAGAAGTTCTTCTGAAGCAATTTGCTGGAGACATTCATGTAAGACCATCCCCGGATACGAGCTACCACTTTGTAGCAAAAGCCCCTGAAACTATAGACTCTGGCAAAGCGCTGCGTCCAGTGGTCGTTGGATTTGGCCCATGCGGTATTTTTGCCGCTCTAGTGTTAGCGCAAATGGGTTTTAAGCCAATTGTCCTTGAGCGCGGCAAGAAAGTTCGCGAACGCACTCAAGATACTTGGGGCTTGTGGCGTAAGAATGTTTTAAATCCAGAATCCAATGTGCAATTTGGAGAGGGCGGGGCTGGTACGTTTTCAGATGGCAAGTTGTACAGCCAGATCAAAGATCCTAAGTTTTATGGACGCAAGGTCATTCATGAGTTTGTGAAAGCTGGCGCTCCTGCAGAAATTACGTATGTAGCTAAGCCGCATATCGGCACCTTCCGCCTAGTTGGCGTGGTAGAGAAGATGCGCCAAGAAATTATTGACTTAGGTGGTGAGATTCGGTTCTCGCAAAAGGTAATTAGCTTTGATATTGAGAATGAGCAAATTACCGGGGTCAAGATTGAGGGGCAGGCAGATCTACCTGCCAACCATGTCATCTTGGCTTTGGGACACAGTGCGCGGGATACCTTTGAAGCCTTGCATCATGCTGGCGTCTTCATGGAAGCTAAACCCTTTTCTGTTGGTTTTCGGATTGAGCACCCACAATCTCTGATCGATAAAGCACGCCTGGGTCCTCATGCTGGCAATGAGTTAATTGGCGCGGCAGATTACAAATTAGTCCATCACGCCAAAAATGGTCGTTCCGTCTATAGTTTTTGCATGTGCCCCGGAGGGACAGTAGTCGCTGCTACCTCCGAACCGAATCGAGTCGTAACCAATGGCATGAGCCAATATTCTCGTAATGAACGAAATGCCAATGCAGGCATCGTTGTTGGCATTACGCCTGAGGATTACCCGGGTGGCCCATTAGCAGGCATTGAGTTTCAGCGTGCTATTGAATCAAAGGCTTTTGAATTGGGTGGTAGAACTTATGAAGCGCCGGGTCAGCTGATTGGCGATTTCTTAGAAGGGAAGGCTTCCACTCAGTTTGGTGGCGTGATGCCGTCGTATAAGCCCGGCGTTCATTTAACGGATCTGGCAGAAAGCTTGCCCGCTTATGCCATTGAGGCGATTCGTGAGGCGATTCCTGCTTTTGAGAAGCAAATTAAAGGCTTTTCTATGAAAGATGCCGTTTTAACTGGTGTGGAGACGCGCACTTCCTCTCCTTTGCGAATTACTCGAGGCGCGAACTATCAGAGTCTGAACATTAAAGGTCTTTACCCAGCAGGCGAGGGCGCAGGTTATGCGGGTGGAATCTTGTCTGCAGGAGTTGATGGGATTAAAGTAGCAGAAGCAGTGGCGTTAGACTATCTGTCAAAGTAAATACCCCATAAGAATCCTATGAACTCTGTAGTAACTCATTCATCAGCCGAAGAAAAAGAAGTACTTTTTCATCCTGAGCTGTTGAAAAAGTTTGATATCAATGGGCCGCGTTATACGTCCTACCCCAGTGCTGATCGATTTCATGGGGACTTTTCTGAAGCTGATTATCTTGAGGCATTGGAGCGGGTAGCTCAAGCGAATGAGCCGCTGTCCTTATATTTCCACTTACCATTTTGTCCCAATATTTGTTATTACTGCGGCTGTAACAAGATCATCACCAAGGATCATGGGCGTAGCGCCAAATACATCAAATATCTCGCTAAAGAAATGGCCATGGTTACTAAAGCCATGGGTGCTCAGAAAAAGATTCCCGTTACACAATTGCATTGGGGTGGTGGCACGCCTACTTTTCTATCGCATGAAGAGATGACTGAGTTGATGCAGCACACTCGCGAGTATTTTGAGCTACTGCCTGGCGGTGAGTATTCAATTGAGATAGATCCGCGCCGTGTTACTGAGCAAGATATTGCACTCTTGGCTGAATTGGGCTTTAACCGTATTAGCTTGGGCGTTCAGGATTTCAATTTGGCAGTTCAAGAGGCAGTACATCGCGTGCAGACTATTGAGGAAACCCAAGCAGTCATGGATTGGTCTAGAAAGTATGGGTTTAAATCCAGAAGCGTTGACTTGATCTATGGCCTACCAAAGCAAACGCCAGAGACTTTCAAGGAAACGGTTGATGCGGTCTTGGTAATGAACCCCGATCGTCTCTCTGTCTATAACTACGCACACTTGCCGCATATTTTCAAGCCGCAACGCCGTATTGCTGAAGCTGACTTGCCTGCGGCAGCAGATAAGCTGGATATTCTCTCCAATACCATTGCACGCTTAGGTGAGGCGGGGTATGTCTTTATTGGTATGGACCATTTCGCTAAACCAGATGATGAATTAGCTATTGCCCAAAGAGAGGGCAAGTTGCATCGCAATTTCCAAGGCTACTCCACTCAGGCAGAATGCGATCTTCTGGCATTTGGAATCTCTTCTATCGGTAAAGTCGATGATTGCTACTCTCAGAATGTCCGAACTTTGGATGAATATTACGAGGCGTTAGATGCGGGTCACTTACCGGTGCTTCGAGGTTTGCGTCTTGATGAAGACGATCTGATGCGTCGTGAGTTAATTGGTGAGTTGATGTGCCAATTTGCCTTAGACACCAAAGCTTTTGCGACATCACATCAAATTGAATTCTCAAATTACTTTAAGACGGAAATAGAAGAGCTTAAGAGTCTAGAGGAGGCTGGTCTCCTCAACTGGGAGGGTGAAAGTATTCTGGTTCCCACCAAAGGTCGTCTCCTTGCTAGGCGGGTAGCCATGACTTTTGATCGGCACCTCAGAGAGTCTCAAGCCAAAGGGACCTATTCCAAGGTTCTGTAAGGGTAAGTCTGAGGTAATTTGATCTAGATCAAATAAGCCCAAAAACTCTGTTGCTTTTTAACCAATAAAAAATCTCCAGCCTCAGTCAATTTGATTTACATCAAATTGCACTCCCTTCATCAATTCGAAAATGATTTCATCGAAATTGATAAGAAAAAGGGAAACCATCATGCGTATTAAGACACTCGTAGCAGCAATGGCTGCTGTAGCATCCTTAGCCCCAATCGCGGCTCAAGCTCAAGCTGAAGAAAATCCATGGATGGTTAGAGTTCGTGCTGCAGATTTGCTATTTCAAAATGGCCAATCTGGTATTGCTCAAAGTGCTAACTTGAAGGCTCAGAATCGTTGGATTCCAGAGTTTGATGTTTCATATTTCTTTACTAAAAATATTGCCGCTGAATTAGTATTAACTTGGCCACAGCAAATTAATATTTACGGTAATCTAGGCGCTGGCCAACAAAACGTAGGCAAAATTACTGCATTACCTCCATCTTTGATCGCCCAGTATCACTTCACAGATTTAGGTGCAATTAAGCCATACATTGGCACTGGTATTAACTACACTATCTTCGGTAATCGCCAAAATTTCCCAGCAGCATCTAACTCTGTACAGGTTGAACCATCAAGCGTAGGTTTTGTAGGTCAAGTTGGTGCTGACTACATGCTTGATAAAAATTGGGGCTTAAATCTTGATCTCAAGTATGTAACGATGGCTACTAATGTTCAAGCAGTAGCTGGCGGCGCAAACCTTGGAAAATTGACATTGAATCCTTGGATTCCAGCGGTTGGTGTGACTTACAAATTCTAAGAATTTAGTTCTTAGGTCTTGAGGTAGAGCCCCTAAGGGGCTCTATTTTTTTCTTAACTTTATTGAATCAGGGCATCAATTAGCTTTTCAAATGCAGCTTCGTTCAAAACGAAGTTATCAAATCGATACAATGAGAGGTGGCTTGGCGGTTCAGTCCTGCGCTTAGCATATTGCTCCCAGTGAGCAAGTTTCCACTCATCTCTTGGGTCAGCTCTTATCTCCATCCGTTTTTTGGCCTCACGCTCCTCTAGATCAATCCAGGCAACCTGAATTGAAGTCAGTGCTGGCACCCCCAATTTTTGCGCGTCAAACATCTTGCCACTCTGAATCTCCTTCGAGAATGGGCCGATCAGAATGACATTAACCCCTAAAAGCAAATTCTCTCTGGCAATATCAATGAGACCTTTGTATTCCCAATCGCGCAGGTTCTCAAGGTAAAAGGGGCTGTCGCGATCATTCGGGTTTTGAGTGGTAAGGTCCATGACGTGGGCGCTGAAGGCGCCATAAACGGTGTCTTTGTCTAAAAAGAAAAAATCTTCCCCAGTTTTCTCAATGATCAGAGGTAAAGCCTTTTTGGCTAGAGTCGACTTTCCTGTGCCGGCATGTCCTGCAAAGAGGATCAGGCGGGGCGCAGAGGGGGTTAATTTACAGACCATAAGTAGCTAGTCTCGCAGAAATAAGTGGAAATATCTCCTCTTTTAGGGAAGTGACGATAATGTCGCCATGGCTTTAATCGTACTCACTGATGCAAAACTGGCTTTTGGCCACGTTGACCTCCTCGCAAACACCGCTTTTTCACTGGAATCCGGTGAACGTGTTGGCTTAATTGGCCGCAATGGCACTGGTAAATCTTCCTTGTTGAAGATATTGGCCGGTATAGAAAAAATGGATGATGGCCTGTTGCAATATCAGCAAGGCCTCAGAATTGCTTATGTTCCTCAAGAGCCTATATTTGAGGCGGAAGAGACTATCTTCGAGTCAGTATCCAAAGGCGTTGCTCAAGCTAAGGCCTTGCGCGAGGAATATGAGGCTCTCAGCGTTGGTGAGTGGGATGATGCTTCCCATGATCGACTTGACGAAGTGCAGTCGCAATTAGAGGCTTTGAGTGGTTGGAATTGGGAGCAACGTGTTCATGAGACATTAGATCGTTTGCATTTAGAGGCTGATCTCAAAATCAATACACTTTCTGGCGGTACTAAGAAGCGGGTTGCCTTAGCGCGTGCTTTAGTTGAGATGCCTGACGTGCTGCTACTTGATGAGCCAACCAACCATTTGGATTTAGATTCGATTGCATGGTTAGAGGAATTGCTCAAAGAGTATCAAGGCTCAGTAATTTTGATTACCCATGATCGCGCCTTCTTGGATAACGTCTGCACCCAGATTGTTGAGCTCGATCGCGGTATTTTGCGCAGTTACCCTGGTAACTTTACGCAATATGAAGTTTTAAAAGAACAAGAACTAAATTCTGAATCTTTAGCTAATGCTCGTGCTGATAAATTATTGGCGCAAGAAGAGGTCTGGATTCGTAAAGGGGTTGAGGCACGCCGCACTCGAAGCGTTGCCCGAATTGCCCGTTTAGAAAAATTACGGAGTAGCCGTGCCGAACGCAGAGATGCGATGGGGCAGGTGAAGTTGGCTGTTTCTGCTGGAGATCGAAGCGGCAAGATTGTGGCTGATCTTCAAAACGTTAGTAAAACCTATGATCGTCCGATTGTGAAAGATTTCACAGCAACGATTTTGCGCGGCGATAAGGTTGGTTTGCTGGGTCCTAATGGCGCAGGTAAAACAACTTTGCTCAAATTGATTTTGGGAACTATTGCGCCAGACTCCGGCACTGCAACTATGGGTACACGTATTGAGGTGGCTTACTTCGACCAAATGCGCGAAGGGTTAGATCTGAACGCTTCACTGGAAGATTACATTAGCCCAGGTAGTGAGTGGATAGAAATCAATGGCAATAAAAAGCACGTTAAGAGTTACCTGAGTGATTTCTTATTTGCTCCTGAGAGAACTAATTCCCCGGTAAGTACTTTGTCAGGCGGTGAGCGTAATCGTTTATTACTAGCACGCCTATTTGCGCGGCCTGCAAACGTCTTGGTCTTGGATGAACCAACTAACGACTTAGATATTGATACTTTAGATTTGCTTGAGCAACTCTTGCAAGACTATAAGGGCACGGTCTTCTTGGTCAGTCATGATCGTTACTTCCTAGATAACGTTGTTACTAGCATTATTGCCAACGAGGGTGATGGCTTCTGGCGTGAGTACGAAGGGGGTTATGAGGATTGGAAAATCCAGAAAGCGCGCTCAGACAAAATTCGTGCTGCCAATGGCAATGCCAACACAAAATCTGTAGATAAGCTTGAGGTCAAAGCAGAGGCAAAGGTAGAAGTTAAGGCAGAAGTTAAGCCTGTAGCTAAAAGTGGAGTTCAGAAACTCAATGGCAAAGAGCGCCAAGAACTGGAAGTTTTGCCATTACAGATCGAGACATTGGAAACTGAGCAAGCCGATATTGGTATTGCCATGAGCAATCCCGATCTCTATAAAAATGAACCTGAGTTGGCAGCGAGCATGCAAGCGCGCTTGAGTGAAATCACTGCTGACTTAGATCAAAAGCTGCAACGCTGGGAGCAGCTATTGAGTCGTTCAGAGTCTTAGTGCTATAGCCTAGTCGCGCGGTAAACGAGCGCGCAACTGGGCGATTTCATCAAGCAGGTCCAGCGCCAAGGCAACCCCAGGCACATTTAATTCGAGATCATGGGTGAGGTGCGCTGCGGTTTTTGCTCTTCGCAAAGAGTCGCCACTAAAGCGCCAATCCTGAGGTGAAGAGCCAGCTGGACTTAAAACACCTTCGGATACCCAAGTCATGATGAGATCTTCTGGTGTGCGGGATGCATGGGAGAGCTCCACAATGGTCATGTGCACCTCATTCTCTACAACAGCACCCTCAATCCAAGTGATATTAGTTTGTGTCATATCAATCATCCCTTCAAGTGTGTTCTAGGGTTGAAATCAAAAGCCTTCTCAAAGGTTTGATAGGCTTCTTTTTGTGATTCAGTATCAGCAGGAGGCAAGGCGATAGAAGGTACCGCATATAAATCACCTGGCTCTGAACTTGGTATGCCTTTACCTTTAAGGCGCATTTTTCGACCAGCAACAGTTCCTGCGGGGATCTTCAATTCTAAAGTGCTGCCTGCAGGAGTGGGGACGTTGACGGTAGTACCCAGTGCCGCTTCCCACGGTGCCAAAGGAATATCAATGAAGACATCTTTGCCTTCTACGCGATAAATGGCGTTAGGATGAAATTCAATTTCGAGATAGAGGTCACCAGCAGGGCCCTCGCCGACACCAGGACCACCTTGGCCAGAGAGTCGCAGATTTTGGCCAGCCTTAATGCCTTTAGGAATACTGACATCTAACTTGCGTTCTTGGGTGCTGACGTGGCCGCTCGCATCTTGCACGGGCATATGTAATGCAATAGTGCGCTTAGCTCCGTTATATGCATCAGCGAGATCAATCAAAATTTTGGCGTGATGATCTTGGCCTTTGAAATTCATACCCTGGCGAGGATTGCCACCACGACCACCTTGGCGATGTTTTCCGCGACCGAACAGAGATTCGAAGAATTCACTCTGATCACCTTCAAAGCCACCACCATAACCTGGATGACCACCACCAAAACCGTCATCAGAATATTCAAAGCCTTCATTCCAATTTGGCGGAGGGGTAAAGTCTTGGCCGTTTTTCCAGTTCTCGCCAAAGCGATCGTAGGCTGCGCGTTTCTCAGTGTCCTTTAATACGGCATAAGCTTCGCCGATTTGCTTGAACTGCTCTTCAGCACCAGGTTCTTTATTAACATCTGGATGGAACTTGCGCGCCATCTTGCGATAGGCTGATTTAATCTCAGCTTCAGTGGCGCCACGAGCTACGCCAAGAGTTTCGTAGTAATCCCTAAATTTCATAAGCCTGTTTCAGTTCGGTTTCTGCCTGGGTTAAGCTAATAGGATTGATTCTACAGTTCTCTTAGCTCATTACACCAATTTGCCATGGAACAAATTCATAGTCTCCCAGGCCAAGAAGTTCGCTTTTGGAGGCCTCCCCGGAGGCGGTACGCAGAAATAACTCAAATATCCGTTGTCCCATTTCCTGGACGGATACCGTGCCGTCCAAAATCTCACCGCAATTGATATCCATGTCTTCAGTGAGGCGCTGATACATTGGGGTATTGGTGGCTAGTTTGATACAGGGCGCAGGCTTAGAGCCAAACATAGACCCGCGGCCGGTAGTAAAGGCAATCAGGTTGGCGCCTCCAGCAATCTGGCCGGTGGCCGATACAGGATCAAACCCCGGAGTATCCATAAATACGAAGCCTTTGGTGCTCACTGGCTCTGCATACTTATAGACTTCCATTAGAGGGCCAGTGCCGCCTTTCATGGAGGATCCTAGAGATTTCTCAAAAATATTAGCGAGACCACCAATTTGATTGCCGGGACTTACTTGTCCGTTAATTTGCACATCTCTACCAACAGAGTATTCATCTTTCCACCAGCGAATTCGTTTAATGAGCTTTTCACCTACTTCTTTGCTAACAGCGCGACGGGTGAGGGTATGTTCCACGCCATAAATCTCTGGTGTTTCTGAAAGAATGCCAGTGCCACCATGACGGGACAAAATATCAATCGCTGCACCTAGTGCTGGATTGGCTGTGATTGAAGAAAAGCCATCGGAACCGCCACACTGCAAGCCAACAGTCAGGTGACTTGCTGACACTGTTTCCCGTTTTGCTTGATTAGCTGCAGGTAGAAGCGCTTTGACAGCTTCGATACCAGCCTCAATAGTTTTGCGCGTGCCACCCGATTCTTGCATGATGAAGGTGTGCAGAGTATTTCCTTCGGCCAGGTCTTCTTGCTCCATCAAGCCTTTTAGTTGATTACGCTCACAACCGAGACCCACAATCAGAGCGGCTGCTAGGTTAGGGTGACGAGCATATCCAGCCATAGTACGGCGAAGCAATTGCATTGGCTCACCACTCATTTCCATACCGCAACCGATGTCATGACTAAACGCCACGACTCCGTCTACATTGGGAAAATCTTTCAATCTTTCGGGGGTAAACCAAGCTGCAATTTTGTTCACAACGGTTGCCGAACAGTTTACTGTCGATAGAATGCCGATGAAATTACGTGTTCCTACTTTTCCATTGGGTCTGACATAGCCCTGGAAGGTAGCTCGTTGAGCTTCGGGCAACAATTGGGTCGGCTTATATTCGCTTGCATAAGCGTAGTCACGATCAAACTCGCGAAACTCAGTATTGTGACTATGCACCATCGTGCCGGGTTCGATGTCTGTATTAGCAAAGCCTACCGTCACGTTGTATTTCAGAATTGGCTCGCCCTTGAGGATCTTTTTGGTGGCAATCTTGTAGCCAGCAGGCACTTGGCTGCGACTTGTAAAATTCTCACTAGGAACTTCAGCGCCAATTCCAACATCAACCCGGGCGACCACAATATTGTCATTAGGATGCAGACGAATAATAGGGCCAGCCAGTTTTTTTTCAGAGGTTTCAATCATGATCTTAAAGAATTAAGGGCGATATCCGATCGTAAGCTTATACAAAGTAATATTTAATGACTCAAGTCAAAAATCAGAACTTCTGCATCCACCCCATTGCCTATTTGCAAGAAAGATTCGTCTTCAATCATGAGAGCGTCTCCACGAGACAATTTATGACCATTCATCATGAGCGTTCCGCGGATGAGATGAGCATAAGCTTTTCGTTTTGGATCAAGTTGCAGGCTTGCCGTCTGTGAGTCGTTAAAAAGTCCGGCATATATCTTGGCATCTGCATAAATTTTCACAGCACCATCGTTTCCGGTAGGAGAGGCAATGATTCGCAGCTTGCCATCTTTTTCTACTTCTGGGATGGATTTTTGTTCATAGCTTGGCTCAATTTCTAATACATTAGGCTCTATCCAGATCTGTAAAAAATGCGTGGTTTGGTCTTTGGCGTGATTGAATTCGCTGTGAGTGACTCCACTACCGGCACTCATGCGCTGGACATCTCCCGGGGGGATTCCTTTGATATTGCCCATGCTATCTTCGTGCGCCAACTCTCCAGATAGTACGTAACTAATAATTTCCATATTGCGATGGCTGTGCTTGCCAAAACCCATTCCTGCAGCCACGCGATCCTCATTAATGACGCGCAGATTCCCCCAGCCCATAAAGCGGGGGTCATGGTAGCCCGCAAATGAGAATGAGTGAAAGCTTTTAAGCCAGCCATGGTCAGCATAGCCGCGATCTTGGGATTTTCTAAGATTTATCATGTTTTTGGGGTGTTAAAAGTCTAATTGAAAGAATCAGAATAAGCCTATTATCATTAGCTTTAATGATATTTGCCGATCGGTAGCGCATGGGAAGCTTTAAACAAGACATAACAGAAACGTATTTAGGGCTTTCTGAGAGCGCTCGTGAGAAGTGGGATGACTTTGCCCAGTTCCTGCAGGAGGCTTGGCCACTCCTTGTTCTCTTGCTGGCAATACTGATGGGGATCTGGTGGTATGCAGATCCGCCCCCTCCAAGACATGTCCTCATGGCCACCGGTTCATCGGGCAGTTCATACGAAGCCCTAGGGAAAAAGTATGTAGAGTTTTTCAAGGCAAAGGGTATTACTTTAGAGTTGGCAGCCACAACAGGCGCGCAAGAAAATATTGATCGCTTAGCAGATCGTGATGACCCCGTACAAGTTGCTTTTGTTCAGGCTGGAGTAGACCACGCTAAGGAAGTAACTGGAATTCAGTCCTTGGGTGCAATTGCCTATGATCCTATTTGGTTTTTTTATCGAGGTTCGGAGCTAAAGGCTACCGAGTCCGATTCGGTTGGCGTCGTATTTCAACATTTTGCCAATAAAAAGATTTCTGTCGGAATTGAGGGCAGCGGTACCTATGCTCAGTCAACCAAAATACTGAAGGCCGCCGGCTATGAAAAAGGAGTGCAAGTTCTCAATCTTGCTGGGCATGATGCGGTGAAAGGACTACAGGCGGGCGAGATAGATGGAACCTTTATTGTGGATTCCTATGATGCTCCCAATGTACAGGCCTTGTTAAACGATAAGTCGTTGCATTTAGTCACTTTTAAACGTGCGGCAGCCTACGTCAAATTAATGCCTTATCTCAATATTTTGGATGTCCCCCAAGGGGCTTTTAATTTGCCACGTAACTTTCCATCTACGGATATGAAGCTGTTGGCAACAACAACAAATCTATTGATTGATGATCGCATGCATCCGGCGATTCAATTTCTATTTTTAGAAGCTGCCAGACAGATTAATGGCAAAGAATCTTTCTTTGCTGAGCGCGGAGAGTTTCCATCCTTTAAAGATTCCATGTTGCCTGAAAGTCCCGTCGCAATTCATTACGAGAAAAATAATTACCCCTTATTGGTAGCCTATTTCCCGTTCTGGGTGGCCGAGCTTATTAATCGCCTCATTTTTGTATTGCTGCCTTTCTGTGTATTGGGCTATCCGCTTTTACAGGCTCTGCCAGGATATCGCGCTAAGCGCATGCAAAATAAGATCAATCGCTTATATGTTTCTTTAAAATCCTTGGAGCAAGAATTACTGAATGGGTTTGACGATCAACAGCGGGATGAATATCTAAAGAGGCTTAATTTACTTGAGTATCAAGCTTTAAATATTAAAGTTTCTAAGCGCCTGTCTAGCGACTACTATGCCTTGCGAGCTAGCATTGATTATGTGCGTAATTGCTTGAATAGGGGCGTGCACCCCTATCAATTTGATGAAGGCATTGATCCTGACTTATAGGGCTTTATTCGCTATCACCATTTCTGCTGGGAAATTTAAATGAAGCGTAACGAACTACTGCATTAGCCAGAGCCAAAATGAGAATGGTAAGCCCCATAAAGAGGATCGCCATATCAGCCTCGTGCTTGGTGTTAACTAAGTCAATGATGAGGCGAGTTACTGCAGTAATCGCTACATAAATCAAAAAGCGAACTGGCATATGATTGGTTTTGAAATAAATCCCGACCATGGCGCCAATTTCGAGATAGATAAATAGCAAGAGCAGGTCTTCGATTGAAGCCGATCCTTTATTAACCATACCCAGGAACGCAACAGCTGCTGACCAAACGGTTGCGGCACCGATTCCAAATAATGCAATCCGATGAAATAAAGAGACAAATAAGTTTCCAATGGGAACGGTCCATCTTTCAATGGCATCTTCTAATTTGGATGCATCTTTTGGTGAGGTAGGGGTCATATTCATTAAGCCTCCGAGTTTTTTAATCTGTTTTGTTTAGTATAGGTATCTATGCAGCCATGTAAACAAAAAAAGAGGCGCCAAGCCCCCTTTTTTTGGAAGTATTGACTTAGATCAACCCAGGCTGTCCGCCCAAATATTATGAGCCCAGCCCCAGGCATATACCCCTTCAAGTGTTGAGGGTGCCGGAGATAGTCCGCCTGCACCATGAACAGGCTCAAAAGTTTTCTTAGCGGCACTGTATTGATGAACGCTAGCCACGTGAATTACTTCTCGTTCGTTCACAAAACTGTAGCAAGTATTGTTCACTACTGGCGCTGGATTAACTTCCCAGTTACTGAGTTCAGCCACAATCGCGGCAGCCGCCACTTTGGCATGTTGATTGGCCATGTGCCCTGACTTAGGCATTGCTGGCGCTACTTGAATCGAGTCACCCAAGACATGAATGTCTTTTTGTGCAGTAGATTCAAAGTTGAGATAATTCACATTAACCCAGCGGCCGTTAGAATTTGCTAACCCAGTTTTGACGGCAATCTCACCGGCGCTCATCGCCGGTAGAAGATTTAAAACATCTGCTTTAATATCTTCTTGCACTTCAAATTTCAAAGTTTTTGTTTTTGCATCCACGGCGGTGACATTGTATTTGGGCAAATACTCAATCAATCCTGGGTACTGTTCTGCCCACACCCTCTTAAAGAGCGCACCTTTTGAAGTGACATCTTGGTTAGCATCCAAAATGAGAACTTTAGACTTAGGCTTGTGGTGCTTAAGATAGTTTGCTACCTGGCAGGCTCGCTCGTAAGGTCCTGGAGGGCAGCGATAGGGGGCTTCTGGAACGCTGATTGCGAAGGTGCCACCATCGCGCATTGCTGCCAGTTGATTGTGTAGGGCTACTGTTTCGGGGCCTGCTTTCCAGGCCTGGAGGGTAACGCCTGCTGTATTGGCTTGAGCCAGTCCTTCAATACTGTTCATCATTAAGGCAACACCGGGTGAAACGATCGCTTTGTCATAGCGTAAGGTTTTCCCAGAGGCAAGCTTGACTGTTTTTTTATCGGGGTCGATGCTGGAGACGCTGTCCTGAATGATCTTCACGCCATGACGCTTACTCAGATTGTCATAAGGGGTCGTGATTTCAGATATTGTGCGTGAGCCACCTACAACTAAATTAGATAGTGGGCAGGAAACAAAGGCTGCATTGGGCTCAATCAATGTCACCTTAGCAGTGTTGTTAGAGAACAAGCGTAAATATTTAGCAGCGGTAGCGCCACCATATCCTCCGCCAATCACAAGGATTTCTGCCTTTTGTAAATTAGCGTGGGCTTGACCAGAAAAGCCTGCCAGCAAACCAAGTGCGGCGGTGCTCTGACCTATAAAGTGTCGACGATCCATGGTGGGCTTCCTTGTTAGTTCTTGCCAAGTTGATTGGCGATGGTATTAAGCTGTTCTTCGGTATAGCCCTTGGTAAGCTGCGGCATGATAGTGCCGTCCAATGACCCAGATTTATAAGCCATCAATTTTTCTAATATTTGCGCGTGAGTAAGATTGTTGATGAGTGGGATGTTGCCATCAACAACACCGTTTCCGTCAGTGCCATGACAATTTGCGCAGGTTGCTGCAAGACTACGTTTATATAAATTGCTTGCATCTGGATTTTGCGCTAAAGAAAGACTGCTCCATAGACACAATCCAATATATGTCGATACTACGATTCCGGGTCTTGAAAACAGTGCTCGCATGCGGCCTTTCTCCATTCGAATTATTTTTTTGACTCATAGGTGTATTGCTTTATGAGTATCTTAATCAAGAAATCCATAAAAAGTAGCGCTTACCTCAGATTCATTTTTCATAAGCTCATTCGAAAATGCGGGCCTGATGTATTTTGTTGGAATTTCCTATAAGCCCTATAAACTACGGGTATGAGAATTTCATTTTCTTACCGTTCCGCCTTATTGATACTCCTTTTAGGTGTATTTACCTACCTTTATGGTTTGGATAGCCGATTTGCGCCAAAAAACGGTGATGAGTATCCCTATATGCATATTGTGCGCATGACGGCGGACTCGGCCCAATGGCTGCCACTGCAGTCTGAAATGGATGGCATTAAAAACACTAAGCCGCCACTGATATTTTGGCAGGGTATTGCTAGTACGCATTGGGCAAGCGAATGGAGTTTGGCAAATTTGCGTTGGCCTAGTGTTTTATATACCGCACTAACGGCATTTTTCTTATTTTTAGCAGTCCGACGTTTCAGTGGCAAAACGCAAACTGGAATATTGGCGGCATTAGTTTGGCTTTCCTTTTTTGCAACCTATCGCTACGGTCGACCATTCTTAGCGGACCCCCCAGAAGTATTTTGGGTATCGCTACCATTTATGGCGATTTTGTATTGGGGTAAGAGTGCGTTTGAATCTAAACTCTTTTTCCCATTGATGGCGGGGATTTGTTTTGGTCTTGCACTATTTGCAAAATCTTTTGCCTACATCGTTCCTGCTACTTTTGCTTTGGGGCTGTATTACTGGCGCTGGCGGCAGTGGAGCATTCCTCAAGTACTCATCCGCGACCTATATAAGTTGATCCTGATTGCTGTACTTGCTCTAGGGGTATTTGCCTTGTGGTTTGCCATGGATCCATATCCAGTGGCTGTTTGGAACGAATTTGTACTGGGCGAGAATGCCGGTAAGTTTGCTGCTCGCCAGTCTAGTTATTTGATGGATTTGCTGCGCGGTGGAGACAGCATTTGGCTTTTAATTTTGACGACGATTGCTAATGCAGGCTTATTTAGCTTTGTATTGATATCAAGTTTGATGCAATGCTGGCGTACACGTCGCTTTCTGAATTTAGAAGAGGTGCTATTACTGCTTTTGATAGCAGCGTTCTTTATTGTGTTCAGCTTACCTAGTCAGCGTTCAGGTCGTTATCTTTTGCCAGTGATGCCAGCCTTTGCGGCGCTGATTGCCTTATATTGGGATAAGTTGCCTTTATGGGGCTTCCGCATTGCCTTGCCCTTGCAATTACTGGTGTTATCGCTCTTGCTTTGGATTGGTATCAATCTTCAGTTCTCACAATTTATGGGTGATGCTGGCGCATGGACTTATTCCTATTGTCATTGGATTCTCATGGCGGCAGGAATATTGCTGGTCTTGCTTGGCTTACTAAATCGGCGTTTCACTAAAACCATTTCTTTGGCAGCCTGCTTTTTGGTTTATTGCGGGTTGACTAGTAGTCTTGCTCCATTAGAAGGGCGCTTAGGGCGCTACTCGGTAGAAACGATTACTCGGTTGGCAGGCAGGGATGTTTGGATTCCTTGTGACTATCGAGCCAAGGATGAGGAGTATCGATTGTTGCTACCAGGTGCGAAGCTGCATGGCTATTTAGCGAAAGATGCTAGTGATGTCGCAACTCTGACATCCGCCTACCCTCTAGTTGCGGTGCACACTTCTTTGGGCACTCAGCCTGCACTATGTGATTCTTGTAAGATTGTTGGACAAAGAATGGAGATGAGGGCCCGTCACTCTAATGAAGAAATTCAGGAAATGTTGATGGGGCATATTGGTAAATATTTATTTGTTAATGAATACCTGATCTCTACACCGGTAGCGAACCCAGATTTATCGAACTTAAAGGATGTTTGTAGATGAGTCGTGTCATTGCTCTTTGTTTTTTGTTGCTTGCTGCAGTGATTGGCTTTCTGCATATTGATAGTCGCCCAGTATGGGCGCCATTTGCTACTCCTTCTTTCCAAGTAGATGATGTTCTGGATGGGCCTGTAGTAACGAAGACAAAAGATCTCATCAAGATTAATATTTCCGTACCGCAATCACGTTGGCTTCCTGATACTGGCGCTGCCTCAGTCCATGCAGCTTCAATGATTGCCCTCAAGGATGGTGCAGTGAGAGCTTTTTGGTTTGCCGGTAGTCGCGAAGGTGCTGCTGATGTATCGATCTACAGCTCCGTATATGACCCGAAGTCTTCTAGCTGGAGTGCACCCATTGTTGTGATGGATCGCATTAGTGCAGAGAAGGGGCTTTCACGTTATATCGCCAAGTTAGGCAATCCTGTACCTGCCAGATTGGCTGATGGACGTCTGCAATTGTTCTTCGTCACCGTCTCTATTGGCGGTTGGGCGGGTAGCTCAATTTCTGCAATAACTTCGGATGATGAAGGTTTGACATGGAGTAAGCCGCAACGCCTCATTAGCTCCCCGTTACTGAATTTAAGTACCCTCGTGAAATCCCCTAATGTAATGTTCGCTGATGGCCTACTAGGATTGCCTGCCTATCATGAATGGATAGGGCGTTTTGGCGAGTTTCTCAGAATAGAGGCAGGTCAAGTAATCGATAAACGTCGTATGAGTTCTGGGCGCGGTGCGATTCAGCCACTCGTATTTGTAAATGACGCGCAAGATGCCAGTGCATATTTCCGGCAAACACGGAGCTCTGGGTTACCAAAGAAAATCCCGGTTAGTCATACCCAAAATGCGGGTCAAACATGGCAGCAGACAGAAGATTTGGATATTGCCAATCCCAATTCTGCAGTTGCTGGGCTTGTTCTCAAAAGCGGTGCTCGCATTTTGGTTTTAAACAATATTGAAAATGGGCGCTATCGTTTGGTCTTATTGATGAGCGATGTTAAATCTGGGCAATGGCAAACCGTTGAGGTATTGGAGGACGATGAAGCTATATCTGAAGCTCAACGTAAAGAGTTCTCATACCCTTACTTAATCACTGTAGACGGTGATGATGTACATTTAGTCTATACCTGGGATCGCAAGAAGATCCGACATCGTTATTTTTCTGGTGCTTGGCTAAGACATGCCTATCAGCAAATAAACAGTGCTGAAGCAGATGCGGTTTATCAGGAGGTGCAGCAATGAATCAGTTCATGCAAATCATAGCTTTGATTGAATTATCCATTTCCTGTGCGGTAGTGGGTATTTGGATCTTGCAAAAGTTTTCTCCAAATGCTTTTCCATTCGCTATCAAAGTACTTTTAGTCCTTCTGATGGGAAATATTCTGTTTTGGCCATTTGGTATGAATTTACCTTTGGTTGCCTATGTGCGTGGCTTGACTGGTGATCTGAGCATCGTGCTGACTTTATTGTTGTGGGGCTCATTGCTACCAGCCAATAAGCCTGCACCGATTGTTTTTAAATTTGTGGTGGCAATCATCGCATTATGTTTTTATCCATTTGCCCTGGGCTTGGGAATGGTCGATCCTTATGCATGGGGTTACGGATCCATACCATTCTTAATTGCGGTCCTATTTTTTGCCCTAGTCTGTGGCTTGGCAAATTGGATGAAGGGTGTATGGATTATTGCTATCGCCATTCTTGCTTGGACAGTCCATTGGCATGAGTCTGCCAATCTTTGGGATTACTTGCTGGATCCATTCTTGACCATCTGGGCTATATGCGCCTGTATTGGCATGATGTATAGAAGGAAAAGGGACAAAGCCCGCTCTGGATATTTGTTTAGACCGGGTTAGGACTCATCAAACGCAAGTTTGTAAAGTAATATGCATCTAGTGAGTTATTGAATTTATATAGATCAATGCTGAGGCAGATATGAAGCAGACAAGTCAACAAAGTATTTCTGTGTTGAGTAAGAAAGTGGGGTTGCTAACGTTAGTAATGATCACTTTTGGATCCCTTCTCAATGGATGCGTTATGAGCCCTGATCCTTATCAATCTAGCGGATATTACCCTCAAGGTTATGTGCAAGGCGGAGGATACGCTGGATCCGGCTACAACGCTGGCCCGCAAACTATTTCTTCAGAGCAATTACAGTCATTGGTCTCGCCAATTGCGCTGTATCCCGATTCTTTGCTGTCGCTGATGCTGCTGGCCTCAACCTACCCGTTAGAGGTAGCAGAAGCTCATAATTGGCGAGCTAGCAATGCTTCATTGGCGGGTGATGATCTGCAAAATGCACTCAAGGCCCAATCTTGGAACGATAGTGTTAAATCTTTAATGTCGTTTCCAAAAGCATTCAATATGATGGGCAATAAATTGCAGTGGACCCAGAATTTAGGTAATGCTTATAAGCTCCAAGCCGCAGATACCATGAAAGCAGTTCAAGCTCTCAGAAAAATGGCTGTTAAGGCCGGTACCCTAAAGACTAATAAGCAAATTACCGTAACAGCTGATGCGGATGGGAACGTCTTGATCAGCCCAGCCAATACAAAAGTAGTTTACATCCCAACCTATAACCCCACAGTTGTTTATGGGCCCTGGCCATATCCAGAGTACCCTCCGTATCCTATCTACAACCCAGCTTGGGGTCTGATGACTTTTGGTGCGGGATTTATGATCGGCGATGATTTTTGGACGCAACCCAATTGGAATAATGGCACGATTAATTCTACGAACATCAATGCATCTGGGCGCATACCCTCTCGTGCAATTATCGGACCAGCAAATGTTGCTAACCAGCAGCGCTTGCTGAACGACTGGAAAAATAAAGCTACTCCAGAGGAGAGGCAGGCGGCCAGAATGGATGGTCAGCGCGCTAATAATGCTTTTCAGAAAGATGCAACTCCTGAAGAAAGAAGTCAGGCAGCGCGATTAAATCAAGAAGCGCGCAATGATGCCCAGATGGATAGATCTAATCCCAATATCTATCGCGAGGCCGCTCAAGAAAACGCTTTGCGAGATCAGGCACGCTTTGATGGTAATCAAGATCGCTCACGTAGCTTTGACGAGGGTGGGCGAGATGGTGGATTTGGCGGTGGTCATATGGGTGGATTTGCCGGTGGTGGTGGCGGACATATGGGCGGATTTGGTGGCGGTGGAGGCGGTGGTGGCCATATGAGCGGCTTTGGCGGTGGGCACATGAGCGGTTTTAGGCGTTAACATTTATTGAGAGAAAAGAATCATGAAAAAATTCACAGCAACATTTGTACTTATTGCATCCATCCTTTCCTTTGCTCCAAGTGCATTTGCGCAGAAGGATCTCCCGGCGGATGATGCTAGTACTGCTGCATTTGTTGAGCTCTGCAAAAATCCTGATGATGAGCAAGGCCGCAGTTTTTGTTTTGGCTTTGGCGAAGGAGTCTATCAGGGATACTTGGCGAATCGTCGTCCAGATGCCAAGCCAGCCATTTGTTTTGTAAATAAGAGCGAGACTCGTAATGAGGTCTTGCAAAAGTTCCTGGTATGGACCAAGACAAACCCTCAGTTTAATAAAGAGAAAGCAGCTAAAACTTTAATGCGTTTCTTTGCTGATAATTACCCCTGTAAATAAGAACTCAGCACAATAAAAAAGCCAGCGAGATGAACTGACCCCCAAAAGTTGGACATTATGTCCAACCAAGGGGGTTTTGTTTTATGAGCAAGTACAGCAAGCAGTTCAAGCTAAAGGTAGTTAAAGAGTTTCTAAGGTCAGGCGGTCTTAGGCGGGTAGGTCACCTATTTAAGATTAGCCATTCAGATGTCCGCAAATGGGTCTTGGCCTATCAAGCCCATGGTCATAGCGGTCTTAACCCCAGCTTCCAACGCTACTCCCCAGATTTTAAAGTCCAAGTTCTGCAGCACATGGCTGCGCACCAGATATCAGCAAGGCCAGCTGCCGCCCACTTCGGCATTGGGAGTATGACTACGATTTTGCAGTGGCAAAAACTCTACAATGAAGGCGGTATTACAGCCCTTGCCAATCGACCGAGAGGACGACCGCCGATGTCTCAATTTAATATCAAAGCATTACTCAAAAAGCCGATCTCTGAGCTCACGCCGGCAGAGTTGCGAAGACGCTTAGAGTATGCCGAGGCAGAGAGTGCTTACCTAAAAAAGTTAGAAGCCTTAGCTCAGAGCAAAGCAGTAAAAGAGAGCAAGCCCAAGTAATTACTGAGTTAAGGCTGCATTACCGTTTACTAGATTTACTCCAGATTGCCAAGATGGCGAGAAGCGTCTATTACTACTGGCGGGATGCCAGTAGTAAAGCCGATCCTTATCAGGATGCTAAAGAGCATATCACCCAGATCTTTAATGCCCATCGGGGTCGCTATGGCTATCGGCGAGTGCTACTAGAGCTACGCAATCAACAGCAATACTTAAACCACAAGACCGTGCAAAAGCTGATGGGCCAACTTGGCCTAAAGTCCACTGTTCGCCCTAAGCGCTATCGGTCCTATAAAGGCACTATCGGTAAGGTGGCACCGAACTTATTAGAGCGTAACTTTGCGGCCAGTAAACCCAATCAGAAGTGGGTTACTGATGTGACGGAGTTCAACATCAGGGGTGAGAAGGTATACCTCTCACCGATCTTAGATCTATACAACCAAGAGATCATCTCCTATGAGATTGCCGATCGACCACAGATTAGCTCAGTAATGCAAATGCTCCAAAGCGCATTTAAACAACTGGGACCAAAAGACAAGCCTATGTTGCACTCAGACCAGGGTTGGCAATACCAGATGGGGCTTTATCAACAGGCCCTTCACCAGCAAGGCATTACTCAAAGCATGTCCAGAAAAGGCAATTGCCTAGATAACGCTGTCATGGAGAACTGGTTTGGGATTATGAAGACCGAGTTCTTCTATCAAAAGAAGTTTGAGGATGTTCAGTCATTTAAGGCAAAGCTAGAGGAATACATCCACTACTACAACCATGATCGAATCAAACAAAAACTAAAGGGATTAAGCCCGGTAAATTACCGAACTCAATCCCTCGTGCTAACCTAACTAAACTGTCCAACTACTGGGGGTCAGTTCAAGATGCTGGCTTTTTTATTTCTAAGGTAAGTCCTTAATCAGCATAGGCTCCAGCCTTGCGAATTACAGGACCCCATTTATTAATCTCAGCCTCAAGATATTCTTGCAAGCCTTTTGGAGTTCTCTTAGCTGGTGGAACAATTTCAATATTGGACTCTGCTAAACGAGCCTTTACTTCAGGGTCATTCAAAGCAACGTTAAGCGCCTTATTGATTTTATTGACAACTGCTGGAGGCGTGCCTTTAGAGACATACATACCGTGCCAAACTTTTACTTCAAAACCTTTCAAGCCTTGTTCATCCAAGGTGGGTATGTTCGGTAAGGCTGGCAGGCGTTTTGGTGTGGTAACACCATAGGCTTTTACTAAACCATCTTTAATATAAGGAACAGTCTGCGTGGTCTGATCGCAGAGTAGGTCAACCTGGCCACCAAGCAAATCGGTTAATGCAGGGCCGGTTCCTTTGTAGGGAACGGTTGTTAATTCCACGCCTTCACGCGACATAAATAAAAGGCCGCACAACTGAGACACCGCACCAGGACCAGCGTTAGCTAGCGTCACTTTATCCTTATTGGCCTTGATGTAGGTCTCTAATTCTTTAAAGTTGTTTGGTGGGAAATTCTTGCGACCCAAAAGCACCATTGGTACATCCACGACTTGGCCGATGTATTCAAAGTCCTTCATCGGGTCAAAGTTCAATTTTTTATACAAAGCCGGCGCAGTAGCCATGCCCATGTGATGAATAAAAATCATGTAGCCATCTGGAGCGGAACGCGCAACTCGGGTGGCTGCAATGGTGCCGCCTGCGCCAACAGTATTCTCAACAATAACGGTTTGACCCAACTCTTTACCCATCGGCACGGCAATCAGACGGGCAACAGCGTCTGTAGGTCCGCCGGCAGCAAAAGGTACAACCAAGGTGATGGGCTTATTTGGATAGGGATCTGCAGCTAACACATTACCTGCAATAAATCCTAGGGTAGTGATTGCATAGAAACCGGCAAATAGTGATTTACGTAATTTCATTTTAGTCTCTAGTAGTAGTTATAAAAATTATATGAGTGCAAAACAACTCTGGGTCATTTTGCCAGTTTTGCAACTCCTTAGACATAGGAAACTCTTAGTGTTTACCAGCAATTGCCAGGGTTCTTTTGGCTAGTAGCACCACGGGTCGATCAATCATACGGCCATCTAGCTTTACAGCGCTGCCCTTGGAGGCCACATCTGCCTCAACGACCCGTTGGGCCCAGGCTAGTTCTTCTTCGGTTGGCGTAAATGCCTTGATGACGATAGCCACTTGTTTTGGGTGAATACAGATTTTTCCGCCAAAACCCATACGCTTTGCGCGTTCTGAGTCATCGGTAATGCGCTCAATGTCGTCAGTAGATGGTGTAACCCCATCAATAGGAGGGGCAATCTGTGCAAGTCGTGATGCTAAAACGATCTGAAACCGAGCTGTTTGTAATTCGATCTCTTGGCGGTCGCAGACCATGCCCAGATCCGCTTGTAAATCTAAATTACCCAAAGCAAGGCGAATCACTTGGTTGGAGTATGCAATTTCTTTCAGTTTATCCAAGCCAATTGCCGTTTCAATCATGGGAATAATTGCAGTATTGGGGAGTATGAGGGCGGCACCATTAATTTGGTCGAGTGATTCGCTTTTGGGAATCAATAGACAGGCAACTTCAAGTTGTTGCGCGAGAATTAAATCGCCTGAATAAAATTTACTACCAGGTGAGTTTGTACGAATGACTAGACGCTTCTTTTGCTCAGGACTAAAGCTAGGCCATGCAGTGCGAATGGCGTCACGCGCACTCTCTTTGTCTTCCTCCGCAACGGCATCTTCTAAATCCAAGACAACACCGCTAGCACCACTATCGAGGGCTTTGATAAATCGTTCAGGACGAGTGCCTGGTACAAATAGAAAGTTAGTGCTAAAGCCTAGTGGTGTATCAAGTGGGTTCATATCAATCTAGAAAATAAGGGAGCGAGTAGTGGGTTTACTTATGCGGATGGCAGTAGAAAGCCTATCTTGGCTTGTTTGCGGATATTCCACAAGAGATCAATTGCTTTACTCATCTCTGTTGGGCTAGCACCCCCGCTAAAAGCAGCTAGGCGCATTGCCTTGTCTGTTATCTCTATGCGAGATAGGGTATTGCCAGGGTCGCCTTTAGGTTCGTCTACGCGACCCTCCAGAATTTGTCCATTGTTCAGATGAACTTTGACTTTGCCAATCCAACGTTGCGGATAAGCACTATCAACCTCTGGATCGAGAGTCATCGAGACGCGCTCACGGAAGGCGCAGATTGCATCATCATGAAAGTGCTGATCAAATTCTTGCAGGCCAGCAAATTGGTAATGTGCAACCAAAGCGAGGACCGTTCCCATAGAAAACTTAGACTGATGCACGGTAGCAGGGTCAGTTACCGGGCCCAATACATCAATAGCACCTTGGTGAACCAAGGTTTCTACTTTCGCAATATCGTTAGGCGTTAGTTTGTTTACCAACATGACTTGAAGTAGGGCGTCAGCAGCGGGGTGAGTATGACGACAGGAGGCGTAATACTTAAAGCTTGTTTCTGCTAAAGCCCAGCGAGTACCTAAACGATCAACCAATTTACTGGGGTCACTATCGCTTGACATGCCTGCCGCTAATCCCTGCTTGCCTTCCAGGATATGTTCAGCACCTGTAAAGCCAGCTTGTGCAATATAGGCAGACATTAAGCCAGTGGAGGCCGCATGGGCGGTATGTAGTTGTTTGGAGTCTGCGGCATCACGCAGAAACTCCCAAAGGCCGGCTGATTGAGTCCCCGCAGAGCCAAAGGTATGGAGCATTTGTTCTGAATTGAGTTTGAGTAGGCGACCAGCTGCCGCAGCAGCAGCTAATGTGCCGGCCGTTCCGGTGGTATGAAACACTTTGTAATGAGAGCGACCTAAAAATTCCCCAACCCGAATACCTACCTCGTAGCCTGCCACTGCAGCAACCAATAAATCTTCACCAGAAGCGCCAATGGCTTGCGCGCAGGCTAATGCTGGAGGAAATACCACCGTAGCTGGATGAAAGACTGATCCATTGTGGACGTCGTCTTGTTCTGCAACATGTGATGCTGCTGCATTAGCCATTGCCGCTAAAAAGGGGCTAGAGGTTTTGCGAGAAACTAAAACTTCAGAGGGGCCAGCGTGTGTTGCATCAAACCCACCCATATTTTGGGCAAACTGAGTAATGAGTTCCACTGGGCGCGAGCCTTTGCCAGCAATAGCTGAACCAAACCAATCAACCAATAGGTCTTCGGCGCGGCTCATGACGTCGCTTGGAATATCTGCAGCTTTTAAATTGGCCGCAAAGCTAGCTAGCTCACGAGAAAGGTGTTGAGTGGTCATCAGTAAACCTTCATGTGTTTAGGCTAGAACACCGGTTGCTTGCATAGTGAGCCAGCCTTCATGGTCCTCCGCCCAAATGGAAATGGTTTTTCCACTCGGATCTTTTTCTAGATCCGGCTTGGCATTGACTTTAAAGATGTTGATATCAAAAGTAGGGCGTATAGCGCGGAACTCAAAACTTTTAAGCTTGCATCCTAGAATGCTTTGGCGCACTAGATCTACCAATAGTGTCGCAATCAAAGGGCCGTGCACGATTAAACCGGGGTAGCCTTCAACTTCAGTGACATATTTGCGATCATAGTGAATGCGATGGCCATTAAAAGTTAATGCTGAATAACGAAATAGAAGTACGTCATCAGGTGTAATTGTTTTACTCCATTTAGCATCCGTCGGTGCGGCAGTAGGGGCAACAGGTTTATCGTCTGGCCCGGGCGCATCCCGATACACAATGTCATGCTCTTCAATAATCGCTAGAACGTTCTGGTTGGAGATTTTGTGATTGACCAATACGAAAATTAAATCACCGGTGCGACCTGCTTTATGGGTTACTGACTCAATCGTGGAAACGCGTTCAATCTCGTCGCCAACAGCAAGTGGTTTTAACCATTCAATGCGGCTACCTGCCCACATACGACGAGGTAGTGGAACTGGCGGAAGAAAGCCACCACGTTTTGGATGACCATCAGGTCCGATTTCGGATTCGCGGGCGTGGGGCAGAAAATACAACCAGTGCCACAGCTCAGGTAAAAAAGTTCCCTTACTTGGTGCAGCATCATCGCGATCTAAGGTTGCGGATAATGCGCGCACGGGGGCTGCTGTGACGGTATCTTGCAGAGACTCGGTTTTACCAAGCCATTCTTGCAGGTGGGTGATAGTTTGAGGTTCGATTCGCATAAGTTCCATTATGCCAATCTTGTGAAAAAACTCACCCTATCAAAATAGAGATGTAGTAGAAGAGTAATCCAGCTAAGGCTGACCCGCCCAATACCGAAAGAACACCCTTTTGAAACTTAAATAAAGCTAAACCAGCTAGAGCGCAGATCAAAATCGAGATCCAAGAGATCGAGCCGCCAAAGCCCCTTGGTAAAAAGACGTGATAAGCAAAGAAGAGGCCTAGATTAGCAATGACACCAACGACTGCCGCTGTGATTGCTGTTAGCGGGGCTGTAAATCCTAGCTTGCCATGTGTTGACTCAATTAACGGACCGCCTACTAAGATAAAAAAGAAGGAGGGTAAAAAAGTAAACCAAGTGGCAACGCAAGCACCAAGCACCCCAAACCAAAATGGATTGGTATTGCCAATGAGGTGTTGGATATGTCCTGCAAGATAACCAACAAAAGCCACTACCATGATGAGTGGTCCTGGCGTAGCCTCACCTAGCGCTAAACCATCAATCATTTGGTTGGCGCTGAGCCAATGAAAGTGTTCGACTGCTCCTTGGTATACGTAGGGTAGAACTGCGTACGCACCACCAAAAGTCATCAAGGCGGCTTTGGTAAAGAACCACGCGATATTTGGGTACAAGGTCTTCCAGTCAAAGATGGCTATTAATACACCAATAGGAAGGAGCCAGCAAGTAAATGCGACAAGGCTATGACGGACCGCTTTTGAATAAGTAAATTTGGCGTGCTCGGGAGTAGGGGTGTCGTCATCAATGATGGCGCTACCAAATTGTTTTGCTTCTTTTGTGCTGTGCCCACCAGCTTGTTGGAAATATTCTGGATAGCGTTTACCACCCCAGTATCCGATTGCTGCTGCAATCAGTACGATGATGGGAAAAGCGAGATTCAGAATAAAGATGGCTAGAAAAGATCCAAGAGCGATCCATTGGAGTGCTTGGTTATGAATTGTGCGTTTACCAATTCGCACGGCAGCGTGCAACACGATTGCAGTCACTGCAGGTTTGATGCCAAAAAAGATGGCGGCAATCCAGGGGACTTGTCCGAAGGTGAGATATACCCACGACAACCCAATCAAAATGAACAGGGAAGGCAGCACAAAGAGCGTACCCGCTAGGATACCGCCCCAGCTGCGGTGCATGAGCCAGCCAATATAGGTCACTAGCTGTTGGGCCTCTGGCCCTGGTAATAGCATGCAGTAGTTCAGCGCATGTAAAAAGCGCCGCTCAGAAATCCAGCGACGCTTTTCAACTAACTCTTGGTGTAGAACGGCAATCTGTCCTGCTGGCCCACCAAAACTGATGAAGCCTAGCTTAGCCCAAAACTTCAGGGCCTCGCGCATTGGAATGCTCAAACTTCATCCATTCCGCCAACCACTTGACTAAAGCCGTTGTCAACGTAAATGATTTCAGCGGTGATGCCATTGGCTAAGTCAGACAATAAGAATGCAGCAGTATTGCCTACATCATCAATCGTCACATTACGGCGCAGTGGAGCAGTTTCCTCAACCGCTTGCAAAATCTTGCCAAAGCCTTTAATGCCAGAAGCGGCCAAAGTTTTAATTGGGCCAGCAGAGATGCCGTTAGCGCGAATGCCTTTAGGGCCAACTGAGCCAGCGAGGTAGCGAACGGATGCTTCAAGCGATGCTTTTGCTAAACCCATAGTGTTGTAGTTAGGAACATTCTTCATGGATCCTAAATAAGTCAATGTGAGTAATGAGGATTTATCACGCAACATCGGGAGCGCTTCTTTTGCCATTGCTGGGAAGCTGTAAGCAGAAATGTCGTGAGCAATCTTGAAGCCTTCACGAGAAAGACCTTCCAAGAAATCGCCAGCAATTGCTTCGCGTGGCGCAAAGCCAATCGCGTGTACAAAACCATCAAATTGGGGCCAGGATTTGGCTAAATCCTTAAAAAGGGCGCTGATTTGTTCGTCGCTGCCCACATCGCAGTCAAAAATCAGTTCGGTATTGAATTCTTTTGCAAAATCAACGATACGGTCCTTAAAGCGCTCACCTACATAGGTAAAGGCTAGTTCAGCACCTTCGCGGTGGCAGGCCTTGGCTATGCCATAGGCAATAGAGCGGTTGGAGAGGAGGCCGGTAATGAGGATTTTTTTGCCGGTGAGAAAGCCCATGTTGTGTCCTTTACTTCAAATATGATTAGCTATCTACAATTGTTGCATATATGCCCACCTTAAAGCCCATTCGACAAATTGCCTATTTATTGCTGCTAGCCCTGCTAGCGGGGCTAGGGGCCAATATAGCTCTGGCAGGACAAGGGATTGCACAATACGGCAAGCCTAAATATCCCGATGGATTTGCCCATTTTGATTACGTTAATCCCAATGCTCCCCGCGGTGGAACCCTGGTCTTGCCAAATCCAGGGCAAAGAACGAGCTTTGATAAATTCAACCCATTTACCCTGAGAGGTATCACCGCTCCCGGTATTGAATTGATGTTTGAGTCATTGGCCGAGGGAAGCGCTGATGAGGTCTCCAGTATTTACGGTTTATTAGCAGATGATATTCAGGTAGCCAAAGATCACAAATCGGTCACCTTCCATCTTCGATCTGAGGCAAAATTTTCAGATGGCAGTCCAGTCTTGGCTGCTGATGTTAAATATAGCTTTGATACCTTGATGAGCGGTAAAGCGCATCCGCGTTATAAAACGACTTTTGCGGATATTAAAGAAGCGGTTGTTTTGTCTGATCGATCCATCCGCTTCGACTTTAAGAATGACAATACTGAACTACCTATCCTGGCAGGAACATTCCCAGTGTTCTCGCGGAACTGGGGCAAGCAAGCAGATGGAACGGTGATTCCATTTGAGAGTCTTGCCTTTGAAACGCCAATCGGTAGTGGGCCTTATTTGATTGAATCTTTCAAAGCAGGTAAATCGATTGTTTTTAAAAAGAACCCAAACTATTGGGCTGATCAACTCGGAAAACCGTTAAATATCCGCGTAGGCTTTTATAACTTTGATCGAGTCCTTTATAAGCTTTACAGCGATGATGCTGTTAGGCTGGAAGCCTTTAAAGCGGGGGAGTTTGATGCTCTGGTTGAATATCGCGCCAAGATCTGGGCTAAAGGGTATGTGGGCTCTAAGTTTGATCAAGGTGTTCTCTTAAAGAAAGCATTCCTAA
The DNA here is from genome assembly GCF_018882045.1 of Polynucleobacter sp. Fuers-14. Classification (NCBI taxonomy): domain Bacteria; kingdom Pseudomonadati; phylum Pseudomonadota; class Betaproteobacteria; order Burkholderiales; family Burkholderiaceae; genus Polynucleobacter; species Polynucleobacter sp. Fuers-14. The sequence goes on along the minus strand of NZ_JACVPG010000021.1, from coordinate 79,243 downwards.
ATCACAATGGCGCTGGCATGCAAGGTTTCGCTATGAATGTGCGACGGCCTATTTTTAAAGATGCGCGTGTGCGCGAAGCCTTAGGCTATGCACTTGATTTTGAATGGCTCAATCGCCAAATATTTTTTGATCAGTACAGCCGTATCAATAGTTATTTCACCAACAGTGATTTGAGTGCCAACTTTGATGGCCCTCGCAAACCTACAGAGTCAGAGCTAAAGCTACTCAAGCCCTTAAAAGCAAAATACCCACAGTGGGTTCCGGATGCAGTCTTTGGCCCGATGCCTGCGGCGCCATCAACTAAGTCGCCTGGCAGCCTACGCCAGAATTTGAAGAAAGCCCGTGAACTCCTTCTTCATGCGGGCTGGCAATATCGTGACGGTGCATTGCGCAATGAAAAGGGTGAGCCATTTCGTTTTGAGATAGTTGAAGATGGTGGATTTTTCTTGAGAGTGATTTCTGCTTATGTACGCAACTTAGAAAAGCTGGGAGTGCAAGTAGATATTCGGACCAGCGATTTTGCTTTGCATCAAAAGCGTATGAATGAATACGACTTTGATATGACCACCGTCAGATTTCAGGACTCCCAAAATCCAGGAAATGAACTCTGGGACCGCTTTGGCAGTCAGGCCGCTAAAGAAAAAGGCTCTGATAATGTGATTGGCGTGCAGTCTCCCGTGGTGGATGCTTTGATTGATGAAATTACCAAAGCACAAAATCGGGAACAGCTAAGAACCGCAACGAGAGCTCTAGATAGAGTTCTGTGGAATAGTTACTACGTTGTGCCGCAGTGGTACAACCCAACCCATCGCGTTGCCTTTCGCCACGAGATGCGTTATCCAGAGCCTCCTTTGTATTACTCGGCCGAGGCATGGATCATGCAAAACTGGTGGAAAGAAGAGGCTAAATAATGCAAGGTCAAATGCGCGCCTATATTTTTAAACGTTTGCTTCTAATGATTCCGACAATCTTGGGGGTGCTAACTCTTACCTTTGCAGTAGTGCAATTTGTTCCAGGTGGTCCAGTAGAGCAAATGGTATTGGAGTTAAAAGGGAAGGGCGGTGCTGCAACAGGCGGCTCCGAGTCCTCCGGATCCGGATCAACCTATCGCGGCCGTCAAGGTGTCGATGCACAGCGTCTAGAGGAAGTTAAAGCCTTATACGGTTTCGATAAGCCGCCACTCGAACGCTATTTCATGATGTTGGGCCGCTTTGCCAGATTTGACTTGGGTGAAAGCTACTACCAACACGAAAGCGTTTGGACTTTAGTGGTCTCTAAGTTGCCAGTCTCGATCAGTATTGGACTGTGGACCTTCTTTATTACATATTTAGTTTCCATACCCTTAGGAATAGCTAAAGCAGTACGCGATGGCTCTCGCTTTGATGCCGTCACCAGCAGCATGATCTTGGTGGGTTATGCCATTCCTGGTTTTGTGCTGGGTGTCTTATTGCTGGTGCTGTTTGGTGGAGGCAGTTTCTTACAGTTATTTCCGCTACGAGGCCTTACTTCGGATAATTGGAGTGATCTGAGTTTGTTTGGCAAAGTCATGGATTACTTGTGGCATTTAGTGTTGCCGATTACCGCCTCTGTTTTGGGTAGTTTTGCAGTAGTGACTATGCTGACCAAGAATTCTTTTCTAGAAGAGATTCGTAAACAGTATGTTCTGACTGCACGAGCAAAGGGTCTTACCGAAAAGCAAGTGTTGTGGAAACATGTGTTCCGTAATGCACTCTTGCCTTTAGTAACGGGTTTCCCGGCAGCATTTATCGGCGCATTCTTTACTGGCTCACTGTTGATCGAAACACTATTCTCATTAGATGGACTCGGTTTGCTTTCATACGAGTCCGTAATGCGTCGTGACTACCCAGTAGTCTTTGGCACTCTGTATTTATTCACTCTGATTGGCTTATTCACTAAGTTAATCTCTGATCTTTGCTATGTTTATGTGGACCCACGCATTCAGTTTGGTGCAGGAGGCGGCTCATGAGTCGTTGGCAGCGCTTCAAGAATAGTCGCATGGGTTATGCAAGCTTATGGATCTTTATGGTCCTGTTTGGTTTATCGATGTGCGCCGAATTGATTGCGAATGACAAGCCTTTAGTGGTGCGCTATGAAGGCCATTTCTATTTTCCGATTGTGAAGAGTCAGCCAGAAACTGTCTTTGGTGGTGACTTTGCGACTCCAACTGATTTCTTAGATCCCGATATTCGTCAGAACATTACTAGTAATGGAAACTGGGCAATCTACCCGCCGATTCACTATAGCTATGAGACGCTCAATTATTTTTCACAAGTGCCTAATCCAGCACCACCTTCATGGGAGAACTGGTTGGGGACTGATGATCGTGGGCGCGATGTTTTGGCTCGTCTGATCTATGGTTTCCGCTTATCGATTCTTTTTGGTCTTGCACTAACGATTGTTGGCGTGAGTGTGGGCATCATCACTGGATCCTTAATGGGCTTCTTTGGAGGAAAGTTTGACCTAGTCTCTCAGCGCCTCATAGAAATCTGGTCAGCTATGCCAGAGCTGTACTTGCTCATCATTTTTGCCTCGATCTTTAATCCTAGCGTTTCCCTGCTGATTATTTTGTTGGCCGCTTTTGGTTGGATGGGTCTATCAGATTACGTCCGTGCAGAATTTTTCCGCAATCGCGCCCTGGAATATGTGCGTGCAGCAAGAGCATTAGGTTTAACCAATTTACAAATCATGTGGCGTCACATCCTGCCTAATAGCTTGACCCCAGTGATTACCTTTTTGCCATTTCGCATGAGTGCCGCCATTTTGTCCTTAACCAGTTTGGACTTTTTAGGCTTGGGTGTACCCCCGGGCACTCCAAGCTTGGGCGAACTGCTCTCTCAAGGCAAAAGCAATCTCGATGCCTGGTGGATCTCTCTATCAACCTTTGTTGTCTTGGTCGCAACTCTGTTGCTATTAACTTTTATGGGTGAAGCATTGCGTAATGCTTTTGATTCTCGTAAGGCTGGCGTAATGAGCGGAGGTCGCTCATGAGTTTGCTTCGTTATGAAGATCTGTGCATTTCATTTGGAACGGGTCGTCGGGAAAAGTTTGCAGTCAATCATCTTGATTTAGAAATCGGCATTGGTGAGCGTGTGGCATTGGTTGGGGAATCCGGCTCAGGTAAGACGCTGACTGCATTGGCGCCATTACGTTTAGAGCCCGAGGGCGCCAAAGTCTCTGGAAAGATTCTGTGGAATAAAAAAGATGGGAAGGGCACGGTAGATTTGCTCTCGATGTCTATCCAAGATATTCGGGAGATTCGCGGTCGTGAAATTGCGATGGTGTTTCAGGAGCCGATGACGGCCTTGAACCCGCTCTTTACTGTGGGCAATCAAATTATTGAAGCAGTGCAGATCTATCAACCTTTGATATCTAAAGCGGATTCGATTGATGCCGCGATTGATTTGCTTCGTAAGACGGGAATACCTGAGCCTGAGCGCCGCTTTCATTCTTATCCACATCAACTCTCAGGCGGCCAAAGACAACGCGCCATGATTGCGATGGCTTTGGCATGTAAGCCTCGGCTACTGATTGCCGATGAGCCTACGACAGCTTTAGATGTGAGCTTGCGTTTGCAAATCTTGGATTTACTCAAAGAGCTCCAAGAAGAATCTAAAGATCATGGCGGTATGGGCATTCTGTTGATCACCCACGATCTCAATTTGGTGAAGCATTTTGCACAACGTGTCGCTGTGCTCAATCAAGGTAACTTGATGGAGGCTGGGCCAACCAAACAAGTGTTTGAACATCCAGAGGATCCTTATACGCGCACCTTGGTCAATAGTGAGCCGGTACGCGACCTGGCACCTCTGATGCCATTAGCTCCAGTGTTGTTGAAAACAGAGGATCTCTCGGTTGCTTACCCGAGCGAAGAATCAGTCTCTTGGTTTAAAAAAGCGCCATCACATAAAGTGTTGAAAAAAGTCAGCTTTGCATTAAAGCAAGGACAGACCATTGGTGTGATTGGAGAATCTGGCTCTGGCAAAACCACCCTAGGTATGGCTGTGCTCGGTTTGCTAGGTGATTCAATGGCAGAAGTGACTGGCAATGTTGATGTGCTTGGCAGCGATTGGCAAAAACTCATGCCTATGGAGCGACGTGCGATGCGTTCTAGCTTGCAGGTGATCTTTCAAGATCCCTTTGGCTCGCTGTCACCGCGCATGAACGTATTGCAGATTATTTCTGAGGGATTGGATGTGCATTTTCCGAAACTATCTACTGCAGAACGTGAGACACGTGTAGTGGATATGCTTAAAGAGGTGGGTTTAGATCGTTCTGCGCTTCTGCGCTACCCCCATGAATTTTCTGGAGGACAGCGCCAAAGAATTGCGATTGCGCGTGCCTTAATTTTGCGCCCACAAATTTTGGTATTAGATGAGCCCACCTCGGCATTGGATGTCTCTATTCAAAAGCAGGTGCTTGCCTTATTGACCGAGCTGCAAAAAAAGTACAACTTAGCCTATCTCATGATTAGTCACGATCTAGCAGTCATTAGAGCAATGTCTCACGAAGTGATGGTTCTCAAAGGGGGCAAGGTGGTGGAATTTGGTGATACCGAAACCCTCATTAAGCATCCCCGTCAGATCTATACCAGGGAACTATTTGCAGCTGCAGAGTTGACTTAGATGGCGGATCAAACCCCCCTTGAATGGGCTAATTTGGTGCATGCGCCCTGATATAAAGCAATTTTATCATTATAAACAAAGACTTAAGCATAGAGTGAAGACTTGGTTAATTGAGGGTTCTTTGTTAAACTGATCCGATGTCATTGAAAAAAGCACTTCTTTTAAAACTGCTGGGCCTAGGTTTAGGCGCCATCATCTCTGTATCTGCCTATGCGGTTGATACGGCGGTAGAGGCATCTGCGGATGCTGTAGTTCCCAAAGAAAGCATGTTCCAAGCAGGGCGCTCCTACATTGCCCGAGTATCGGACCGCTTGGCCGATACCGTGACTGGCAAGTCAGACGAATTAATTAACCGCGCTATGGAAGTCATTGGCGTGCGCTATCGCTGGGATACAGAATTACCGCAGTCTGGATTAGATGGCAGTAGCTTTGTTGGCTACGTCTTCAAAGATAAGTTGGGATTCTTATTGCCACGCAAGTCAACGCAAATGAGTCGTGTTGGTAAGCCGATTAGCCGTGAAGAATTGCAGCCAGGAGATCTTGTATTTTTTAATACGATGCGCCTCACTTTTTCTCACGTCGGAATTTATGTGGGCGATAACAAATTCATTCACTCACCTTCCAAAGGCACCAATGTTCGAGTGGATGATCTCGGTAGCCTCTATTGGGATAAACGTTTTGACGGGGCACGTCGTTTAGACGGTAGCGACAATCTCGATGACTCTGAGCGTCAAGAGCTTCTTAACGAAGTCAAAAATCTTAAGCGTAATTCACGCAGCCTTTAATCAAGCCCTCTGCAGCCTGATGGTTGCTAGCCTTTCAGCTTCTCTTTAATCAAACCCATTTGCTCTTGCGCCGCAGCTTCACCGGCGAGTATGGCGGCATTTCTGGATTTGAAATCACCGCTACCCATTTGCTTTAACTGCGGCTGAATCACGATATCTGCGCTCTTGAGTTCATACTGATTGATGCTTCTCTGCATGATAGAGATGGTTTGTTGCAAAACACCTAAGGTTCCGCTGGCATCTTGATGAGCCGGCTCGGAAGAAATATTTACTGCAATGACTAAGGTTGCCCCCATCTGTCTTGCATAGCTGACTGGTACTGGTGCCACTAAACCGCCATCGACATATTCTTTGCCGCTGATCACTGCCGGCTGAAATACTCCGGGTACGCTGCAAGATGCGCGAACGGCTAAGCCTGTATTGCCTGTTCTAAATAGAACCCCTTGGCCAGATTGCAATTCAGTAGCAACAATTCCCAAAGGGATGCGCATTTGTTCAATCGATTTATTTTGCACTTCTCGATTCACCATATTTTGCAGGGCATCACCCTTGATAAGTCCGCCAAATCGGCCAGCAAATGGGAGGCCCCAGTCGGCAATCGTGGCCTCATCTAGATTGAGGGCTAAGCGATTGAGATCATTCCCAGTGGCGCCTGATGCGAGTAGGGTGGCAATCACGCTACCAGCGCTACTACCAACAACAATATCGGGTCTGATGCCTTGGGCTTCTAATGCCTTGATGACGCCCACGTGAGCAAAACCTCGAGCTGCTCCAGCGCCTAGAACTAGGCCAACCACAGGTTTTTTACTCCCAACAAGGCTGCAAGAGCTCAAACCTACGCCCCCAAGGAGGGCGCCCATGCCAATTCCGAGGCCAAGGAGTCGACGGCGCTCCAAGGAATGGATGGCCTGAGGCCTGGATAAAGGGGGTTTTGTGGAATTCTTATGCATATGGCTATTGTATTGAGCCTACCTTATAATGGGCGCAAGGTGAACGAAAAGTACTTCGTTTCAGCGCGGGCATATCCCAAGAAGAATTGATGAGATGGATTGTCCGTAGTAGCTTGAGAACACCAAAACCCATTACTAAATACCTTTTAAAGCCTAGTCAGGATTACTCCTGGTAGCCCGAATTTTATGGACGATCACAATAAGCGCGTCATTGAAACAGCCCTCCTGTGCGCACAGGAACCACTCACCGTTGCTGATTTGTCTCGCTTATTTATAGAAGACATCACTACGGCAGATATCGATGAAGCATTAGTCGAGCTGCAACGCGCTTGGGATGACAAGGGTATGGAATTGGTGCATATCGCAACTGGCTGGCGTTTTCAAAGCCGTCTTTCGATGCGTGAGTACCTTGATCGCCTGACTCCAGAAAAGCCGCCGAAGTATTCACGTGCTGTTATGGAAACTTTAGCCATCATCGCTTACCGCCAACCTGTAACCCGTGGTGAGATCGAGGAAATCCGTGGTGTTGCTGTGAGTAGTAACGTAATGAAGCAATTAGAAGATCGTGGTTGGGTTGAGGTAATTGGTCATAAAGAAACTATTGGTCGCCCAGGCTTGTATGCCACCACCAAACAATTTTTAGATGATCTCAGTCTGACCAATTTACAAAGCTTGCCGATTTTGGAAGATGCGGCGCCAATGGCTGCTGCAGCGCAATTAGGTCAAGCGGTGATGGAGTTTGATCCATCTGCCACTGTTGAGACAGTAGTGATTGATGCGGATGCTCAAGAGGTGAGCGAGATTGACGAAGAGACAACCGAAGCCACTTTAGAAGAAGCCAGCATTGAGGTTTCTGAAGAAGAGGCTAATGAAGTTACCCCTGAGTCTGAAGACAACCCAGACGAAACAAAATAATAATTAATGACAAGCCCTAACGAAAACGATTCATCCCCGGTAGTAAATCCATCGGCAACCCCTTCTAATGCAGATGCTGCACCATCGAACTCGGATGGCCAAAAGTCTGAAGGCGGAGAGCGTGGTGAACGTCGCCCGCGCCGCCAAGGTGCCGGAGGTAGTAAACACCCATTTAATAAGAAGCGCCCATTTAATAAAGATCGGCCACGCCGTGAAGGTACTGATTCCAATGGTCCGCGCGAAGGCGGTAATAATCAAGGCAATAACCAATCTTCTAAATTAGCTCCCAATCCAGCTGAGAGTGAGGCTTTGTTTGCCTCAGTTGTCTCTGGTGAGTTTGACGCTGCTTTAGATGCTCCTGAAGTTGAGGAATTAAAAAATCCTGATAGTGTGAATGAGAATGAGGTATCTCATCAAACTGGTGCAGAGCGTCGCGCGCAGCGTGCACAACGCTCACGCGAAGATGAGGATTCAGATGCGCCAACGGATGAGGAAATGAGTAGTCTGCAGTTTGCGAACGTTGATGATCTCCCACTCAGTTTGCGTGATGAAGTTTGGTCTGACCTCGATGGTTTAGATGATGATGCTGATGATGAAGATACCGTTAAGTTGCACAAGGTATTAGCTGATGTTGGTATGGGATCCCGTCGCGATATGGAAGACTTGATTATTCAAGGGCGCGTATCAGTTAACGGATTACCAGCGCATATTGGTCAGCGTATTGGACCAACAGATCAAGTGCGTATCAATGGCAAACCTGTACATCGCAAGATTCAGACTAAGCCGCCGCGCGTGATCATGTATCACAAGCCGGCAGGTGAGATCGTTAGCCAGTCAGACCCAGAGGGTCGTCCAACCGTATTTGATCGTTTACCTAAACCGCGTCAAGGACGCTGGATCGCGGTAGGTCGATTGGACTTTAATACCGAAGGTCTTTTGTTGTTCACCACTTCTGGTGAGTTAGCAAATCGCTTAATGCATCCCCGTTACGGTGTCGAGCGTGAATACGCCGTGCGCATCTTGGGCGACTTGAGTCAAGAAAATACTTCGCTCTTAAAGAGTGGTATCACGCTCGATGATGGCCAAGCTAAATTCTTGCGCCTAGCGATGGGCGGCGGCGAAGGCGCTAACCGTTGGTATCACGTTGCATTAAGTGAGGGTCGTAATCGCGAAGTGCGTCGTATGTTCGAAGCAGTTGGTCATACAGTCTCTCGCTTGATTAGAACTCGTTACGGCATTTTCTTATTACCTCCACGCCTCCGACGTGGCAAATGGGAAGAGATTGAGGCTGGCGGCATCTATAACTTGATGAAGTCTGCTGGTTTAAAAATGCCACAGCCTCAAGATAAGGGCCGTGGCCCTAACCCTAATAATCGAGATCGTCGTCCAGTTGGAGAAGATTTCCAGCCAGATCCAATGCAAACCTCCGTTTCCTACTGGGGATCCCGTGATGCTCTAACCCTTGCTAGTGGCCATAACGGCCTAACGCATCAGGGTAGAGGTGGAAAACCTGGTGGCGGCAGTGGTTCTGGCGAAGGGCGCGGATCTTTTCGGGGTCGTACTCAAGGTGGCAGACCTGGACAGGGTGGTCAAGGCGGTCGAAGTGGGCAAGGCGGACAGGGTGGTCAAGGCGGTCAGGGCCAAAACCGCAGTAAAGGCAGCAAAGTTCACCACGGGCAGTCTGCTTTTGTGACGGGCAACCCCCAGAGTCCTGGAAATGGGCCTAAACGTAGCGCACCAAAAGGGCGCAAACCCTTCAATAAAGGACCTAGAAAACCCCGTAATCCGGGCGAAAGCTTCTGATTTGTATCGGTTTTATGCCAAATAGGCTATAATTTTGGTCTTACAGCATGATTCTGCTGTATTTAGTAGTTACCGACTGATGTTGCGATCAACGTAAGTCGGCCTGTTCTGAATTTCAAGAATATGGGCTTTGAAGCCCATTTTTTTTTGCCATTTTGGTATGAGGGGATGTCGTGAAGGATCAGCAGGTTATTTCTGCAGAGCTGGAAAACTTAGGTTACACGCTAGTAGAGATTGAGCGTGAAGCCGGAGGATTGCTGCGCGTCACGATTGAAAACCCAGATTACGAACGCTTGATTTCTGTTTTGGATTGCGAGAAGGTGAGCCATCAATTGAGCTACACCTTGCCAGTTGAAAACATTCCTTATGAGCGTTTAGAAATTTCATCTCCAGGATTGGATCGTCCAGTGAAAAGTGCCGCTGATTATGAGCGCTTCGCTGGAATGCAAGTGGATTTGAAATTGCGCGTGGCAGTTGGCGGTCGCAAGAATTTTCGTGGTGAGTTACAAGGTTTGCTGAGTGGTGAATTGAATTCACCGGATGCAAAGTTTGGTTTGGTATTTGAGGGTGCTGATGGTCAGCCTTCTCAATTGGAGTTCTCTTTAGCCGAGGTCGATAAGACTCGGTTGGTCCCTGTTATTGATTTCAAAGGAAGAAAGTCATGAGCCGAGAAGTTCTCATGTTGGCAGACGCGTTAGCGCGTGAAAAGAACGTTGATCAAGCAATTGTGTTCGAGGCGTTGGAGATGGCTTTGGCCTCTGCGACCAAGAAGCGCTACGCTACAGAAGACGTGGATATCCGCGTTTCAATTGATCGTGAAACTGGTGAATACGAAACCTTCCGTCGCTGGTTGGTTGTGCCCAATGAAGCTGGTTTGCAAGAGCCGGACAAAGAGATTCTGCAATTTGAAGCCCAAGAGCAACTCGCCGACATGGAAGTTGGTGACTACATCGAAGAGGAAATTGAATCTTTAGCATTTGGTCGTATCGGCGCACAAGCTGCTAAGCAAGTCATCTTGCAGCGCATTCGTGACGCTGAACGCGAACAGATTTTGAACGACTACCTTGAGCGTGGCGAAAAAGTCATGACCGGTACCGTCAAGCGTGCCGACAAGAATGGCCTGATCATTGAATCCGGTCGTGTTGAAGCCTTGCTGCGTCGTGATCAAATGATCCCAAAAGAGAACTTACGCTCTGGTGATCGTGTTCGCGCCTATATTCTTAAGGTGGATCGCGAAGCACGTGGCCCACAAATCGAACTCTCACGTACTTGCCCAGACTTCTTGATTAAGTTGTTTGAGAACGAAGTTCCAGAAATGGAACAGGGCTTACTGGAGATTAAGGGCGCTGCCCGTGATCCTGGTGTGCGCGCAAAGATTGCTGTGATTACTTATGACAAGCGCATCGATCCAATTGGCACTTGCGTTGGCGTGCGTGGTACACGCGTAACTGCTGTCCGTAACGAAGTAGCCGGCGAAGCGGTCGACATCGTATTGTGGTCTGAAGATCCAGCGCAATTTGTGATTGGTGCTTTGGCTCCAGCTCAAGTTTCATCAATCGTGGTTGATGAAGAGCGTCATGCGATGGATGTAGTGGTTGACGAAGAGAATTTGGCAATCGCTATTGGCCGTAGTGGACAGAACGTTCGTTTGGCGAGTGATTTGACTGGTTGGCAGATCAACATCATGACTCCTGAAGAGTCTGCTGAGAAAACTGAAAAAGAAGCTTCTTCTGTACGTCAATTGTTCATGGACAAGTTGGACGTAGACCAAGAAGTGGCTGATATTTTGATTGAAGAAGGTTTCAACACATTAGAAGAAGTGGCCTACGTACCATTGTCTGAAATGTTAGAGATTGATTCATTTGATGAAGATACTGTGAATGAGTTGCGTACCCGCGCTCGTGACTCTTTGTTGACCATGGAGTTGGCAAAGGAAGAGCGTATTGGTGAGGTTTCACAAGATTTACGCTCCCTGGAAGGGATGACTACAGAGCTGATTGCTAAGCTTGCTGACAATCAAGTACATACCCGTGACGACCTTGCTGAATTAGCTGTTGATGAGCTAGTTGAGGCGACACAAATTGACGAAGAAACTGCGAAAACGCTCATCATGAAAGCGCGCGAACATTGGTTTACTTCATGAGAGGAAGTAGTGCATGGCAACAACAGTAAAAGTACTCGCTAAAGAATTAAAACGTACCGCGCCAGACCTCTTGGAGCAGTTGAAGGCGGCCGGTATTGAAAAGGGTTCTGAGGACGATGGCATTACCGAAAAGGACAAAACTGTCCTGCTTGAGCATTTGCAAAAAGAACATGGCAGTGCAGATTCTGGCGCTCGCAAAAAGATTACTTTAATCAAGCGTGAGAGTTCAGAAATTCGTCAAGCGGATTCTGCTGGACGCACTCGCACGGTACAAGTTGAAGTTCGTAAAAAACGTGTGCTCGTTAAGGCCGGTGATAAGGCGCCTGAAGAGACTCCGATTCCAGTGGCTAAAGAAGTTGCTCCAGCAGCACCAGCTAAACCCATAATTTCTGAAGAAGAATTAGAGAAACGCGCAGCTGAAGCAACGCGCCAGGCTGAGTTATTGGCGCGTCAAGAAGCAGAAATGAAGGCCGCCGAAGAAGCACGTCAAAAAGAAGTTGCGGCTCCAGTAATTGCTAAAGAAGAAGCGCCTGTAGATGCAGCGCCGGCTGCTGCCGCAGCGGCAGCAGAGAAAAAGGCAGCAACAGATAAAGCCGCTAAAGATTTAGCGGCTAGCAAAGAAAAAGAATTAGCAGATATTCGTGTTCGTCGTGCTGCTGCTGAAGCTGAGGCTTTAGCAATCCGCGACATGATGAGCGCTCCTGCACGTGTTCTCAAAGCGCCAAGTGAAATTGCTGCTGAAGAAGCGAAAAAAGGTACTTTGCACAAACCTGCAAAAGTTGAAGGTGCTGATGATAAGAAGAAGGCTGCTGCTAAAGTTGGCGGCAAGACTATTAAATCTTCCGAGACATCATCGACTTGGCAAGAAGAAGGCGCTAAGAAACCTGGTGGCCTAAAGACGCGCGGAGATTCTTCTGGTGGTGTTGGTGGTTGGCGTTCAGGCGGTGGTCGTAAGAAGCAACGTCAAATTGCTGAAGCGAACGTAGATACCAACTTCCAAGTGCCAACAGAAGCTATAGTGCGTGATGTTCATGTACCAGAAACCATTACTGTTGCTGAGTTAGCTCATGCAATGGCGGTGAAGAGTGCAGAAGTGATTAAGCTCTTGATGGGTATGGGCCAAATGGTCACCATCAATCAAGTGCTTGACCAAGATACCGCAATGATTCTTGTTGAAGAAATGGGTCACAAAGCCTTTGCTGCAAAATTGGATGATCCAGATTTAGATCTCGGTACAGACGGTCATGATGCGGAGTTGTTGCCGCGTCCTCCAGTTGTAACGGTGATGGGTCACGTTGACCACGGTAAAACTTCCTTGCTCGATAAGATTCGTGCAGCCAAAGTAGCTACTGGTGAGGCTGGCGGCATTACTCAGCATATCGGTGCTTACCATGTGGAAACTCCGCGTGGCATGATTACCTTCTTGGATACCCCGGGTCACGAAGCTTTTACGGCAATGCGTGCTCGTGGTGCTAAGGCGACCGATATTGTGATCTTGGTAGTTGCTGCTGATGACGGTGTGATGCCGCAAACAAAAGAAGCGATTCACCATGCACTTGCAGGCGGCGTTCCAATTGTTGTGGCAATTAACAAGATTGATAAACCAGAAGCCAATTCTGAGCGCGTCAAAACTGAGTTGGTGGCAGAGCAAGTGGTTCCTGAAGAATACGGTGGCGATGTGCCATTTATTCCGGTATCCGCAAAAACTGGTGAGGGCATTGATGCTCTCCTTGAAAACGTTTTGTTACAAGCAGAAATCCTCGAGCTCAAGGCCCCTAAAGATGCTCCAGCACAAGGATTGGTAATTGAAGCGCGTTTGGATAAAGGTAAGGGTCCTGTTGCAACCATATTGGTTCAGTCGGGTACTTTAAAACGTGGCGATATGTTGTTAGCGGGTTCAACTTACGGTCGCGTACGCGCCATGTTGGATGAAAACGGTAAGCCATGTAATGAAGCGGGCCCATCTATCCCAGTTGAGATTCAAGGTTTAGGAGATGTTCCTGCAGCTGGTGAGTCAGTACAAGTGGTTCCTGATGAGCGTAAGGCTCGTGAGATTGCACTTTTCCGTCAAGGTAAGTTCCGTGATGTGAAGTTGGCTAAACAGCAGGCATTTAAGCTTGAAACCATGATGGAAAACATGGAAGAAGGTGCCATTGAAGCCAAGTTATTGCCGTTGATCATCAAGGCTGACGTGCAAGGTTCTCAAGAAGCTTTGGCGCAGTCATTAATGAAGCTATCTACACCGGAGGTGAAGGTGCAAATTGTTCACGCAGGTGTTGGTGGTATTACTGAAACTGACGTGAACTTGGCAGTTGCTTCTAAAGCGGTTATTTTTGGATTCAATTCCCGCGCGGATGCAGCGGCTCGTAAGCTGGCTGAAAACAATGGTGTGGATATTCGTTATCACAACATTATTTATGACGCAGTGGATGAAGTGAAGTTGGCGCTGAGCGGCATGTTGACTCCAGATAAGAAAGAAGAAATCACTGGTCTCGTTGAGATTCGTCAAGTCTTCTTGGTATCTAAGGTTGGCGCTATCGCGGGTTGCTTGGTGGTTGATGGAATCATCAAACGCACATCTAGTGTTCGTCTCTTGCGTGACAACGTCGTTGTTTGGACTGGTGAACTGGACTCTCTCAAGCGCTTCAAAGATGACGCTAAAGAAGTTCGTGCCGGTGTCGAGTGCGGCCTGTCATTAAAAGGCTATAACGACATTAAAGAAGGTGATCAGCTTGAGGTATTTGAAGTTACTGAAGTTGCACGTTCACTCTAAGCAATATGCATAAAACTAGCCCGCATCGTAACCAGCGTCTCGCCGATCAAATTCAGCGAGACCTGGCCGAACTTATTCCTCGTGAATTGCGCAGCCCGAGTTTGGGCTTGATTACTTTACAAAGTATTGAGCTCACACCGGATCTGGCCCATGCCAAAGTGTTCTTTACGGTTTTGGGTGCTGAGCCTGAGCATGCTTTAAAAGCGCTTCAAGAAAAAGCAGGGTATTTGCACTCACTCTTGTTTAAGCGTTTGCATATTCATACTGTTCCTACCTTACATTTTCACTATGACAGCTCAGTAGAGCATGGCATAGAAATGTCTCGATTGATCGATCAAGCCGTTGATAGTGATCGCAGCAGCGACCACAAAGACGAGACTAAATAGTTCATGTCAATACGGATCGACGGCGTAGTGCTGCTAGATAAACCTGCTGGAATGAGTTCACAGGGTGCCGTTACTGCAGTCAAGCGCGCCTTTAATGCTGACAAGGCTGGCCATACTGGTACTTTGGATCCAATGGCGACCGGCTTACTGCCTATCTGCTTAGGCGAAGCAACCAAGTATTCACAAGATTTGCTTGAAGCAGATAAGTCTTATATCGCTCGAGTAAAGTTCGGCTCACGCACTGATACCGGCGATGCTGAAGGTCTCATCATTGAAGAGTTGCCTTTACCTGTTTATGCAAGCACAGTTGAAATCAAATCTGCATTAGATGCTTTACTTCCAAAATTTACGGGGCCGATATCTCAAGTGCCGCCAATGTATTCCGCACTCAAGCGTGATGGCAAACCTTTATATGAATACGCTCGCGCAGGTGTTGAGTTAGAGCGCACTCCACGAGATATCACCATTCACGTCATTCGCTGGACTGACATTGCTTGGCCCGAAGCTACGTTAGAAGTCAGCTGTAGCAAAGGAACTTATATTCGTGTTCTGGCAGAAGATATTGGTAATGCCCTAGGATGTGGCGCCCATTTAGTTGGCTTGCGTCGTACCGAAGTAGGGCATCTCAATCTTGAGCAGTCCTTTACGATTGAAGCGATACAAAGCGGCCTGCAAAATAGTGCTGACTACATATTGCCTGTTGATGCCTTGCTACAAACATTGCCACACTTAACAGTGGATGAGCAACAAGCGAAACGTCTTGAAATGGGGCAGCGTGTTCCGCTGAACTTACCTTCCATTGAAGCATTGGTACGCATTTATCGTGCAACTGCTGCTCCTCATAACTTTATTGGTACTGCTGATTGGCGTTCTGGTGTTTTGCATCCAAAGCGCTTAATTTCGCAGGCCCATTAATTAATTAATATTTATAACCCTTTTACTTATCTTTAACTCAAGAAGCTTCACATGACTAAACGCGCACTTCGTAACATCGCCATCATCGCCCACGTTGACCACGGAAAAACTACCTTGGTTGACCAACTCTTGCGCCAATCTGGCACATTCCGCTCAAATGAAAAAATGACCGAACGCGTCATGGACTCAAACGACTTGGAAAAAGAGCGTGGCATTACTATTTTGTCCAAGAACTGTGCAGTGGAATATGACGGTACACATATTAATATCGTTGATACACCAGGACACGCGGACTTCGGTGGTGAAGTAGAGCGCGTACTCTCGATGGTTGACGGTGTATTGCTCTTGGTTGATGCGGTTGAAGGTCCAATGCCACAGACCCGCTTCGTTACCAAGAAAGCCTTGGCATTAGGTTTGAAGCCAATCGTTGTGATTAATAAGGTTGACCGTCCAGGCGCACGTTGCGACTACGTGATCAACGCAACTTTTGAATTGTTTGACAAACTAGGCGCCACTGAAGAGCAGTTAGATTTCCCGGTGATCTATGCATCAGGCTTGAATGGTTATGCAGGAGAGTCAGAAGATGTGCGTGAAGGTACTATGCGCCCCTTGTTTGATGCTGTTCTGAAGCACGTTCCTGTGCGTGATGACGACGCAGAAGGCCCCTTGCAATTCCAGATTTCTTCAATTGACTACAACAGCTATGTTGGCAAGATCGGTGTTGGCCGTATTAGCCGGGGCCGCGTGAAGTCAGGCATGGAAGTGGTCTGCATGAATGGTCCTGATGGCACGCCATTCAAAGGCCGTATCAACCAAGTATTAAAATTTAAAGGTCTCGAGCGAGAAATCGTTGACGAGGCGGTTGCTGGTGATATCGCCCTCATCAATGGTATTGAAGATTTGGCCATTGGTACAACAGTATGTGCGGTTGATAAGCCAGATCCATTGCCAATGCTCAAGATTGATGAGCCAACCTTGACCATGAACTTTATGGTGAACACTAGTCCATTGGCTGGTCGTGAAGGCAAGTTTGTAACTAGCCGTCAAATTCGTGAACGTTTAGACCGCGAATTGAAGGCCAATATGGCTCTGCGCGTAAAAGAGACTGATGATGACACCGTATTTGAGGTATCAGGTCGCGGCGAGTTGCATCTCACTATCTTGGTAGAGACCATGCGTCGTGAAGGCTATGAGATGGCCGTTTCCCGTCCACGCGTTGTCTTTCATGAAGAGAATGGCGTCAAAATGGAGCCGTATGAGAACTTAACGGTTGACGTAGAAGATGCCACTCAAGGTTCTGTGATGGAAGACTTGGGTAAGCGTAAGGGTGAGTTGCAAGATATGGTGAGTGACGGCAAAGGCCGCACCCGTCTTGAGTACCGCATTCCTGCACGTGGTCTGATCGGCTTCCAGGGTGACTTCATGACCATGACTCGCGGTAATGGTTTGATGAGTCACACATTTGATTCTTATGCTCCAGCGAAAGATGGCATTTTGGGTGAACGCCATAATGGCGTATTGATCAGTCAAGATGATGGCGAAGCAGTTGCCTATGCTATTTGGAAGTTACAAGATCGTGGTCGTATGTTTGTTAGCCATGGTGATCCTGTATACGAGGGAATGGTTATTGGTATCCATAGTCGTGACAATGACTTGGTTGTTAACCCAATCAAGGGTAAGCAATTAACCAACGTTCGCTCTTCAGGTACTGACGAAGCAGTTCGCTTGGTAACACCAATTGATTTGACCTTGGAATATGCGGTTGAATTCATTAGCGATGATGAGTTGGTTGAAGTAACGCCGAAAAGCGTACGTATCCGTAAGCGTCACCTGAAAGAGCACGATCGTAAGAAAGCATCCCGCGAGTAAGCTCTTTCCAGCTACACAACAAAAGTCACCTCCGGGTGGCTTTTGTTCTTCATTGAAATCAAAACTATAAATTAATCATTTATAAGTTAAATAAATAAAACTAGATATACATGCTGCCATCAATTGAACAACGCCTTGCCCAAGAACTTGCTGCTAAACCTGCTCAAGTAGCTGCTGCTATAGCCCTGATGGATGAGGGGGCTACCGTGCCATTTATCGCTCGTTACCGCAAAGAAGCTACCGGTGGCTTGGATGATACGCAGTTACGTTTATTGGAAGAACGTCTTAGCTATCTTCGTGAACTAGAGGATCGCCGCAAGACAATCGTTGCCTCCATTGAGGAGCAGGGCAAGATGGCGCCAGAGTTGCTGAAAGCCATAATGTTGGCAGAGGATAAGACTCGCTTGGAGGATCTTTACCTGCCGTATAAACCTAAGAGAAGGACTAAGGCACAAATTGCTTTAGAGGCTGGCTTAGAGCCCTTGGCAAATGACCTCCTCAATAATCCCAAGCTCGATCCTGAAACAGAAGCTGCAAAGTATCTGAAGGAGGCGTTCCAGGTCGATGGGACAGATAATCCTGGCGTTGCGGATACCAAGGCTGCGCTTGAAGGAGCACGTCAAATTTTGATG
Source organism: Polynucleobacter sp. Fuers-14 (assembly GCF_018882045.1). Classification (NCBI taxonomy): domain Bacteria; kingdom Pseudomonadati; phylum Pseudomonadota; class Betaproteobacteria; order Burkholderiales; family Burkholderiaceae; genus Polynucleobacter; species Polynucleobacter sp. Fuers-14. Next base: position 61,429 of record NZ_JACVPG010000021.1, on the reverse strand, counting down.
GAGCGCTTTGCAGAAGATGCAGCATTGGTGCAATCTCTTAGAGAGTATTTACAAGATCACGGTGTAGTCGAATCCAAAGTGATTGCTGGTAAAGAGCAAGAGGGAGAGAAGTTCGCTGATTACTTTGATTACTCTGAGCCGATTAAAGCCATTCCATCTCATCGTGCCTTAGCTTTATTCAGGGGTCGTCGGGAACAGATGTTAATGGTCAACCTGCGTCTAGATACTGAAGAAGAAAAGCCAAAATGGGATTCTCCTCACAATCCTTGTGAAAGCCGGATAGCCAATCATTTCAAGATTAAAAACGAGGGGCGACCTGCCGATGCTTGGTTAGCCGATACTGTTCGCTGGACTTGGCGTATTAAGTGCTCACTGCATTTAGAGTCTGAGCTGATGACAGCGTTACGTGAGCGCTCAGAAACTGAAGCGATTAATGTATTTGCTCGCAACCTTAAAGCCCTATTGCTGGCAGCGCCTGCTGGCCCAAGGGTAACTATCGGTCTCGACCCCGGCATGCGCACTGGTGTGAAAGTGGCCGTAGTGGATGCTACTGGAAAAGTAGTGGACACTGAAGTAATTTACCCGCATCAACCAAAAAATGATTGGGCTGGTTCATTACATGTTTTGGCTAAATTAGCTGAGAAGCACAATGCCACCTTAATCTCGATTGGTAACGGTACTGCATCTCGCGAGACTGATAAATTAGCCCAAGAACTGATTAAGGCTAAGCCAGAACTCAAACTCACCAAGATTGTTGTTTCTGAAGCGGGTGCTTCTGTTTACTCTGCATCTGAATATGCCTCAAAAGAATTGCCCGGGATGGATGTATCGCTCCGTGGCGCAGTATCGATTGCACGTCGCCTGCAAGATCCATTAGCCGAACTGGTAAAGATCGATCCTAAATCAATTGGTGTGGGTCAGTACCAGCATGATGTGATGCAAACCCAGTTGGCTAAATCATTAGTCGCAGTAGTTGAGGATTGCGTGAATGCTGTCGGTGTTGATGTGAACACGGCTTCAGCCCCATTGCTAGCACGGGTTTCCGGTTTAAGCTCAACAGTGGCTGAGGGAATAGTGGCCTATCGCGATAGCAAGGGTGCATTTAAATCGAGGGCGGATCTCAAGAGCGTTCCGCGACTCGGCGATAAAACCTATGAGCAAGCTGCTGGATTCTTGCGCATCATGAATGGCGATGATCCATTAGATGCTTCTGCAGTTCATCCTGAATCTTATCCTTTGGTAGAAAAGATTCTGAAGGATATTAAGAAAGGCGTTAAAGAAGTGATTGGTGATGCTAGTTTGCTGAAGTCACTTTCACCAGAAAAGTATGCTGATGGCCAATTTGGTCTGCCTACTGTTACTGACATTATTAAAGAATTGGAAAAGCCTGGTCGAGATCCACGCCCTGAATTTACTACTGCAACTTTTAAAGATGGTGTCGAGAAAATTAGCGACCTCAAAACGGATATGATTTTAGAAGGCGTAGTGACTAACGTTGCCGCCTTTGGTGCCTTTGTTGACATTGGTGTACATCAAGATGGCTTGGTGCATATCTCTGCTTTATCTAATACCTTCGTAAAAGATCCGCATAGCGTTGTTAAAGCGGGGCAGGTTGTGAAAGTCAAAGTGCTAGAGGTAGACGAAAAGCGTAAGCGTATTGCATTAACGATGCGCTTAAGTGATGAAGCCCCAAAGGAGAGCACCAAGGCGGGAGCCAAAACTGAGCAAAGAGCCCCCAATCGCCCTAGGTCAACAGAAAACAGAAAACCACAGGAAGATAGAAGGTCGGATGCGCCCATTAATAACGCCATGGCCATGGCATTAGCTAAGTTAAAAAAATAGCAGCTTATTTTTTGTATGAGTGCAGAAGCCTAAAGGTTCTATCGATCCTTAGGGGTTGATAGGCATTACCGTTACAGCTACATCAAGCGTATGGTCTGCTCCGCCATGAATGACGCCACGGATGGGGGAGACATCGGAGTAATCTCTTCCCTGGGCCAAGTGAACATAATCTTCCCCAGGGGTTCCGTAGCCCCAGCGATTATTGGTTGGGTCTAGATCACACCAAATGCCCTTACCTAAAATACCGTTTTCATCCATGCTGGGAACATAAACTGAGACCCAAGCATGTGAAGCATCGCCGCCAATCAGTCTTGCTTGACCAGGCGCAGGATTTGTCAGAATATAGCCGCTCATATATTTTGCTGGAATGCCGATACTGCGGAGCGACGCAATCAAAATATGTGCAAAGTCCTGGCAAACACCTTCACGCTTATTTAGCGCCTCTAGTGCAGGGGTGTTGATATCGGTACTTTTACTAACGTAATGGAATTCGCTATAGATACGCTTCATCAAATCAATTGCTGCATCTAGTATCGGTCTACCAACCGTGAAATTAGCCCTCGCAAATTCTGCGAACTCTGGTCTCAAAGTAATGAATGGAGATGTAAATAGAAATTCTGAGGCAGCATCCCATTGAGTATTGGAGTGATACCGGAAGTATTCGCGTACCAGCTCCCATGGTGCAGTTTCCTGGGGCTTAGGGCCATATTCAGTAGCTGTAGTCTCGATCAGCGACTTGGCTCTGATGAGTAATTCACTGTGCCTATTCTGCAAAGAAAAGAAGGTGCAAACATTTCCATGGCTATCTATGTTTTCTTCGCTCCAAGAAGGCCTTGGGCTCACCTGAACTTCGGACTTTAATACCCGTTGTGTTTCTAAATCTGCCGGCTTGAGGTGGGCAAAATGCTGCGCAATCTCAACATCAGGATCATAAGCGTAACGGGTATCGTGGGTAATTTCTAGCAACATAATTGGCGCATTACATTTGGATGCTGTATTCATTAGAGTGAATCAGATTGAAATAGCGTGCGCTAATTGCATCTGAAACATTCCAGGCAGATTGCGAGCAATTGCTCAAACAATTTCTTAGGTTGGAGAGATTATCAAGCCCATCGGCAGTCGATAAGGTATATAAGTTGTAATCTAGTAAATTAATGACGCTACGGGTTAACTCATCCGGGTTATTTCGCTCGGTGCCCGCAAGTTTAGAGAGTCTGGCGCGGAGTGCTTTGCTAACCCAGGCCAGGGAACGTGGGTTTTCATCATCCATCACTAGTAAGCTAATTAAAGGGGCTATCTCGCGACTTTGTTGGTGCTGCGCATGGAAAGTGATCGTGCTATCAAATAAATTGAGTAGAGCGGTATAACCTGAGCCGTCTGCATTTGGATTATTAAGTAAGCCAGAAACGATAGCTGAATCTAATGCGTTTGTCAGAAAGGCCAGCCTCTCGATATGCCTTCCAATGGAAAGTAGTTGCCAGCCATCATCACGTGTCATACGGTCAGTTTGAGCGCCAGTGATCGCCGCTAAGCAACTACTTGCACCATTTAAAGCGTCGATAGCGAGAGATGCAGAAAAATCATTAAAGGTATTGGCTTTATGGCAATCAGCTTGAAATTGCTCAATGCAATGATTGATAGTGCTCCATTGCTCCGGGGAGAGTCGTTCTCTTACATTAGAAGCCGTGCGTTTCATGGCATTCAGGTTATAGCCCACGCTGGTGACGCTGTCGCTGGCATTGAGAGAGCTAATTAAAGTGCGCTCAAAAATTCGGTGACGCATATCACTCTGGTCAAAAGTACTTGGTACACCTTCAGGCACAAGCCCGTAGTAGTGACATAGTTTTTCTAGCCAAGACCACAATGCACGGGAAGGGGTGTATTCGCTGTTAATCTTTTCAAGATAAAGCTTAGCCAAGCGCAGAATATTTTCACTGCGCTCGGTATAGCGCCCAAACCAATAGAGATTCTCAGCGGCGCGACTGGTCACTAAGCGCTTACGCATCATTTTTTCAGGGGCTTGAATCGGATGCTGTAAATGTTGTCCTTGCTCTTGTGAGGGTTGCGGGCTTCGAACCCATACATCCGCACTACTACCGCCTCGTTGCATAGAAGCAATACCTGAATCAGTGCTTGCGATACGGGCAAGTCCACCAGGCAATACTTGCCAGCTATTAGAACCATCACTCAGGGCAAAGACTCGCAACATATACGAGTGGGGCTCAATCAAAGACGCATCATTGAGGTTAAAGGCATTTGACCAGGTTGGCATTTGTGCCAAGGGAATGTAGGTTTGCACAGTGTGCTCATCAGGCTGTCTGGTAATACGCCCAACCCATTCATCTAACTGAGCCTGATTTAGATCGCAGCCTAAAGCGGATTCGTAACTTTGATGACCTGTGCCATTCGGAAAGGTCGGCTTAATGGCGCTATGCCCTAAATTCGGAATGGCAGCCTCAAGTGCAGCGCGTTCACCACACCACCAGGTATCCATTGCTGGAAGCTGCACTTTTTCATTTAAAAGTCTCTCGCTAATCGACGGCAAGAATCCCAGTAGAGCGGGGGATTCTAGGAAAGCTGAGCCAGGAGCATTTGCCAGTACAACATTACCAGCGCGTATCACTTGCAATAGACCGGGGACGCCTAGAGTGGAATCAGAGCGCAGTTCTAATGGATCTAAAAACTCATCATCCAAACGCTTAAGCAAAATATGTACAGGCTCTAAACCGCGTACCGTTTTCAAAAACAAATGTTGGTCGCGTACGGTTAAGTCACCACCCTCAACCAAAGTTAGGCCGAGATAACGAGCGAGATAGGCGTGCTCAAAGTAGGTCTCGTTATAAGGTCCCGGGGTAAGGAGGGCGATATGAGCATTAGCACCTGCCGGACTTTCAAGCTTTAATGCATCGATTAAGTCTCTATAGGCATTGGCTAGTGGGGCAATCTGCATGAGCTCATATGCTTTGGGAAATTGCCTTGCAATCAGATTGCGATTTTCCAAAAGATACCCAAGACCAGAAGGTGCTTGGGTACGTTGCGACAGAACTGACCATGATCCATCGGGCGCTCTGGCTAAATCAAAAGCCATGATATGAAGATATTTTCTATTCTTAAGATCGACACCATGCATGGAACGCAAGTAACCAGGATGCCCATGAATTAATGCTGGTGGAATCCATCCTTCCTTCAACAAATTTTGTGGGCCATACACATCCGCCATGATTGCTTCAAGTAAACGCGCTCGCTGCAAAACTCCAGACTGAATTTTTTGCCAAGAATCAGGGCTAATGAGGAGCGGGAATAAATCTACTGACCAAGGGCGCTGCGGACCAAACTCATCGGCATAGACGTTATATGTAATTCCGTTATCCCGAATCTGCCTGTTGAGCTCTTGGGTCCGTTGATCAAGATCGCTTAACCCAGAGGGGCCAAGGGATTCAAAAAAAGTTTGCCATTCGGGCAGTAGCGCCCCCGATTTCCCTCGTAACTCATCAAAGTGTCCCTCTTTGGGTGTGGGTGATAGGCGGTTGATATCCTCCAACAGCGAAGGGTTGCTGGCGTCTTTCAAAGAATGGGTCTGAGCGTTATCCACAAACTATTGTCTCACCGCCGCATATCCAGCGTAAATGGAAATTCCTTACTAGCCGGGAGGTCAATGTTCGCCAGAGCCCCTTCAACAGTTCCAGGGGTATGACCCATCCTAAAGAAGCGGGAAAGGCGGCGACTCTCTGCCTCATAGGCATTGATAGGGAAGTTGTCGTAGTTTCGGCCACCAGGGTGGGCAACGTGATATTGGCAACCTCCAACAGAACGTTTATTCCAGGTATCAATCACATCAAAAATCAATGGAACATGAATACCAATACTCGGGTGCAGACTAGACGGAGGATTCCAGGCCTTATAACGAACGCCTGCTACATACTCTCCCGCAACACCTGTTGGTTGGAGTGGCAAAGGCTCGCCATTGCAGGTGATGGTGTAGCGACTTTGATTTAAGCCGGTAACACGTAATTCAATTCTCTCTAATGAGGAGTCAACATAGCGTGCGGTACCTCCTGCAGCATTTTCCTCGCCCATAACATGCCATGGTTCAAGTGCATTGCGTAAGGTAATTTCTGTGCCCATTGTTTGCACTTGTCCAATGAGCGGGAAGCGGAACTCAAGGTGAGGTGCAAACCACTCAGGCTTAAAGTCGTAACCGTGCTTTTGCATCTCTTGAATGACATCATCAAAGTCCATTTTGATAAATGTTGGCAAGAGACAGCGGTCATGGAGTTCAGTTCCCCAGCGCGTCATTGGTGCCTCATAAGGCTTATCCCAGAAACGAGCTATCAAGGCGCGAATGAGTAATTGCTGAACAATGCTCATATGCGCATGTGGAGGCATTTCAAAAGCACGTAATTCTAGTAGGCCTAAGCGACCCGTTTGACTATCTGGTGAATACATCTTATCAATACAGAACTCGCTGCGATGCGTATTACCGGTGACGTCAATCAGGATATTGCGTAGAGTTCTATCGACCAGCCACGGCGGCATGCTTTGGCCAAACTTCTTGCGATTCTCATGAATTTCTTTCAATGCGATTTCTAATTCGTAGATTTGGTCATTGCGTGCTTCATCCACGCGAGGTGCTTGACTGGTTGGTCCAATAAACATACCACTAAAGAGATAGCTCAGGCTCGGGTGGTTGTGCCAATACAAAATCAGGCTGGCCAAGAGCTCAGGTTTGCGTAAGAACGGACTATCGATCGGTGTTGCACCACCCATCACAAAGTGATTGCCACCACCTGTGCCGGTATGGCGGCCATCTGCCATAAATTTCTCAGCAGAAAGACGAGATTCAAAAGCGGCTTGATATAAGAATTCCGTATGCTCAACTAGCTCGCCCCAGTTATGGGCTGGATGAATATTGACTTCAATAACGCCTGGATCTGGTGTCACCTGTAACAACTTCAAGCGTGGGTCGCGTGGTGGGGTGTATCCCTCCAGCACAATTTGAAACTGCAGCTCTTCAGCAGTAGCTTCTACCGCCTCCAGTAAATTGAGATAGTCTTCAAGACGAGCGAGTGGGGGCATAAAGACATACAGCACGCCTGACTTACCGCCATGCTCATTCTCAGCCTTAGGTCCATTGGAGCGCATTGGATCACGCGCTTCTACGCACATCGCTGTTCTGGTAACCCATGCAGCTGATTCTTGACGTTTTGGATGTCTTACTTCTTGCGACTGACTCCAAATCGTTTTGCCAGACGCTGTAAATTCTTTGGGAGTTGGTTGTTGTTGGTGAACAATTGACGCTTGACTATTTAATGGCGGTCTGGGAGCAAATGGATCTTGCTCAATGAGATAAGGGTAGTCGGCTTTACTAACCCAGGGTAGGGACTCCAGGGGGAGTCGATAGCCCATGGGGGAGTCACCTGGTAGCAGATAGAGACGATCATCACGATATTCCCAGGGACCCGTTTTCCAAGCGGTGTCTAGATAGTTCTTTCCTTCATTCGCTTCGATAGGGAGGACGTAGCCCACCACGGAATCTAATTTCTGGGTGAAGACCCGCTTTAAGCGAGTGCGCTCCATCTCATCGTCTAGGTTTGATTTGAAGGGGTCAACGTTGACAGGTAGCTTGGATTCCCGCCAGAGGTAATAAAAAACATCCTCATAAGCGGGTTCGATAAATTTATCTGCTAAACCTAATTTTTTGGAAAGTGTGTAGACAAATTTTTCAGCATCTTTACTGGTGTACTTCGTAGGCTGGCGTTCATCGGCGAAGAGTTTGGGATTTTTCCAAATAGGCTGTCCATCAGCCCTCCAGTAGATTGACAAGGCCCAACGAGGGAGTTGCTCTCCTGGATACCATTTGCCTTGACCAAAATGAAGGAAGCCACCATCGCCATATTCTTTGCGCAGTTTTTCTACTAAATCGGTTGCGTAACCCCGCTTCGTTGGTCCTAATGCATCTACATTCCATTCGCGTTCATCACGTCCATTAACAGAAACAAAGGTAGGCTCACCACCCATGGTCAAGCGAACGTCGCCCGCAACCAATTGCTTATCAACTTGATGACCCAGATCGACAATCGCTTGCCACTGTTCTTCGGTATATGGTTTGGTTACTCGAGGCGCTTCATAAATGCGAGTAACCTCCATGGAGTGAGCAAATTGCACTTCACATTCGTCAACACCACCTTCAATCGGGGCTGCGCCTGAAGGTTCGGGGGTACAGGCAACAGGAATATGGCCTTCGCCAGCAAATAGGCCGGAAGTCGGGTCTAAGCCAATCCATCCTGCACCTGGCAAATACACCTCGCACCAGGCGTGTAAGTCCGTGAAATCTACCTCTGTTCCACTCGGTCCATCAAGTGCTTTGACATCTGGCTTGAGCTGAATGAGATAGCCTGAAACAAAGCGCGACGCGAGTCCGCAAAGACGCAAGAGATTCACCATTAACCAAGCAGAATCGCGACAAGAACCACTGCGAAGTTTTAATGTCTCTTCTGGGGTCTGAACTCCAGGCTCCATTCGAATGGTGTAGCTAATATCCTTGTGAACTTTTTGATTGAGCGCAACCAAAAAATCGATCGTGCGCATCTTGCTGCGATCAACCGTTTTAAAGTATTTGTTGATGCCGTCATTTCGCTTTTTACCTAGGTAAGGGCGCAACTCTTTCTTCAGATCTTGGCTGTAGGTAAAGGGGTAGTCTTCAGCATCTGGCTCTAAAAAGAAATCAAATGGGTTGTATACGGCCATCTCCGTAACAAGATCGACCGTTACTTTAAAGCGTGTCGTTGGTTCAGGAAAAACCAAACGCGCTTGATAGTTTGAAAATGGATCCTGTTGCCAGTTAATGAAATGACCTTCAGGCTCAATCTTGAGAGAGTAAGAAAGAATATGGCTGCGGCAATGAGGTGCCGGTCGTAGACGTATTACCTGCGGTCCCAGTTTTACTGGGCGGTCATATATGTATTCGGTGACGTGGTGTAGGGCGGCGTGTATAGACATGACTCAAAGTCTATAAGTTCACCACAAGGGTGCATTATTACGACGCACAAGATGGGTGCGTAAAGGTGAGGTATGCCCAGATTTGGGCAGAACACGTCAAAAACAGGGCATTTAGCTAACTATCGCTGTTTGAGGAGGAATAAGTTGTAGTTGTACCTCATTTGAAAGCTCTTATGCCTAAGCAGACTACCTTGACGATTAGTAGCAAAAATTACTCTTCATGGTCATTACGCGGTTGGTTGATGCTCAAGCTTTCTGGCCTCCCTTTCCAGGAAGTGCAGGTGCATCCGGATGATGTGGATAACCGGGCTGAACTCTTACTCTTGTCACCATCCATTCTGGTTCCTCGTTTAGATCATGACGGCTGCAAAGTATGGGACACCATGGCCATTGGCGAGTATCTTAATGAATTAAACCCTAAAGCCCAATTGTTACCCAAGGATCCGGCAGCAAGAGCGCATTGTCGATCTATCTGTGGCGAGATGCATTCCGGCTTCTCTGCTTTGCGCGCTTCTTTACCCATGAATGTCAAAGCAAAGTTTGAGTCATTCAAGGTTTGGTCAAAAGCGCAAATTGATATTAATCGTGTTCTAGTCATCTGGCAGGACTGCTTAACAACATACGGCGGGCCTTTCTTATTTGGCCAGGAGCCCACATTAGCTGACGCCATGTTTGCGCCAGTGGTCACAAGATTCTTGACGTATCACGTAGAGCTGGACAAGGCGAGCAGGGATTACTGCACGCACATCATGGCGATGCCTGAGATGAAGGAATGGGTGATGGGCGCCCTCGAAGAACCCGATGACATTGAAGAACTTGAAGTGGAGTTTTAAAAATGAACGCACCCGTAAACTTTAAAAGTGATACCGAGTTTTCTCATGTAAAACCCGCTGATACTCAGTTTTTACCAGGCGGCCTAAGAGATTTTTTTCTCTATAAAGATTTGGGTGTCGCTAAGGCCACTAAGGGCAAGGTTATTGCTCATCTTGTGAAGGCCAATAAGCCACCAGAGAATGGTACTGGTTGGCACTATCACGTAGCAGAGTTCCAAATTGTCATTATGACTAAAGGTTGGGCCAAGTTTATGTATGAAGATAAGGTCACCTTAGTTGAGGCGGGCGATGTTGTTCATCAAATGCCGGGCATCACCCATTTCCTCTTTGACTATTCGCCCGATATGGAATATCTCGAGATAGTGGGCCCTGCGGACTTTGGAACCATCCCAGTTTCTGTTGCTCCAGCCGAGGTGCCAGGGGTAACCCCATGGAAGTAGTCAAAAACAATGTGCTGGCATCAGACTTTGCGGTCTTGTTTCAGCGGATTATGACGATTGCTGAGGAGCTCGATGGTATGAAGAGTTACTACCGCGAGCTTTATCAAAAGATAGAGGCTGGCGAAGTTGCCTCAGAGGACGAAGAGTTGCCAGACCTTCTCAAAACTTTTAATGTTGCTGGTTTCGTGAATTTATCCATCGTTGCAGCACGTGCAGCACAAACCGCAGCCATTATTGCCAATGATGTGTCTTTGAGTAGGGTATTTGACCCAGCACTCAAAACTACAGAACGAGCATTGCGTCATATAGAAAGCGGTGCCCATAGATGATGTACAAAGCTTATCAAACCTTTGCTAATTTGCATAATCCGGTTCGAATGTTTGCAAAAGCGTCAGAGCGCGTCTCTACTAATTGGTTTGGAAACTTTTCTCTTAACCCTATGCAGCGATTAGCTGCGCACTACGAGCAAATTTCTTTGCTTGGGTTTACGCACACAAGACCTGATTTTAAAATTCAATCTGTCATAGATTCATTTGGGGTGGAGCAGCCTGTTACAGAGGAATTAATTTACTCAACGCATTTTTGTAACTTGATTCGATTTTCAAAGCCCAACATTTCTGGTCAACCGAAAATCCTCTTAGTCGCTCCAATGTCAGGACACTTTGCTACTTTGTTAGCGGGAACCATTAAGACACTTCTAACTGATCATGAAGTTTATGTAACTGATTGGTTGAACATTCGTGACATTCCATTGAGCTGTGGTGACTTTGACTTTGATGCTTATGTCGAGCATATCATTAACTTCTTGCAGGTGATCGGACCGCAAACCCACCTGATGGCGGTATGTCAGCCAACAGTAGCCTGCTTAGCAGCCACAGCCATCATGTCTGAAGACAAGAGTCCCTATGTCCCGGCAAGCTTGACCTTGATGGCTGGGCCGATTGATGTCAGTCAAAGCCCAACAAAGGTCAATGAATTAGCTACCAGCAAACCCATGTCTTGGTTTGAAGAAAAGCTCATCGGGGTTATTCCAAATCAATTCAATGGCACTGGTCGAAAAGTCTATCCAGGTTTCTTGCAGCTTATGGCATTTATGAGTATGAATCCTGATCGCCATGCAGAATCCTTCAGAAAGCTATATGAGTATCGCGTTAATGGTGAGGATGAGAAGGCGGATGTGATTCATGATTTTTATGAAGAATATTTTGCAATTATGGATTTGTCGGGGCCTTTCTATTTAGAAACCATTAAAAAAGTATTTATGGATCGCGATCTAGCTAATGGAACTTTGACATACCAAGGCAGGCTAGTGAATCCAAAGCTGATTAAGAAAACCTTTTTGCTCACCGTTGAAGGTGAGCGAGACGATATCTGTGGCATTGGACAAACTTTAGCGGCGCAAGATCTCTGTTCTGGCCTGCCTGGATACAGGAAGTCACATCACTTACAAGCGGGCGTCGGCCATTACGGGGTATTCAATGGGAAGCGCTGGGAAAGCCAGATTTATCCAGTAGTTCGCAACCACATTCAGTCAGCACTTTAATCAGGAGGAAATATGGTCGTCTATATCACTCGAAATATCATTGCCAGAATGCGTCGCAATGATGGTACGGATAATGGCTGCAAACCTCTCAATCCTGGAAAGTATGAAGCCAACAAGACCAATGATGGGGCGCTGGAAATTCTTCAGGATGCTGGTGAGCCAGTTTATCTTTTACCCTTTATCTGGTGGGAAAAGATGGAGCTGGGTGATATTTTGATTGCAGCCTAAAAAGACGTAAACATAAACTTAGAGGCAGCGCATTGAACTATCAATACATCAAAACAGAGCAGGCTGATTTAATCGCCACAATTCGGTTTAATCACTACGAAAAGCGTAATGCATTAAGTGAGCGCTTGATAGAAGAGATGCATCATGCTTTAGAAGAGTTTGGTAAGCAAGATGTGCGGGTCTTGGTGCTGAGATCAGATCAAAAGAATAAAGTTTGGTCTGCAGGCCATGATGTGATGGAATTGCCTAGATCAGAGCGGGATCCTTTGCCCGCTGATGACCCAGTTATGGTCTTGCTTCAATCCATCAGAGCCTTTAGGGCGCCGGTGATAGCCATGGTAGATGGGTCAGTATGGGGCGCTTCGACTGATTTAATCATGAGTTGCGATATTGCCATTGGTGACCATGACTCCACCTTTGCAATTACACCGGCCAAGTTAGGGCTCCCCTATACCGCGAGCGGAATTCTGCATTTCATGTCACGCATGCCCTTGAATGTCGTCAAAGAGATGTTTCTGACTGCTGACCCTATTGGCGCTGATCGTGCCTTGCAGATTGGCATCCTGAATCATCTCTACGTCTCCGGTGAATTAGAGCTAAAAACTTACCAAATGGCTCGAACCATTGCTTCGCGTTCACCCCAGGCTAACTCTGTGCTCAAAGCCCAAGCGCAAATGCTCTCTGATGCTGCAGTCATGAATCCTGCCGTATTTGAACACCTACAATCCTTGCGCAAGAATGTGTATATGGGAAGTGATTACCGAGAGGGTATTACCGCCTTCCTAGAAAAGCGCGACCCAGTATTTGGTCAGGCCAAATAAAGCAACGCTAATAACACTCAGGGAAAAGCTTAAAATAGGGCTCCTATCTATGGGGCGCTATGAGCACACAAGTTAATTCAGAGGGAGTCTCAGCATCGCGGGTGTATTTGCCTGCAGATCAAACTCATCTGAATTTGCTGGCATTTTTTGTTGCTCAGTTTCCGCACATTAGCGAAGTAGAGTGGATCGATCGCTTTCATGAAGGGCTTGTTCTCGACCAAGAAGGCCATGCCCTTAATGCAAGTGACGCCTATATGCCCAATACTCACTTGCTGTACTTCAGGCGACTAGCTCGCGAGCCAGAGATCCCATTTGAAGAGCAGATCCTCTATCAAGATGAACATATTCTGGTTGCAGATAAACCCCATTTCTTGCCTGTAACGCCAAGCGGACTTTACTTACATCAAACTTTATTAAATCGACTTAAGAAAAAAACAGGCATCCAAACACTCAGCCCGATACATCGAATTGATCGTGATACTGCAGGGCTAGTTATCTTTTCAGTTAACCCAAGTGAAAGAGCTCAATACCAAAATTTATTCAGGGATAGGGCAGTCAAAAAGGTGTATGAAGCAATAGCACCGTATTCTGAAGAATTAGAAAAACAGCTTCCAATCACTTATCAAAGCCGCATTCAAGAATCGGAACATTTTCTGCAAATGCAAGAAATTGAAGGTGAGCCAAACTCAGATACCTTGATTGAGCTCATAGCAACAAACAGGCCATGGGCTAAGTATCGACTTACCCCGGGTAGCGGCAAAAAGCATCAACTGCGTTGCCATCTCAATTCCCTCAATATCCCCATGAAGCATGATCAGATCTACCCCATACTTACGCCTTACCAAGAATATGATTTGGACTTTTCAAAGCCATTACAACTGCTTGCCAAAGAGATAGGGTTTATTGATCCTATGGATGGGTCAAAAAGAGCTTTTAATAGTCTTCAAGACCTAGTACTTTAGTCCTAAATCCCTTGATTTTGGATGTTGGGGGTGCTTTAGGCACTAAAAATAGGCATAAAACCTAGCACGATATTAGCTCTCAAGCTAACATGTTACCCATGATGTCTAAACCTCGTTACCGCTGGCTATTAAATCGATTGAGGCACAAGCCAACCGGTCTGGAAGAGTGCAGCCCCGACCTCATTGTGGAATATGTAAAAGCAACCGGTGCAAAAGTCTTTTATCGTTCCAATGAATATCCACGCTGCCCGCAATTAAGTCGTGACTTTAGTAAGCTCGTCAAACATAAATTGGTAGCGCGTAAAAGATCGTTTCTATATGACCTCAATGGATTTATGGTGTCTCCAAGATCGACCTATGTGTATCGATTAACGCCTGCGGCTGCAAATTCGCTCACTTGGGTGGATCGAGAGTGACACAAGTGAATAACATCGAAAGTCTGTTCGGGATCAAGCCAAAAATTGCCGTGCTGCTTGGATTTGGTTTGCTGTTAGTGATTTTAATGATCGATGTCTTATCGCCCGATGATTACCGATTGGTTTTGCTCTACTTATTTCCTGCAGCAATCATTGCATTAAATGCGAAGTCAATGAAGGTAGTCATCGCAGCTCTGATTATCGCTACCTTATTTGAAAATTACTTTCTCTTTAGGGATGGGTATTTCCCCGTCTTCTTTACCAAGATAGAAGTATTAAACATTGCCATTCGTTTTCTGGCAACCCTATTAATCATGTGGCTTGCCAGGTCGCTCAGACGTAGTCAACTGCGCGTAAATCTTCTAGCGAATACCGATTCATTGACGGGTTTATGGAATAGGCGCTGGGCTCGCATCATGATAGAGCAGGCGATTGCAAGGCTAGAAGAGGCCCAGGAAGTATTTTCTGTCGCGCTGATTGACGTAAATGACTTCAAAAAAATTAATGATGTTCGAGGGCATTTGGTAGGCGATCAGGTTTTGACAAAGATCGCACATACCTTGATGGAATTTACAGTCGAGAATATTATGTTTTTCCGCTTGGGCGGCAATGAGTTTTTGATTGTTGCATCGAAGGAAGATGAGCAGCAAATGCATCAGATATGTGGCGATATTGTTAAAACAGTTGATCAGACGATGAGTGACTCCGGATACCCAGTTAGCTTAAGTATTGGCATGGCTACATATAGCGATACAGCCAGATCCGTCTCAGAAATCCTGCATGAAGTAGATCTAGAGATGTATCGCCATAAAACTGAAGGTAAAAAGCCTCAATAAAACCCTTCTGTAGGAATGCTGTAGACCTAGGCTTTCAGGGCAGAAAAGCTTTGGGCCTGGGAGCGATGCCAATACAGCTCAAATACTCTTGGTAGATTCAGACTCGGATCTATGTGCTCAGCCTTGAGTAGCAGGCCAGCAGGCATCTCAGGAAGCAGGAAAGAGAGAAGTCGAACTTCATGTTTGCTAATACGCCTGATGATATGAGGGGCATCAATTTCACCGGGATGATGTAATCCAGCGGCCTCCACCAGCTCCTTCAAAGTCTTCAGGGTTTCATTGTGGAAGTTGTATACGCGCTCAGCTTTATTTGGCACTACCAATGCTTTCTGACGCAATGCATTCTGAGTGGTGACGCCAGTAGGGCAGTTACCCGTATTGCAAACCTGAGCCTGTATACAGCCAATGGAGAACATAAATCCACGAGCACTATTACACCAATCAGCGCCTAAAGCAAAAACCACAGCCATATCAAAGGCGCTAATGATCTTGCCAGCGCAACCAATTTTGATGTGATCTCGCAGGTTCACGCCTACTAAGGTGTTATGAACTAAGCGAAGACCTTCTTGAAGCGGTGTACCCACGTGATTAGTAAACTCTACTGGCGATGCGCCAGTTCCACCTTCAGAGCCGTCTACTACGATAAAGTCTGGATGAACGCCAGTCTCCAGCATGGCTTTGACAATGCCAAACCATTCCCAGGGGTGACCAACGCAGAACTTAAAGCCAACTGGCTTACCTCCTGAGAGGTCACGTAGTTTCTTCACAAAGTAAATGAGCTCAAGCGGTGTAGAGAAGGCACTATGTGATGCGGGGGAGATGCAGGCTTCCCCTTCCTTGACGCCACGTGCTGCAGCTATTTCAGCTGTTACCTTGGAACCTGGCAGGATGCCACCATGACCAGGCTTAGCACCTTGGCTCAATTTGATCTCGATCATCTTGACCTGAGAATCTAAAGCATTCTCTTCATACTTTTTTTCATTAAAACTTCCGTCGGTATTACGGCAGCCAAAGTAACCGGAGCCAATTTCCCAAATGAGATCGCCACCATGAACGCGATGATATTGAGAGATCGAGCCTTCCCCGGTGTCATGAGCAAAGCCACCCATTTTGGCACCAAGATTTAAAGCCAAAATAGCGTTGGCACTAAGTGATCCAAAGCTCATGGCTGAGATATTAAAGATGCTGGCTGAATATTTTTGTTTGCAATCTTTGCCGCCAATCTCGACCCGGAAATCATGGCTAGGTAAACGGGTAGGGGCTAATGATTGATTAATCCACTGATAGCCAGGGGCCATTACATCCAGAGTGGTACCAAAAGGAATTTGATCCGGTACAGCTTTAGCGCGTGAATAGACTAATGTGCGCTGCTCTTTTGAAAAAGGGGTCTCATCATTGTCACCCTCGATAAAGTACTGGCGAATTTCAGGTCGAATGAATTCAAGCATGAAACGCAAATGACCAATAACAGGGTAGTTCCGAAGAATGGCTACTTTGGTTTGTGAGACGTCATACATGCCCACGAATGATAAAAAGCCAAATAGTAGGAAGAAATTCCAAGCCTGTGGATGCAACTGTAAAGAGACAAAGCTGACAATGGCCCCCAGGATGCAGAGGGAAAATGGAATATATCGGATGGGTAGGTATTTATTGGGTGACATGGCCATAATTAGCTTAAATGTGAATGGTCTGAGTATACGAATTTAATACTAATACAAACAATTTGACATAAATCAAGCCTAATAGCGCTTCTTTAGTGATTTTCAGTAATCCTTAAGCATTGCAGGAGTATTCTGAAAGAGTAGTTAATACTAATCATAGGAAGAATATGTCACTAAACCATGCGGTAATTTGGATTGACCATAAAGAAGCTCACGTAATGTTCTTGAGTGAAGAGGCTAGCGAAGCTGAAGTGATTCGCAGCAAAAGTACCCACACTCATCTGCATCACAAAGCCAATGAAGTTGGTAGTGGAAAAGTCGCTTTAGATTCCAAATATTTGCATTCAGTTATTAATGCCGTGAATGAATCCAAAGAAATTTTGATTCTTGGCCCAGGTTCTGCAAAACTAGAACTCATCAAGCACGCGCACAAACATGATGCCAATATCGCAGAAAAAATTGTTGGTGTAGAAACGGTTGATCATCCTACTGATAAAGAAATTCTTGCTTATGCACGCAAGTTTTTCTATAAAGTAGATCAAATGATTTAAAAAACGAATCAAGGAAATTGAAAATGAAAGAAACTCAAGAACCTTTAGGTCCAGATGGCCTCCCTGGACATGATTATTTTCTAGATGCAGTAAATCATATTGATGAAGCTGTAGCAAACAATACGATTGCTGCTGGCGCTGCCAAAGGCTTGGTATTCAGTTTGGTTGAAACCTTAGGTGCAATGGTAGGTGATCCGGATTTACCGAATCATCTGAAGTCCGGCTATATGGGCGCTTTGGATCTGGCGGTTGAGTTAGAGGCGAAGCTTTCTAAATAAACTATCAAGAGCGTCTAGAGTAAAGGGCAACTTCGGTTGCCCTGTTGCATTTAAAATGGCGATCAATCGCAATTTAATCGAAGTTCATGATCAACACTCCAAAGAAACGCTTAGCAGTCGCCCCCATGGTGGATGGGGGCGATATAGCCATCTAAGCTATATAGATTAAGGCTCTAGATTTTCAAAAACCACTTTAGGGCAAATTTAGGACAAGAATTTAATGCCATATTTTGGTGTAAAAATTCCTTATATCTAGACATCCTAGGAGTTTTTATCAAATGACCCAAGGTCTGCTATTGGCCTTGTGCAGTCATATCCCAGAAGGCACCTAAAAGCATTATTTGCAGGATTTTTATACAAATCCACTCAAATCTTTATAACTTTTTTACACACTTCTTTATAAGATCAAACCATCTAATTGGATAGAGGTGGATATGAGCTTACTGTTTCTCGGCTGCATTTTTATATTTCTTGCGCTGACCATTGGTCTGGCTAAGGGTTGTGCACGATTGAGGGGTGAAAAATGAACTTTATTCAGATCATTAGTGGCTTAGCCGCTGTATTACTTTTAATTTATTTAGTTGCTGCACTATTAAATCCAGAGGACTTCTCATGAGCACCCATGCTATTTTGACAATTGTTCTTTATGTTGGGGTCTTATTGCTTTTAGCGTATCCCCTTGGAGGCTTCATTAATAATGTGATGAGCGGACAAGCAATTGCCTCTAAGAAACCCTTTAGATCAATTGAAGGTTTCATATACAAGGTATGTGGCATTGATCCAGATGTTGAAATGAGCTGGTTAAGCTATGCAATTGGATTAATTACTTTCAATATCCTTGGTGTTTTATTTGTCTTTGGATTGCAGTTATTTCAGAGCGTCCTTCCTCTGAATCCCCAGGGCTTAGCGAGCATTTCCCCTGACTCATCCTTTAATACCGCCATTAGTTTTGCCACGAATACCAACTGGCAAGCCTATGTTGGGGAGGGAACAATGAGTTATCTCACCCAAATGCTGGGTCTCACAACACAAAACTTCCTATCTGCTGCAAGCGGCATTGTTGTCGTGATTGCACTTATTCGTGGCTTTGCTAGAAATAGCATTAAGACAATTGGCAATCTTTGGGTGGATTTAACCCGCATTACCTTATACGTGTTGGTACCCATGGCAGTTGTATATGCAATCTTTCTGGTTGGTCAAGGTTCCATTCAGAACTTTGATGCATACAAGGATGTCAAAACAGTTGAGGTAACTAAGTTTGATGCGCCTAGGCTTGATGCCGATGGTCAACCACTCAAAGATGAAAAGGGCGTAGTTTTAACAGAGCCAGCTTCGACAGATCAGCAAACTTTGCCTATGGGCCCAGTGGCCTCTCAAGAGGCAATCAAGATGTTGGGCACTAATGGCGGGGGTTTCTTTAATGCAAACTCTGCACATCCATACGAAAACCCAACACCTTTATCTAATTTCATTCAGATTCTGTCTATCTTTTTGATTCCAGCTGCATTGTGTTTTACCTTTGGTCGAATGGTTGGAGATAAACGACAAGGATGGGTAGTTTTAGTAACAATGCTGCTCATTTTCTTAACAGTGACTTTTACCGCCGTTCATTTCGAGTCTCAGGCCAATCCAGTTATCGCTAGCCTAGGTGTAGATGGCTCTATGGGAAATATGGAGGGCAAAGAAACTCGCTTTGGAATCGATGATTCCAGTATTTTTGCGAGCATTACAACGCTTGCCTCATGTGGTGCAGTCAATTCAATGCATGATTCTTTTATGCCAATGGGCGGCTTTGTTCCTCTTTGGAACATGATGCTTGGTGAGGTTGTATTTGGTGGCGTAGGGACAGGCCTGTACGGAATGCTGGTCTTTGCGATCCTAGCAGTATTTATTGCCGGGTTAATGATTGGTCGCACCCCTGAATATCTTGGCAAAAAGATTGAGTCCTACGAAATGAAGATGGTCGCAATTGCAATCTTAGTTACTCCTATCTTGGTATTGGTAGGCACAGCAATTGCGGTGATGAGTGCCGATGGGGTTGCGGGAATTGCTAATCCTGGCGCTCATGGTTTTTCTGAGATTTTGTATGCGTTTACCTCGGCCGCCAATAACAACGGTAGTGCCTTTGCGGGCCTCTCAGCAAATACGCCTTTCTACAACAGCTTGTTAGCGATTGCAATGTGGTTTGGTCGTTTCGGAGTCATCGTGCCAGTGCTTACGTTAGCTGGTGCATTTGCAGCCAAAAAGAAAATAGCGGTGAATGAGGGGACTATGCCTACGCACGGACCACTCTTTGTTGTCCTCTTGGCTGGCACCGTGATTTTGGTTGGAGCATTGAACTATGTGCCAGCCCTTGCTCTTGGCCCCATTGTTGAGCAATTAATGCTCCCAGTGATTCATTAATTAATCTCGGAGATAAAAATGACTAAAAGAAAATTAGGCATGTTTGATGCCGAGTTAGTTAAACCAGCCATTGTGGATAGCTTTAGAAAGTTAAGCCCGTCAACTCAATGGCGAAACCCAGTGATGTTTGTTGTCTATATCGGCAGCATCCTGACTACCTTATTGTGGATACAGTCTTTATATGGAGAAGGTGAGGCTTCCTCGAGTTTTATCCTAGGGGTCATGCTTTGGCTTTGGTTTACAGTGCTCTTTGCGAATTTTGCCGAAGCATTAGCAGAAGGTCGCAGCAAAGCTCAAGCAGCATCGCTGAGGGGCTTAAAGAAAGAGACATGGGCTAAGAAGGTAAAAGCGGCCAATATTCCTGAGAATTGGGATAACCGTCCAGCATCAGAGCTTGTCTCCGCAACACAGTTGCGTAAAGGCGATATTTTTATTGCTGAGGCAAATGATGTGATTGCTGCGGATGGTGAGGTTATTGCAGGTGTTGCTTCTGTTGATGAGTCTGCTATTACTGGGGAATCAGCTCCAGTGATTCGTGAGTCTGGCGGAGATTTCTCCTCTGTAACTGGAGGTACTCGTGTTCTATCGGATTGGATCGTTGTTCGTGTAACAGTGAATCCGGGCGAGACCTTCATTGATCGAATGATCTCGATGGTAGAAAACGCTAAGCGTCAAAAGACGCCAAATGAAATCGCTTTAACAATTTTATTGGTGGCGCTAACAATTGTTTTCTTGGTGGTGGTTGCAACTTTACTGCCATTTTCTATGTTTAGTGTTGCTGCAAGTGGCAGCGGATCACCAATTCAGATAACAGTTTTGATTGCGCTATTAGTTTGCTTGATTCCTACAACTATCGCGGGTTTGTTATCTGCAATTGGAGTTGCTGGTATGAGCCGTATGATGGCCGCCAATGTCATTGCAACCTCTGGCCGTGCTGTGGAAGCTGCAGGTGATGTCGATGTGCTCTTGCTAGATAAAACAGGCACTATCACCTTGGGCAATCGTCAGGCATCCAATTTTTTAGCTGCATCTGGAGTAACCGAGGCAGAACTTGCTGATATTGCCCAATTAGCATCATTGGCAGATGAAACCCCCGAGGGCAGAAGTATCGTTATCCTCGCCAAGCAGAAATTTAATATCAGAGAGCGGGAGATCAACTCCATTGGCGCTCAATTTGTGCCATTTACCGCTCAAACTCGTATGAGTGGCGTGGATATGAATGGAGAGCAAATCCGTAAAGGCGCTGCAAGTGCGATTCAAAAACATATTGAATCCTTGGGTGGCCAATTTCCTCAGGAAGTTCTGAAAGCGGTTGATGACGTATCTCGACGTGGCAGCACACCTTTAGTTGTATCGCAAGGTACACGTGTTATGGGCGTAGTTGAGCTCAAAGACATTGTTAAAGGCGGCATCAAGGAGCGCTTTAACGAACTGCGTCAGATGGGTATTCGTACCATCATGATTACTGGCGACAATAAATTGACTGCTGCTGCTATTGCTGCTGAAGCGGGGGTAGATGATTTCCTGGCTGAAGCAACGCCTGAAGACAAGTTAGCATTGATTCGTAAGCATCAGGCTGAAGGCCGTTTAGTGGCGATGACTGGAGACGGAACAAATGATGCTCCAGCGTTAGCGCAAGCAGACGTAGCTGTGGCGATGAACTCTGGTACTCAAGCTGCTAAAGAAGCGGGCAACATGGTCGATTTGGATTCGAACCCTACGAAGTTGATTGAAGTGGTTGAGACTGGTAAGCAAATGCTGATGACCCGGGGATCATTAACGACATTTAGTATTGCTAACGACGTAGCAAAATACTTTGCCATTATTCCAGCGGCTTTTGTGGCGACATATCCGCAGCTTGAGGCATTAAATGTAATGCATCTCTCAAGTCCGTCATCGGCTATTTTGTCTGCGGTGATCTTTAACGCCTTAATCATTATTTTCTTGATTCCATTGGCGCTAAAGGGAGTTGCGTATAAGCCCTTAGGCGCAGCCGCACTCTTGCGCAGAAATATGACGATTTATGGCTTAGGCGGTCTTATCGCTCCATTTATTGGCATCAAGATCATTGATTTAATTATTTCAATCATTTGATCGCTAGACGATATATTAAGGATAGAAAATGAAATCCATCATGAGAAGTTGTTTAGGACTATTTGTTTTGTTAACTGTGATTACTGGTGTTATCTATCCAGTATTTGTCACGGGATTAGCGAAGACGCTTTTTCCAAGTAAGGCGGTAGGAAGCATTGTTTATCAAGGCGATCAGGCTATTGGTTCAGAGTTGATTGGGCAAAACTTTACTGATGTTAAGTACTTTTGGGGTAGGCCATCAGCTACTGGGCCCCAACCCTACAATGCCACCGCATCTAGTGGATCAAATCAAGGCCCATTAAATCCAGCCTTGGCAGATGCTGTTAAAGGACGAATTGAAGCATTGCAGAGCGCTGATCCAGGCAATACATTGCCAATACCTATGGACTTAGTAACCGCATCCGCAAGTGGCTTGGACCCTGAAATTAGTCCCCAGGCTGCGCAATACCAAGCATCACGTGTAGCGAAGGTGCGCAAAATGAGTATTGATCATGTCAATCAACTCATAGCAGCAAATACACAAGACCGCCAATGGGGAATTTTCGGAGAGCCTCGTGTTAATGTATTAAAGCTTAATCTTGCTTTAGATGGAAATTAAACTGCATGCCTGAGTCACGACCAGACCCCGATCAATTACTTGCTCGTATACAGAGCCAAGAAGTTCAGTCTGGTCGAGGTAAATTAAAGATCTTCTTTGGAGCGAATGCTGGGGTAGGTAAAACCTATGCAATGCTTTCTGCCGCTCATGAGCAAAGCAAAAACAAGCGAGTGATTGCTGGTGTCGTAGAGACACACGGTCGAAAAGACACTATAGCAATGCTTGATGGCATAGAAGTTCTACCCTTAAAGGAAATTGACTATAGGGGCAAGAAGCTCAAGGAATTTGATCTTGACCAAGCCCTGATTGAAAAGCCTGATTTAATCCTCATGGATGAGCTTGCTCATTCAAATGCAGCAGGCTCAAGGCATCCGAAGCGCTGGCAAGATGTTGAAGAGCTCTTGGCAGCTGGTATCGACGTCTACTCCACAATCAATGTGCAACATATTGAAACTCTGAACGATATTGTTGGCGGAATTACGGGTGTTAGGGTTTGGGAAACAGTCCCAGACCATATATTTGACTCTGCGGACGAAGTTGTTATAGTTGATCTACCTCCCGACGAGCTGCTGCAAAGGCTTAAAGATGGGAAAGTTTACCTTCCCCAGCAAGCCGAAAGAGCTACGCAAAACTTTTTCCGCAAAGGAAATCTAATTGCGCTACGAGAATTAGCGCTACGTCGCTCGGCAGATCGTCTGGATGGCGAAATTATTAAATACCGTAAAGATAATTCGGTATCCAATGTTTGGAAAACGCGCGAGTCTATTTTGGCTTGTATCGGCCCTGGAGATGAGGCAGAGAATGTTATTAGAAGTGCTGCAAGAGTTGCTGCACAGCTTCAAATTCCATGGCATGCCATTTATGTTGAAACTCCTAAATTGCAAAACCTCTCTCAAAAGTCTAGGGAGCAAATTCTAAAAACCATCTCTATGGCAGAGGAGATGGGGGCAAAAGCAGTAACAGTTGGCGGAACGGATGCAGTTGAGTCCATTATTAATTACGCTAGAGAGCATAACCTTTCAAGGGTCATCGTGGGTACTGGCGCTCTTAGTAGATGGCAAATTTGGAGAAGGGCGTTTTCAGAATCAATCTCTAGACATGCCCCTGATTTAGATGTGCTCAAAATTGCTCAGGGTACAAACTCGACAAGCATTACGCGTGATGGCTTTGATATTGAATCCTTAGTTTGGCAATTAAAAGCTCCTTGGCAATCTTATGCATTGAGCTTGCTAATCTGCGGTATTGCTGGAGTTGTCGCAACACCTCTGAATACCATAGTGGAACTACCAAATATTGCCATGCTGTTTTTGCTGGCAGTCGTTTTGGTATCCGTTAAATTTGGCTTAGGACCATCTTTAATGGCCTCAGTTGTTAATGTACTTGTATTTGACTTCTTCTTCGTGCCGCCACGTTTTTCATTTGCAGTCACAGATGTCCAGTATTTATTTACTTTTGCGGTAATGTTAGTTGTTGGTTTGATTACAGCAAAACTGACTACTGGATTGACTTATCAAGCTAAAGTTGCCAATCGACGCGAGCAAAGGGTGAAATCTCTTTATGAGATGTCTAGAGATTTATCAGGCGCCTTGATGCCAGAGCAAGTGGCTGAGATTAGCCAGCATTTTGTTGAAATTGAATTCAAAGCTAGATCTACCTTGTTATCGGCCGACGATGATAATCAGTTGTTAGAGATTGTTATCGATAAGAAAGCCAATATTCAGGCAGATTTATCTATTGCTCAATGGGCTTTTGATAATTCTAAAGAGGCTGGCAACGGCACTGATTCTTTGCCAGGCGCGCCTTTGCTGTACATTCCTTTGCGAGCACCAATGCGTACTCGTGGAATCTTGGTGATTGATGCTCCAAGTTCTACCCGCTTAAAGTCCCCTGAGCAGCGTAGATTACTCGATACATTTGCTCGTTTGCTGGCAATCTCGTTAGAGCGAATTCATTATGTTTCAGTCGCCCAAAGCTCGACAGTGCAAATTGAATCAGAACGCTTAAGAAACTCTCTGTTATCGGCTATTTCACATGATTTACGAACTCCACTCACTGCATTGGTTGGATTGACTGATGCGTTGGAGATGTTAGATGCACCACTGACTTCCGAGCAAAAAGAGATTGCAGTGCTTTTGCGTGAAAAAGCTTTAAAAATGAGTTCACAAGTAAGTAATCTATTAGATATGGCCCGACTTCAGTCTGGTACGGTCCAATTAAATAAACAATGGTTTCTGATTGAAGAGGCAATTGGTGCCGCCATCAAGGCTGTTGAGTCGGCGAGTGAAGGTAGGCATGTCACAGTGACGTTACCTCCTGATTTGCCCCTATTAAATTTTGATGCGGTTCTGATAGAGCGTGTCTTTATTAATCTTCTAGAAAATGCTTATAAATACACCCCTAAAAACAGCAGCGTATCTATAGGTGCTTCAGTCGCTTCTCCACACTCTGTCGAGATTTGGGTGCAGGATAATGGACCTGGTCTTCCCAGGGGGAAAGAGGAAGATATTTTTAGAAAATTTGAGCGAGGCAATAAAGAAGGTGCAATTTCTGGTGTTGGCCTGGGGCTCACTATTTGCAGGGCCATCATTGAGGCGCATGGCGGCAAGATCACTGGAAAGACAATGGAAGGTGGCGGTGCGCGGTTTACCTTTAGCTTGCCCCGGGGTAATCCCCCTAAAATTGATGTTGAAGATCAGTAGAAGTTGATAAGGTAGCTAGATGTCACAACCAATTCCCGTCGCAATCGTTATCGAGGATGAGCCAAATATTCGTAGGCTTATCAAGATGGCCTTAGAGGCAGAGCAATTTCAGGTATTTGAGGCGGCTACCGTTTCTCGTGGACTAATAGAAGCGGGCTCACGTCAACCGGATGTAGTGTTAGTTGACTTAGGTCTGCCTGATGGTTCGGGCATTGACTTCATTCGAGATATTAGAACTTGGTCGGACGTGCCAATTATTGTGGTTTCTGCAAGAACCCATGAGGATGACAAAATCGAGGCCCTAAATATTGGCGCCGACGATTACCTATCAAAACCCTTTAGTCCTGGGGAGCTAGTGGCTAGGGTCCGAGCGCAGCTACGTAGGCGTTCGATGGCATCCGATAAGGGTGAGACGGTTTTCATATTTGGAAATATCAATGTTGATTTGACAACAAGGATCGTAAAGCGGGAAACGGAAGTTCTTCATTTAACCCCCATTGAGTATCGTTTACTAGCATTTTTGGTTACACACCCTAACATAGTATTAACTCATAGACAGCTATTGCTCGGAGTCTGGGGGCCTAACGATGTTGAGAATCATCACTACGTTAGGATTTACATGGGGGCGGTTCGTAAAAAAATTGAAGATGATCCCGCACAGCCAAAACATGTTGTTACTGAAACTGGTGTTGGATATAGGTTTCTCTTCTAGGCTGGCTTACCATGACAGTTCGCTATGGGTCTAGCAGCCGCTTTAATGATCACAAGTATGATGAATTTAGGACAAATTTAGGACAAATTGCTCTGATAGTTTTTAGAAATATGTAAATAAGTAGTGCAACTTGAGTTTTTCTTGATACATTTTTATTTCTACAATCATCTCTCTTGAAGATTCCAGAGATCAGGTTTTATTTGGCTTCCAGCCAAAACACACTAAAATAATCAGTAATAAATTATTGATAAAAAGTGTCTGTGGAAAACAAGAAAAAGAAGAGATTGTGCACTGCACCAATGATGGAGTGGACTGATCGCCATTGCCGTTCTTTTCATCGCACGCTCACTAAAGAGGCTGTTCTTTATACAGAGATGGTTACTTCTGGTGCCTTGATGCATGGAGATGTCCCGCGTCATTTAGATTATTCACCAGAACAGCACCCCGTCGTTTTGCAATTAGGCGGCTCAGAGCCCGGCGACTTAGCAAGGTCTGCCGAACTAGCTCAACAGTGGGGTTACGATGAAATCGATCTCAATTGCGGTTGCCCCTCAGAGCGCGTGCAACGTGGTGCCTTTGGCGCCTGCTTAATGGCTGAGCCTAATTTAGTTGCAGACTGTGTGCGCTCTATGAGGGGAGCGGTTGATATTCCGATCTCCGTAAAGCATCGTCTGGGCTTGGACTCGATGGATGCCGCAAATTCTGAAGCTGATTACCAATTTGCGCTGAACTTTATTCTTGCTGTTGCCGATGCTGGTGCCAGTCAGGTAACCATTCATGCACGTAATGCAGTGCTTAAAGGTTTATCGCCAAAAGAGAATCGCAGCAAACCACCGTTGCGTTATGAAGTAGCTGCAAAGCTCAGAGTAGATGCGCAGAAGCAATTTCCGAATCTCAAAGTATTGCTTAATGGTGGTTTGGAAACTAATGAACAAATTGCTGGCCACTGGGATGACTTTGATGGTTTCATGGTGGGAAGGGCTGCATATCATTTTCCTGCGTTGCTCTTAGGTTGGGATGACATGATCAACACGGATGGCGATGCTGCTGGATATCTTTTTAGTGAAACCGAGTGGCACCGCATTCAGATTGCCTTGGTTAAACAAGTGCAAGCTTGGTTTGATGAATGCCAAGCCAAAGGCAAGCCTTTTTATATTGGGGCTTTTACAAGACATATCCTCGGCTTGGCTCATGGCCGGGCGGGATCACGGTATTGGCGCCAACGCCTCTCTGATCATCACGCTTTAGCTAAAGTTCAGAGTAAAGCCGCCATCTTGGATTTCTTTATAGATGCAAGCCTGTGTCTTGGGGATTGGGCAGCTTTTGAGTTCGACAGTGCCTAGAAACAGGTCTTGAGGGGATGTTTTTGACAGGTTTTTGAGCAAAAAGCTATAATCTAGGTCTTCAGTGGCGGACGTAGCTCAGTTGGTAGAGTCCCAGATTGTGATTCTGGTTGTCGCGGGTTCGAGCCCCGTCGTTCGCCCCACAGAATTAAAGTAAAAAACTCCTCATTGTGACCCTTTTTTACTTTCCGCCATCCGTGTGTAGCCGATGCCGTGAAACAATAGGGAATGACTAATCCTGTTGTAGATTCCTCCGAAATTGAAATTACCCCCGATTACCAAGCGGTAATTGAGGCTATTGAGCGTCACGATCCTTACATCTTCGTTAGCGGTAAAGCGGGCACTGGAAAAACGACCCTCATCGGCTACTTACGAGAAACCATACCGGGTAACGTCGTAGTAGTCGCTCCAACAGGGGTTGCCGCGCTCCAGGTTAAAGGAGTGACCATTCATTCCTTCTTTAGGTTGCCTCCACGACTCATTTTTCCAGAAGAAGATATCAAGCCGCTGCGCGATAAGCGCCTTTATAAAGATATCCGCTTACTCATCATTGATGAGATCTCGATGGTGCGTGCTGATGTCGTAGATGCCATGGATTTATTTCTGCGTGAGAACGGTCCGCAAAAAGGCAAGCCCTTTGGTGGCATTCAGGTGATGTTTGTGGGGGATTTATTCCAGCTGCCACCAGTAGTTTCTAGTGCGGATATGCAAGTCCTAGCAGAGCGTGGTTACGAAGGACCTTATTTCTTTTGCGCTATGGCCTTGCATCGCAAAGACGTCACGATGGTAGAGCTCTCCAAGATCTTCCGTCAGAAGGATGAGCACTTCGCAGGCTTATTAAATCGCATTCGAATTAATCATGACATTGATGAGGCTCTCGATACTCTAAATGCACAGTGCTATCGCAAAGATGCTGAGATAGATGAGCAGACCATTACTCTGACCACTACAAATGCACGAGCAGATCAAATCAATGGTGCTGGCTTGCGCGCAATTACCGTTGAGGGTAAGGTCTACGCAGGTCAGTCAACGGGTAAATTTAATATCGACGAACGCAATTTACCTTCACCCAACAATTTAGTGCTTAAGGTAGGCGCTAAAGTCATGTTCACCGCAACGGATCCTGGATTCCCTAAGCGCTGGGTCAATGGAACGATCGGCGTAGTGCGTGAGTTACTGCCAGATAAGGTGAAGGTAATGGTGCAAAACGAGCCTTATGCAAATACAGTGGAAGTAACAGGTCATCAATGGGAGTCTTATCGTTACGATCACGACATGATGTCTGGAAAGATATCCCCCAGCATCATCGGCACTTATGTTCAGATACCGCTCATGCTGGCTTGGGCTGTAACGATTCATAAGAGCCAGGGCAAAACCCTCGATAAAGTTAAGGTTGACCTATCGTCAGGTGCATTTGCCTCAGGACAAGTTTATGTTGCCCTAAGCCGTTGTAAAACGATTGAAGGCATTTCTCTACAGAGACCGATTGAACCCAGGGATGTGAGCTGCGATCAGGAGATCAAGCGTTTCTATCTGAATTGCTTGTCTTCCAAATAAGGCTATTTTTTCTTATTTGACGTTTGCTGGCTTATGTAATAACATTGTTATTACTATGAAACAGAGCCATAAATCCAATGCTGAAACTACAGCACCACTGCAGGTAGCTATTCGAGCTATTGGCAACTCTAAAGGCGTGGTTATCCCGAAGATTATTCTTGAACAATCTGGAATAAAGGAGATTGTTGAAATGTCAGTCGACGGAGAAAAAATTGTTTTAAGTAAACCTAAAAATACTGTGAGAGAGCATTGGGCTCAAGATGCCCAAAGCCTTGCTAAGGTTGGCGAGGATAAGTTGGTGCTTGGAGATTTTGCAAACGAAGAAGATGGAGATTGGGTTTGGTAAAGAGCAATGTTTCTCGTGGAGAAATTTGGCTTATCAATTTAGATCCTACGATCGGAAGTGAAATTAAAAAAACACGTCCTTGTATTGTGGTATCACCTCAAGAGTTAAATGACCATTTGCGCACCATCATTGTTGCGCCCATGACTAGCAAGGGTAGACCTGCGGGCTTTCGGGTATCTATTACGCATGATGGTAAGAGGGGGCTGATACTTTTAGATCAAATCAGAGCTGTTGATAAAGCGCGCTTAGTCAAGAAAGTGGGCAAGAGCAATCCAAAAACCCTATCTGCCAGTCTTGGCGTGCTACAAGAGGCTTTTGCTATTTAGTTCTTTATTAGAAGCCAGCTGCCAATCCATCTCTACGGTGATCACTGCCAGCAATAAAAGCAGAGTCGGCATCTTCTGAGAGCTTGGCAATTGCTTGTGCGCTACCAAAGTCCAAGCTGTTTGCTGGTTGTACAGCAACCTCATGTCCTAGCGCTTTCAATCCATCAACCACGCTCTGGGGCATTGCCGCTTCCACAGTGAGCTTGCCTACATCATCAATACGCCAGCGAGGCGCATCAGAACAGGCTTGTGGATTGAGGTATTCATCCACAAAGCGCATCACGAATTGAATATGACCCTGCGGCTGCATATTGCCACCCATTACGCCAAATGCCATAGTAGGTTTGCCATTCTTGGTGAGGAAGGCGGGAAGAATAGTGTGGAAAGGGCGCTTGCCTGGCGCAACTTGGTTAGGGTGTCCATCTTCTAATCTGAAGCTCATGCCACGATTATGAAAAGCAATACCGCCCGGGGCTACCACCCCAGAACCAAAACCTTTGAAGTTAGATTGAATATACGAAATCATCATGCCGGATTCATCGGCGGCGCATAGGTAAACAGTGCCACCAGAATGAGGATCTCCAGGCCCATAGCTACCAGCCTTATTGTGATCAATCATGGCTGCGCGACTAGCTAAGTAATTCCGATCTAATAGGGAGCTCACTGGCATTTGCATGGAGCGTGCATCAGAAACGTAGGCATAAACATCAGCAAACGCCATCCGCATGGCTTCAATTTGCAAATGAATGCGTTGCGCTGAGTTAGCAGGGTATTGCTTCACATTGGCTGCTTGCAGAATACCTAAGGCAATTTGAGCGGCGATACCAGATCCGTTTGGCGGAATTTCATGGAGAGTGTAGTCACCATAATCGAAGGCTAAAGGCTCAACCCATTCTGGCTGGTTATCGGCGAAGTCTTGCATAGTGAAGCAACCGCCAGTAGCCCCTGCAAAGTCCACCATACTTTGTGCAAGCGGACCCTTATAAAAAGAATCGCCTTCTGTAGCGGCAATTTCTTTTAAGGTTTTGGCTTGTGCGGGGTATTTCCAGATTTGTCCGGCTTGAGGTGCTTTGCCATCAACTAAGAAGGATTCTGTAAATCCCGGTTGGTTTTTTAGAATCGGAATAGCCTCACGCCATTGACGAGCGATAACAGGTGAAACCGGAAAACCATTTTCCGCATAGTCAATCGCACGTTTAAACAATTGTGCAAACGGAAGCTTGCCAAACTTTCTGGAGAGTTCAATCCAGCCAGCAACCATGCCGGGGACGGTGACTGTATTCCAGCCAATGAGATCCATCGCAGATTTACCAGAAAAATACTCTGGCTTCCAAGCAGCAGGGGCTCGGCCAGAGGCATTTAAGCCATGTATCTTCTTACCATCCCAGAGGATTGCAAAACCATCTCCGCCTATGCCATTCATCGTAGGCTCAACTACA
Source organism: Polynucleobacter sp. Fuers-14 (assembly GCF_018882045.1). Classification (NCBI taxonomy): domain Bacteria; kingdom Pseudomonadati; phylum Pseudomonadota; class Betaproteobacteria; order Burkholderiales; family Burkholderiaceae; genus Polynucleobacter; species Polynucleobacter sp. Fuers-14. Next base: position 30,502 of record NZ_JACVPG010000021.1, on the reverse strand, counting down.
GTCAGTGTGATTGCAGTTGCAAGTGCTGCATCCACTGCGTTGCCACCACTCTGCAGAGCCTCGATACCTGCTTGAGTGGCAAGTGGTTGAGAGCTCGCAACAGTGTTTTTAGCTAGAACAGGGGCACGACTTCCAAAAGGAGGGGATATCAACATAAGAGCTTATCTATTTAACGGCTTAATCTACTTTAACATTCGCTGACTTTACAGCCTTATCCCATTTGCTGGCTTCACTTGCGGTGATTTCAGACAATTTTTCGGAGTTTGCAAACTGAGGATGAATGCCTTGGGCTGCCATACGCGCTTTGAAATCAGGATTCGTGAGAATTTTACGAATTTCTGTTTCTAATTTTGCAATGATTACTGGAGAAGTTCCTTTGGGAACATATACCGCATAGAAGTTTTCCACATCAAACTGATTCATACCATCTTGTCCGAGAGTGGGAACATTGGGCAATAAAGGGGAGCGTTCTGCTGCGGCGATCGCAATCGGGCGTAGCTTACCACTCTGAATATGGGGCAATGAGGCAGTCACACTATCAAACATCATCAGGGTGTTGCCCGCAATCAAATCTGGCAAAGCAAAACTGCTGCCCTTATAGGGGATATGGGTTCCTGTTGCGCCGATACGTTGCATAAACAAAGTGGACTCTAAGTGGGAGAGACTGCCATTACCTTGAGATGCGTAATTAAAGTCACCCTTTTTAGATTTGATAAATGCAATAAGCTCCGGGAGATTCTTTGCTGGAACGCTTGGGTTCACCACAATTAAATGAGGAATTGTTCCAATTAATGCCACCGGAACAAAATCTTTCTGCAAATCAGCCGGCGGATTTTTAAATAGGGCTGAAGAAATCGATTGATTTGTCAGCGCACTAATGTTGATGGTGTAACCATCAGGAGCAGATTTAGCGGCGGCTTGTAGGCCAATCATTCCACCGGCGCCAGGTTTATTTTCGACAACGATGGATTGACCCAATGCTTCGGCTAAAGGCGCAGTCACACTACGCGCAAAAATATCAGTAGATCCGCCTGCAGGAAAGGACACAATCGCAACAATCGGTTTTTTAGGCCAATCTGTATCGGAGGCGGCAAGCGCCAAGTTACTTAAAGTCAACAGTCCTAAGGAGCCAAGGATGAGGGATTTGAAATAGCGCATTTAATGATCCGAGAGTGAGATGAGTAATATAGTATTGGAAATTCAGAATCTAGTTTTAAAAAGATCAAATAGAGAAACGCATGACAACAATGACTAAAACAACCAGCGGAATTGATATGTCAGCTTATTGGCTGCCATTTACACCTAACCGCTACTTTCAGCACCATCCGAAGATCATGCAGTCAGCTAAGGGAGCTTACTACTTTGATGATCAGGGTCGTAAGCTATTTGATGGCTTATCTGGGCTGTGGTGCTCTCCATTGGGGCATGCTGATCCACGTATTGGTGCAGCGATTCAAAAGCAGTTTGAAACGATGGATTATTGCCCTGCATTTCAGATGGCTAGTGAAACAACTTTTAGCTTGGCTAGTCGAATTGCAAAGATGGCGCCGGAGGGATTGGACAAAGTATTTTTCACCAACTCTGGTTCTGAGGCGGTTGATACTGCATTGAAGATTGCCATTGGTTATCACCGTGTAATGGGTAATGCATCCCGTATTCGACTGATTGGTCGAGATCGCGCTTATCACGGTGTTGGTATTGCCGGTATATCCGTAGGTGGCATGGTCGCCAATCGCAAAATGTTTGCCAGCATGATGATGCCCGGTGTAGATCATTTGCCGCACACGTTAAATCTTTCGCAGATGGCTTTCTCAAAAGGGCAGCCTAAGTGGGGAGCACATTTGGCAGAAGAGTTAGAAAAGATTGTTGCTCTTCATGATGCCAATACGATTGCTGCTGTCATCATGGAGCCTGTACAGGGATCAACCGGAGTAATAGTTCCACCGGATGGCTATTTACAAAAGATTCGTGAGATCTGTACTAAGCACGGTATTTTGCTGATCTTTGATGAGGTGATTACTGGCTTTGGGCGCTTAGGCGCAAACTTCGGTGCCGATCGTTTTGGTGTAACGCCCGACATGATTACGTTTGCCAAAGGAATTACCAATGGTGTTATTCCCATGGGCGGGGTGATTGTGCGTGGCGATATTTATGACAACATTATTTCGAATGGTGGTCAAGAGCAGGCGATTGAATTTTTCCATGGCTATACCTACTCAGGTCATCCAATACCGGCAGCTGCAGGCCATGCAGTGCTCGATATCTTTGAGTCTGATGATTTGGTCAATCGGGCTCGAGCACTAGAACCTGTTTTAGAAAATGGACTTCATGCCCTAAAGGGTAAGTCTGGCATTTTGGATATTCGTAACTTTGGTTTATCTGGCGCTGTTGAGCTTGATCCTGTGCCAGGAAAGCCAGGTCTACGTTCCATGAAGGTGCTGGAGGCCTGCATCGAAAGAGGTGCTTTAGTAAGGGTGGCTGGTGACGCTATTGCCGTAGGCCCCCCATTTATATCCAAGCCTGAAGAAGTGGAATTTCTGTGTAGCGTTTTAGGTGATGCTATTGATGAGGCGATGAAGGTTAATTAACCGCGTAAATATTAGGCTTTTAATTGGCTTGAATTATTGTATAGCTACGCTATACAATATGGTATGATTAAATCGTTTAGGCATAAAGGATTGCAGTTATTTTTTGAAACTGGAAGCCGTGCTGGCATTCAAAGTTCGCATGCTCCTCGTCTTTCAAGACAATTATCCAGATTGAATGAGGCCCGTAATTGGGAGGATGTGAATATTCCTGGCTGGCGATTACATTCCTTAGGTGGAAAACTGGTTGGCCACTTTTCAATTTCAGTTAGTGGAAACTGGAGAATTACTTTTAGGTTTGAAGGCGAAGATGTAGTGTTGGTCAATTATCAGGACTACCATTGATGATAAAAATGAGAAAAATGCACAACCCCCCGCATCCAGGACTCACCTTGCGTGATGATATTCTCCCTGCTTTAGGGATTACTGTTACTGCCGCAGCTGATCAGCTTGGTGTGACTAGAGCCGCTTTATCTCGAGTATTAAATGCTAAAGCTGCAATTTCGCCTGAGATGGCATTGAGAATTGAGGCATGGTTAGGCGTTGAAAATGGTGGCAGTGCAAGTATTTGGTTGGCCCAACAGTCTGCTTATGATTTGTGGAAAGCTAGAAAGACTATTAAACCTAAAGTGAAGCACATACAAATACCGGATTTACTGGCCGCCTAATTATTGGCGACTCAATTAGCGATTAAATAAGTGATAGATCACAGGAATCGCTACCGCACTAACAACGCCATTCATGCCCATCGCTAGGCTGGCGTATGTTCCTGCTTCAGGATGAATGCTAAACGCACGTGAGGTGCCGATACCATGAGCGCCAATGCCAATCGCAAAACCTCTTTGCCACCAAGCTTTCATACCCAATGCGTTCAATACAAAGGGTGCCAAGATAGCACCTAGTATTCCGGTGCTCACGGCAAAGATGGCCGTTAGAGTGGGTGAGACGCCAATACGTTCTGCAATACCCATGGCAATTGGTGCTGTGACTGATTTGGGATACATTGCCCCAGTAATGCTGGAGTCCGCCCCGAGCATAGTAGCAATACCTACCGCACTAATGATTGAAACCAATCCGCCCGTGCATAGCGAAGCAATCAAAGGGATTGATCTCCCCTTAAGGCTACTTAATCCCCTATAGATGGGGATTGCTAAAGATACTGTCGCCGATCCCAATAGAAAGTGAATAAACTGAGCGCCCTCAAAATAGGTTGAGTAGGGCATTTCAATAAATTGAATCGTACTTGCCACAATCAGAATGGCAATTGCTACTGGATTTGCTAATGGATTCTGATGACTAGCCTTATAAATGCTGAGTCCAATTTGATAGGCCGCTAGCGTAATAAACAGGGCAAAAAGCGGGCTTCCTGATAGGTAAACCCAAATCTCAACGATGGAGTGCTTTTCACTCATGAGATTCTTTCCTGCTCAATAAACGGGCGACTAACGCACTAGAGGCAATAGTGAGGATGACGCTACCGATGAGAGCGCTAATAATGGCCCATGCATTTGCTTTAAGCTGGGGCAAGAAAAGCACCACGCCAACGGCAGCTGGAACAAAGAGAAGTCCAAGGTACTGACTAAAGCCATCACCCACCATAGCTAAGTCGGCATTAATTCCTTTGCGCAAAACAAGCCACAGCACCAAGAGAACCAAACCAATGACCGGTCCAGGGAGGGTCGGCAAAAGGAACTTGGAAACGAGTTCGCCCAAACTTTGAAAGAGAAGGATTTGTACGAGACCAAAAATCATGTGCTTATCTTACCGCTTGCGTGAATAGAGTGCCCAGATATCCATCCTAGTGCCAGAGGCACCAAAGAGGGGGTTTTTCTAGAGTCTCACCATAACCTCCTGAGTTAAATTTATTGTGTACGGGGATGCACCGATGATCCCAGTCAATATCTTGTAGACAAAACCTTGCTACACTGGTTCGAAAATAGCAGTTCATATTAATAAACAGGAGATTCAACATGAAGTCACTCGTATCTGGCTTGCTTCTTGCTTTGTGTTCCAGCCTTTCTTTTTCTGTATCGGCTAAAGATACGGTCAAGATTGCCTACATTGGGCCGTTGACCGGAGGTGTTTCTGCAAATGGGATTGGCGGTCGTAATTCTGCTGATCTAGCAGTTCGCCTCAAAAACCAAGACCCGAATGCTAAATATAAGTATGAATTGGTTATTGCAGATGATGAGTGCAAGCCAAACGTAGGTGTTCAAGTGGCTACGAAAATTGCGTCAGATAGCTCTATCATCGCAGGTGTAACCCATTACTGTTCAGCAGTCGCAATGAGCACTGTCGATGTTTATCATAAGTTTGGATTACCAGTGATGGTGTGGGGTGCTGTTCTACCTGAAATCACTTATGGTAATGACTATAAAGAGATTCATCGCGTAAACGGTACGATGATTAATCAAAATGAAGTGGCAGCAAAATTCTTAACTGGCTTAGGCTACAAGAAGTGGGTCATCATTCATGACACTACCGATTACGGCAAAGGTCACAATAAGTATTTCTCTCAGTTCCTCACTAAAAATGGCGGTCAGATCTTGGGCACCTTTGGTGTCACTGCCGATCAACAAGATTTCACGGCTGAATTAACCAAAATCAAGCAGTTGAATCCTGAAGTGGTTTACTTTGGCGGTCTCACACCAATTGGTATTCGTATCCGCACACAAATGGATCGCTTGGGTATCAAGGCCGTATTTGAAGGAACCTCTGGAATTAAGTCTGATGCTTACATCGAGGGCCTGGGTAAATTATCTGAAGGCTCTTTGTCCTTCATCGAAGGCGCGCCATGGGAAAAACTCCCAGGTGGACTTGAGTTCATTGCCAAGTATTCACAACAAAAGTATCCGGATGCGCCTGAAGCCTACGGTCCTTTTGCCTATACCGCTACTAATTTGATCATGGCTGCAATTGAAAAGGCAGGCCCTAATCGTAAGAAGGTAATGGAAGTTTTAAACAATACCCAAAACGTAGAAACGATTATTGGCAAAGTCAGTTTTGATGATCATCGTCAAAACATTGTTCCTTTGATCTCTAAGTATGTTGCGCAAGATGGCAAATGGGTTCTCTGGGAAGATAGTCTCTATGCTAAGAAGCAGCGTAAGTTAGGTCAGTAATTGAAATCGTAGTAGAAGAGGGTAATTTTGCATGTCATTTGATATTTTTTTGCAGTACTTGCTCAATGGTTTGATGTTGGGTGTAATTTATGCAATCGTGGCAGTTGGATTTACCCTCTACTTCGGTGTTTTAGATGTCATTAAGTTTTCTCATGGTGACATCCTCATGGTGGGGGCCTTTGCTGGCCTCACCGCTTATATCGGTATAGCCGAGACCTTTACTTCTCCTTGGCTACAGCTTCTAGTGTTAATAGTAGTGAGTCTGGCTGTTGCAGCCTTTCTTGGCGCAGTCATTGCGCGCTACCTCATTCTGCCTTTGCAGAAAGCGCCCCCAATCAACACCTTATTGGTAACTTTGATGTTGGGCCTAGCGCTGCGTGAATTAGTCCGTTTGTTTTATCCAAATGGATCGAATCCAAAACCTTTTCCAAAGTTACTGCCTGTAGACGGCATTGCTCTCGGTGAATTTACGTTGCGCTCCGACAGTCTTATCTTGCTTATCACCGGCGTCTTAATCATTATTGCCGTTCAACGCCTGATCACCAAGAGCAAGATTGGCTTAGCTATTCGTGCGGTTGCACAAGATAGCGAAACAGCACGCATTATGGGCATTAACTTCCATCGAATTGTCTTGATCACATTTATGTTGGGTTCAGCTTTGGCTGCACTAGCTGGCCTAATGAACGGCCTGTATTACAACGAAGTCAACTTCAGTATGGGTTTATTGCTAGGTGTAATTGGCTTCTCGGCCGCTGTAGTAGGTGGCTTAGGAAATTTCTATGGAGCAATTGTGGGAGGGTTTTTATTTGCAGGACTCCAAACGATTGGCGCTGTTTTGTTACCCGCCATCATGCCGAGCGTTCCTAGCGCCTATAAGGATGTCTTTGCATTTGCAGTAATTATCATCATCATGGGATTAAAGCCTACAGGCTTGATTTCTGAAAAATCCAGCGAGCGAGTTTAAATATGAAGTTATTAATATCTGCCTTCATTGCCTGTCTGGTCTACACCATTCTGTTATTAGGTTCTGAAAACCAGTTAGAAGTTGGCGCTCTCGTAATCCTTGCATTTGCAACTAGTTTGGTTGGTAAAAAATTAGGGTTGATGGATAAGCTTGCGCTTGCCGTAAGAGAGCATCCGCAGTTTCCTGCTTATGCCTCGATTGCAGGCGTGCTTATAACCATGCTGGTGTTCCACAATTCTCACTTTGCGCTGTTGATGCTCGCTACAGTGCTGATCTATTCCATTGTTTGCCTTGGCTTAAACATTCAATTTGGTTATATCGGCATCGTGAACTTTGCAGGCGCCGCTTTCTTTGGTATCGGCAGTTATACCGCTGCAATATTGGCGACGCACACAGCGATCCCGCATTTGCTGGTTCTATTTATCGCTGCTAGCATCTCTGCCTTAATTGGTTCTATCTTGATTTATCCTGTATTGAGAACTCGCGGGCACTATGCAGCATTAGTGACTATTGCATTTGGCATCCTATTCCGAAATTTCTTGGAAGTGAATGACACTCTGGGCGGCCCACAGGGATTGAAGATCCCTCCGCTCACTATTTTTGGCTGGAATTTATCTGATGGCTTGGACATTGCTGGTTTTGAGCTGTCTTTTTACATCCCTTATCTACTGATCGCATTAATCTTATTAATCGCTAGTTTCAGAATTACCCGGAACTTAGAGCGCTCATGGATAGGCTTAAGTATGGATATGGTCCGTACTGATGAAATTGCAGCTTCTACTTTTGGTGTGAATATTGCGCACTGGAAGGTGGTGGCATTTACATTGGGTAACTTCATTGCTGGTATGGCGGGAGCGCTCTATGGAATGATGACTGCCTATGTTGCCCCCAATAACTTTACCTTTGCCGACTCTTTGATTTTGGTATCGATTGTGATTTTGGGCGGCATTGGTAATCCATGGGGAATCATTCCTGCGGCAGCCATTGTGGTGATTCTTCCTGAGAAGCTTCAGTTTATTCAGGAATACCGCTTCTTGCTATATGCCATCGTGGTGATCTTGATCTTGCTATTCCGTCCCGATGGTTTACTGCCAAGGCGGATTCGTGAGTATTTCCCGGGTAACAAAGCGGGAGGTCAAAAATGAGCTCATTACCATCATCCAAGAAGCAGATTCTGGTCGCAGAAAAACTCACCATGCGTTTTGGTGGTGTGACAGCATTAGATTCATTAGATCTTCATGTGAACGAGGGTGAGGTATTGGGATTGTTGGGCCCCAATGGTTCTGGCAAGACCACCTTTTTTAACGTGATTACCGGTCTGTACCGGGCAAGTTCAGGAAGTGTCGCATTCCGCGGTGAGAATTTGACTGATGCCACTGCTCAGCAAGTGTATTTGCATGCGATTACTCGTACGTTTCAGCGCTCACGCTTATCTTTACCGCTGACTGTCTTTGACAACATCGCCATTGGTGATAACCGTCGATTAAATTCCGGGCTTTTCTTCAATTTGTTTCAACGAGAGAAGTTCAAACAAGAATACGAAGGCTTGGTTGAGCAGGTGAGACAGTTGCTTCTCACATTTAACCCTAAGTTAGCAGACAAAATATTTGAGCCAGTTGCTAGCCTCCCCATGATTGATCGCCGCCGTATTGAAATCTGCAGAGCCTTGATCAGTCAACCTGATTTACTGCTTTTAGATGAGCCTTCAGCTGGCATGACTCACGATGAGACCGCTGAAGTAATGGATGATATTTTGCAGGTACGCAGCAAGATTAAGCCATTCACCATTATTTTGATTGAGCATGAAATGGGTTTAATTCAGCGGATGACTGAGCGTTGCATTGTTTTGAACTATGGCAAGAAGATTGCTGAGGGCACTTACGATGAGATTGTGAATAACCGCGAAGTGCAAGTCGCTTATTTGGGGCAAGAATAATCATGGCCTTATTAGAAATTGAACACATCTATACCGCGTACGATCGGATTGATGTACTTGAAGATGTATCCATCAAAGTCGAGAAGGGTGAAATCACCTGCATACTCGGCGCTAATGGTGCTGGTAAATCCACTTTAATTCGCTCCATCCTGGGCTTGACTCCAGCCAATCGTGGAAAAATTATTTTTAATGGCGTGGATATTGCCCATTTACCAACACATCGCATTATTGAGGCGGGGATTGCATGCGTTCCTGAGGGGCGTCGTGTGTTTCCACGTATGACGGTGGATGAAAATCTATCCGCCGGAGCTTATTTGGTGACCGACAAAAAGGTTATTGAAGAGCGTCGTGAGCATGTAAAGCATTTATTTCCGCGCCTTGCAGAACGTTCCAATCAGTTGGCGGGCACCATGTCGGGTGGTGAGCAGGCAATGCTGGCCATTAGTCGCAGCCTCATGAGTTCGCCTGAGTTGCTGATATTTGATGAACCTTCACTGGGCCTGTCACCGTTGTTTGTAAAAGAAAACTTTAAGATCATTAAAGAAATCAATCAAATGGGGACCACAGTTTTATTGGTTGAGCAGAATGTTCGACAAACCTTGGCAATCGCCCATCGTGGATATGTCATTACTAAAGGCCAAGTGGTGGCTGAGGGAAGCGCCACAGCATTGGCTGAGAACGCTGAAGTACAAGCAGCTTATTTTGGATAAATACAGATGACAACCAACATTCCTGATCCAATTAAATTAACTCAAGAGCTGATTCGCTTCAATACGATTAATCCCCCGGGTAATGAAGATCAAGTCTGTGAATATCTAGCCAAACTCTTAGAGTCCGTTGGCTATGAATGTCGCAAGATTGAATTTGCTCCACATCGAATGAGTCTAGCGGCCAAAATCGGCGCCTGTTCCGATCAAAAGCCTAGTATCTGCTTTACTGGGCATGTAGACGTTGTTCCTTTAGGTGCTCGCACTTGGAAATACGAACCCTTTGCTGGCATTATTGAAGATGGCAAGTTATATGGACGCGGCTCTAGTGATATGAAGAGTGGCGTAGCTGCTTTTGTTGTTGCGGCTATGAAAATGGCTGACTCAGCCAAGCAGGGCGCCGGTGTGAGCATGATCATTACCGCAGGAGAAGAGACGGGTTGCGAAGGTGCCTTTCATTTGGCAGCTAACCAGGAAATATTGGATTTTCTGGGCCCTGCTGGATGCTTTATTGTGGCTGAGCCAACCGCTAATGAACCTTTGCTAGGTCATAAAGGGGCTTACTGGTTAAAAGCCTCCACCGATGGTGTCACAGCACATGGCTCGATGCCTGAGCGTGGAGACAATGCGTTCTATAAGCTAGCTAAGGCGGCATTAACTTTAGAAAAATTTTCTTTTGATACTCCGGTTCATGAGTTGATGGGGCAGGGCACCCTTAATGTGGGTACTGCTAAATCAGGCATTAATATCAACTCGGTTCCTGATGCAGCAGAAATGACGCTGGATATTCGTACGGTTGCAGGGCAAAGCCACCAACATATTTACGGCTGCCTATGCAAAGCGCTAGGCCCTTCAGTACGGCTGGACACCATCATCGATATCGAAGGTGTGTTCACGCCCTCTACAGATCCCTGGATGGCAAGCGTGTTTGATTTTTGCGAAAAGATTAATGGGGTTCGCCCAGTTGAAAAGACCGTGTCTTACTTTACCGATGCTTCAGCATTAAAGCCCGCAATCGGCAATCCACCTACCGTGATTCTGGGGCCGGGCCAGCCAGAAATGGCTCATCAAACCGACGAATTTTGTTATGTCGACAAGATTACAGATGCGACCCAGTTATTTTCTGAATTAATCCTTGATTGGCAGACTCACTAGACCTTTGTCCCCAATATATGTTGCATTGCAATATATTAATTCTTAGTTAAGATAGGCGCACGATAAGAAGGGGTAATGAAGTTACCCCTGAAACCATAAAAAGAATTTTTAGGAGAGCACTGATGGCTGAATTAAATGTCAATGGCAAAAAATACAAGGTGGACGTAGATCCAGAAACCCCATTGCTTTGGGTGATCCGCGAACAAGTAGGATTAACCGGCACTAAGTATGGATGTGGAGTAGGTCAATGTGGTGCTTGCACCGTGTTATTTGAAGGTCAGGCCATTCGTAGTTGCTCAATTCCAGTAGGTGCTGCTGAAGGTAAAAAAATCGAGACCATTGAAAGTTTAGAGAGGAGTGGTCAGCTTTCTAAGGTTCAAAAAGCGTGGGTAGACAATCAAGTGCCTCAGTGTGGTTACTGTCAGTCTGGCATGGTGATGGCAACCACTGCTTTGTTAAGAAATAATCCAAAGCCTACCGATGCACAAATCGACGAGTCCATTACTAATATCTGCCGCTGTGGCACATTCCAGCAAGTACGCGCAGCGATTCATGCGGCTAGCAAGGCTTAAGGGGAAAGACATGACTACAAACACAAATATTTCTCGTCGCCACTTTGTTATTGGTTCTAGTGCTATTGCGGCTGGCTTGGCTATTGGCTTTGATTTTGCTTTTATATCTACTGCAAATGCTGCAATGGGCACTGGTACAACAGCTATGGCTCCCTTATCAACCCCAGAAATTGGTATCTGGGTTGTAGTTAAGCCAAACGATGATGTCGTTGTCCGGATCGTTCGCTCAGAAATGGGTCAAGGAACCATTACCGGTTTGGCGCAGATGGTTGCTGAAGAACTTCAATGCGACTGGAAAAAAGTAAGTTATGAATATCCATCGCCTGCTGAAAGCTTGGTGCGTAAGGCGGCTTGGGGCAGTTATTCTACTGGCGGAAGTCGTGGTATTCGTACCTCTGAGCAGTATGTTCGTAAAGGGGGTGCCGCCGCCCGCATGATGCTTATTCAGGCTGCCGCTACTCAATGGAATGTACCAGCCTCTGAGTGTGTTGCCATGAACAGCGTTATTACACACACACCATCCGGTAAGAAAACGACTTTTGGAAAAGTTTCTGTTGCTGCATCCCAGTTGGAAGTTCCTAAAGAGATTCCATTAAAGGATCCAAAAGAGTGGAAGCTCATTGGTAAGCCAGTCAATCGTATTGATGGTGTTGCTGATAAGGTTACGGGCCGTCAGGTTTACGCAATTGATTTGAAGATGCCTGGTATGTTGGTCGCAACTATCAAACAGTGCCCAGTATTTGGTGGCAAGGTTAAGGCCTACGATTCTGCAAAAGCCATGAATGTGAAGGGCGTTAAGAAAGTGGTTCAAGTCGGCGATAATGCTGTTGCCGTTATTGCTGATACGTTTTGGCATGCTAAAACTGGTCTTGAGCAGGTAAATATTACTTGGGATGAGGGAGCAAATGCTGCCGTTTCGAGCGCATCTATTAAGAAAAACCTAGAAGAAGGTTTGACCGCAAATGACGCTTTTGTCGGAAGCGCTAACGGTGATGTGAAAGCTGCCTTTGCTAGTGCGTCTAAAACAATGGAGGCGACTTATTTCTATCCATTTTTGAGTCACGCAACCTTAGAGCCACAAACTGCTACAGCGAAGTGGACTCCAGAGATGTGTGAGGCATGGGTTCCAACTCAAGATGGTGAGGCATCATTAGCAGCATTGATAGCGGCTGCTGGGTTGCCCGCTGAAAAATGTAATGTCTATAAAGTCAACCTTGGTGGAGGCTTTGGCCGTCGTGGTGCCTTTCAGGACTTCACAACTCAAGCGGTAAATATTGCAAAGCAAATGCCGGGTACACCTATCAAGTTGATTTGGACTCGAGAAGAAGATATGACACATGATCACTATCACCCAGTGATGATGTGTCAGATGTCTGCGTCCATCGATGATAAGAAAAATGTTACCGGTTTAAATATGCGTTTATCAGGCCAATCCATCTTGGCTGCAGTTCGCCCAGCAGTTGTAGCCTCGAATAAAGGTAAGGATCCTGCAGCCTTTCAGGGTGTAGATGAGACCGGTGAGCATGGCATTACTTATAAATTCCCAAATTTAAATATTGATCACGCTATGCGTAACACTCATGTCCCGCCAGGTTTTTGGCGTGGCGTGAATGTGAATCAAAATGCTATTTTCTTAGAAACGTTTATGGATGAGTTGGCGGAAGCCACCGGTGTTGATGCCATAGAGTTCCGTCGTCAGCACATGCAGGATTATCCACGTGCGATTGCAGTTCTCAATGCAGTTGCTGATGGCATTGGCTGGACTAAGCCAGCTGCGCCTGGAGTATTTCGTGGCGTCGCACAGATGCATTCTTATGGAAGCTATGTAGCTGCCGCTTGCGAACTCTCAGTGAGCAATGGTACTGATGTGAAAATTCATCGTATCGTAGCAGCAACTGATCCAGGTTATGCAGTGAATCCAGCGCAAATCGAGCGTCAAGTTGCCGGCTCATTTGTTTATGGCTTATCTGCTTTGTTCGAAGAAGAGATCACGATCGAAAAAGGCGCTGTTGTTCAGAAGAACTTTGATACCTTTAACTCGATTCGCCTTTCTCAAATGCCAAAAGTCGAAACCATCATCATTCAAGGTGGCGGTAAAGAGTGGGGCGGTGTTGGTGAACCAACCATTGCGGTAGCTGCCCCAGCAGTACTTAATGCATTCTACCGGGCAACAGGCAAACGCTTGCGCACAGTGCCCTTGAAAAACAGCAGCATTAAGTTGGTCTAAGAGTTAGTTCATAGTGAAATTGTGTCGATGAGAAAGAGGATTGCACTAGCATTTTCATTGCTAGTCATCCTCAATCTCAATGCTGTGCACGCTCAAGTGATTACGGGAGATTCGATTTTCGAATCCCTTTCTTCTGAGGCGGGCAATCCACTACGTGGCAGGGCAATCGTGGCAAGTCGTCAAACGGGTTTGTGCTTGTTGTGTCATAGCGGTCCCTTTCCAGAAGAGCGCTTTCAAGGGAACTTAGCTCCTGAATTGAAGGCGAGCGTAGCAAGGTTAAGTGTGCCTCAATTAAGAGCGCGCATTGTGAATGCAGCACACTTCAACCCCCAAACAATCATGCCGGCCTATTATCAAACGGGGCATCTCAATCGTGTAGCTCCTAAATTTGTTGGTCAAACCATACTGAATGGCCAAGAGATCGAAGACGTGGTCGCTTTTTTAATGACTTTGAATAATCAAAACTAACTGAACTCTAGATGAAAAATATTAGTCAGTATCGACGGCAATGGCTTAAGCAAGTTCAAGGTCTTGGGCTGATAGCCCTAGGCTTACTAGCAAATCCTTTAATAGCCTTTGCTAAAAAACAAGAGGCTGATGAGGCTATTAAAAAGATTGTTGGTGGAGCCACCATTCAGGAGGGTAAAGTTACCTTAACAATTCCTCCGCTGGTGGAGAACGGTAATCTAGTGGTTTTGAAGGTCAGTGTAGATAGCCCCATGACTGCCAATGATTACGTTAAGACCATCCATGTGATTGCCGAAGGCAATCCTTTGCCGAATATCTTTACCGTTTACTTAACCCCTCGATCGGGTACTGCCAATATTACGACGCGCGTCCGTTTGGCTGATAGTCAGAAGGTATGGGCTATTGCGCAAATGAGTAATGGTAGTTTTTGGCAGGGTTCCGCCGAAACCCTAGTAACCCTTTCTGCATGTACAGAGGTGGTATGAGTAAAACTTCCCGTACATCCATCACGATGCCGACGACGGCCAAAAAAGATTCCATTATTGAGATTCGCGCAATTGCGCAGCATGATATGGAGTCAGGTTTTCGATATACCGAGGGTGGTAAGCCCATTCCTCGCGACATCATTCGTACCTTTACCTGCACCTACAACACTGTGGAAGTGTTTAAAGCGGATTTCTATTCAGGAATTGGGGCTAATCCCTTAATCATCTTTACCACTATCGCCGTTGAGTCGGGAACCCTTGAATTCAGGTGGATTGGGGATGATGGGTACGAGGCGTTAAACCAGTCTCACATTACTGTTTCGTGAAAAAAAAGACATCTCTTTTTCTGAGCAGTCTTTATCTCACGCTTGTTGGCTTCATATGCATGGGTGTGGCTAAAGCAATCCCGCCATCACAACAATCGAGTTATGAATTAATGTCTGCCGAGAACAAGGCAATGCAGGATGACCCTTCACTCAATCCGGCAATGTTCTGGGTTGGTGATGGTGAAAGTTTATGGCAACAGAAGCTTGGTCCGCAAAATAATTCTTGTAGCACCTGCCATGGTGATGCGAAAGAATCCATGCGGGGTGTAGCGACACAATATCCGAAAGTGATAAAAGGCAAACTCCAGACACTGGAAGGCCAAATCAACCAGTGTAGAGTCGGCACTCAATCAGCCCCCGCCTTAGTCTACGAGAGCAAAGATCTCTTAGCCTTAACTGCCTTTATTGCATTTCAGTCCAAGGGTATGCCAATTGTAGTTAATGAAAACTCTGTTAACGCACCTTTCTTAAAAAAGGGTAGGCGGTCATTCAATGAGCGCATGGGACAGCTCAATTTATCTTGTGCGCAATGTCACGAGGATAGGGCGGGTCTAAAGCTTGGCGGAAGCTCAATACCGCAAGGACACCCCAACGCCTATCCCATATATCGCTTAGAGTGGCAAACCCTGGGCTCTTTGCAAAGACGTTTGCGCAACTGCATGAGCGGAGTTAGGGCGCAACAATTTGAGTATGGTTCGCCAGAGATGGCGCAGTTAGAGCTATTTCTGATGTGGCGAGCTAGAGGCCTACCCCTAGAATCTCCCGGAGTGAGGCCTTAGCAAAATGTTTTTCTGACTTAGTCGGAAAAGACTACTGAAGTTGCTCCATTAATGAGGACGCGATCGTGTAGGTAGTAGCGTAAAGCCCTTGAGAGAACTGAGCGCTCTAAATCTCGACCCTTACGTACTAAATCATCTGGTGTATCGCCATGGGTAACGCGGGTCACGTCTTGTTCAATGATCGGACCCTCATCCAGATCGCTGGTCACAAAATGGGCGGTAGCACCAATCAGTTTGATGCCGCGCGCATGTGCTTGATGGTAAGGTTTGGCACCCTTAAAGCTAGGTAAGAATGAGTGGTGCACGTTAATGCAGCGGCCAGATAGCTTGGTTGATAAATCATCCGACAAGATTTGCATGTAGCGCGCCAAAATCACCATGTCTACCTTAGACTCTGCAACAATTTCAAGAAGTCTCGCCTCTTGCGCTGGCTTGGTTTCAGGCGTGACTGGTAAGTGGTAGAAAGGGATGTCCGCAAAATCAATGCTGGCATAGACGTCACGAGGATGGTTGGAGACGATGCCGCAGATAATCATTGGCAATTCACCAATGCGCCAGCGATAGAGGAGGTCTACCAGGCAATGGTCTAACTTGGAGGCCATGATTAATACGCGCTTAAGATCCTTTACTGCACGCAAATCCCAAGTAAGTTCAAAACGCTTTGCAATTTCCACAAAGCCCGCTCTAAGTGACTCTACATTCGCAGGACAGCTAAAGCTGACGCGCATAAAAAAGCGCTTTGACGCTTTGTCATCAAACTGTTGAGCTTCTTCAATGTCGCCACCTAGTTCAAATATATAAGTGGAGACCGCGGCAACAATGCCAGGTTTATTGGGGCAAGTGAGGGTGAGATAGTAGTTTTCGGTGGTCATAATAAGTCGCTAGTGAATTGCTTATAAGTGGTAATTTTAGTCTGTTATCCCGCTGTTAGGGATTAGGTGATTCAGTTATTGCTGGGCGGATTTTTGAATCGAATCCGCAGGCCCCAAAAAGAGCTCGCTATTGTCGGTAATCGAAGGCAGTACAACCTCGATGCAGATGGGCTTTGAGTCAATCACATTAAAGAAGCTACATTCTTTTTTGGTGGCGGCAGATGCAGCGTGCTCCAAGGGGGATTTGCCTGTTACTGCTGTAGAGGCAAGGCTAACTGCTGTTCCAGGATTGGCTACGGCGGCAGTTCCAACAGCGCTGGCAGCTGCCGTACTGGAGCTACTTAAAGCGGCTAAAGGGGCAGCGCATCCGCTAATAAAAAAAACCGATATACCTAAGACTGCTAAGACAATCGCCTTCAGCGTTAATAAACCTGTTTTACTTTGTCCGGCAAGCAACGTTAAAGACTCCGGCTGGCCAAGATCCATTCTCAATGGTTTCAAAAGAGCTATCTGGAGTTTTTTGTTCTTCTACCACTTTGCCTTTGCCCATGTTCCCGGAAAAGACTTTAAATTCGATGGGGCGATATTTCACAGCACTGCAATCAAATTCGTTAAGACCAATAATAGAATTTACATTTTCTTTAGTTTTAGGATTTTGACCTGGCTTTTTAAAATCCAGCATCGACATAATCTGAGTCGGATTACCTTGTTTTTGAAGGGTTGCGGGATCTACGAAAACAGTAAATAGATCTGTTTTACCAATTTCTTGCCACTCTGCAAGTGCGTTACCTGAGCAAGTTAAGACAGCGCTTAAAAGGATGAGGGAAGAGATCTTTTTCATAGAATGCCTTTATGGTGACCAATCAGAATATGACCTTATTTTACCTAGCATGGGTTGATAAGGTGATATTTTTGTTATCTTTCACCCTATTTGCAGACTTTTACTTGGTGCTTAATTCTAGCTGGCGACCGGTCTTTTCTGGCCTCATCTGCAGGGGAAGGTACTCATTGTTTGCCCACAATGAGTTCATATTGCGATACAGCTTGCTTTGTACCCATCCTGATTGACCTGTCTGATACACAAAGAGTGATTTCTCAAGATCCGATAAATCATAAATTGTCCGTAAGCTTGACGCTTGCAATGTCTGATAGGGATTCTCCGTCTGAATCAGCTCAAGTTGTCCCATATTGACGGAAAAGCCATCCCCAGGGAAAGGGGTTTGGATATTAAACAAGATTCCTAGTAGCGGCACCTTGCTCAGTGGACGATGTTCAGAGATGGCGATATGGGCCTTACCCCAGACCCAAGTCTTGGGATCGTCACCATACTTTTTACTTAAGTAATCTAAGGCTTTATCAAGCGCCTTATTGGATGACTCCTGACAAGATTCAATCTTCTCGGTTTTAGGATCATCACACCAGGGGCTATTGGGATTTTTTACTTGGTGTATTAGTGGGGCGCGGTAGTTGCGTGCTCCATAATTTTCAGTAAACAGATAACTTAATCTAGAGAAGAGATTGCGAGTCAATTGGTCTGCCCAAGCGTTAAAGATAAGTGCGCCTACGCTATCTACTTTCATATTGCCATCAAAGCTTTTACCAATTTCCATTGCTTGCGCACTTAAGGGATGAGAGCTTTGGCTGGCCTTAAATAGTTCTAATAATGGTGTCGCCCCAAGCGATAGGGTATCGCCTTGCATAGCCTTCATATCGTCAGTCGAATGAATGCTTTTGGATTTGATGAGATCAACAATTCGGTCATAACGTGTTGGCAATTCCCAGTCGCCCGTTAAAGGATTGGGATCATTGACTGCAATAATTTTTTGATTAGCGGTTGCTATCCAGCCCTGTTCGGGATTATTGATAGAGGGGAGCTGCTCAAAAGGCACATAGTCGTTCCAGTCATACTGACGCTCCCAGCCTGGTGCTGGGGCTACGCCATAGAGGCCCTGGTGCAAGATCCTTTTGGGGGCGACCCCAGCTGCCTGATAAGCAATATTGCCTTCGGCATCCGCCATCACGACGTTTTGCATCGGGGCGTAATTTTTCCGTAGGGCTTGTTTAAATTGATCAAGATCAGCCGCATGATTCATATCCAATAATCCGATGACTGATTGGTTTTCAAGATCAAGTGCTGTCCAGCGTAAGGCAAGAGCAAAGCGATCCGTGTCAATCGTACGTTTGGCCTTTGCATAGGAATCAGAGATAACAGGCCCATGTCGTGTTTCTTTTACCAAGAAAGTCAGTGATGGGGATCCTTTGATATCAATAATCTCTTGATGCACTTTAAATGGGAGTGGTCCATCAGGACCTCGATACATGCCTGGATTCTTTGAGTCAATTTGCTCAATATATAAATCTTGAACATCGGCTCCGGTATTGGTAAAGCTCCATGCAAATTTATCCGTTCTACCCAAAACCACTGCAGGTATTCCGGGGAGAGTACCGCCGATCACATTTAATCCAGGGGCTTCTAGATGGGCAAAGTACCAGACAGCCGGTGCGGAAAGTCCCAGATGAGGGTCGTTAGCCAATAAGGGCTTACCAGAAGCGCTTAACTTGCCGCCCAAAGCCCAATTATTGGAGCCAATACCATCTCTTGCCCCCATTTGATCTAACTGACTCAACTCAGTTGCGGGTAAGTTCTTGGGCTTACTCTCAATGGGACCTGGAGCGGGATGAAAGACCTGCAGATCTCTATAGAGCTTGGAAAAATCCATATTGCTGACAGGCTCATCATTTTCATATGGCTCAATCACCTCCCAAACTTGTTTGGTGCTCAGGTATTGAGAGAGTTCAAGCCTTTGCAATTCTCTCTGCCAATTGCCACCTAGGTCATAAGCCATCATCAGCATCCAAGCAACGCTATCCGTCGGAGACCAATGGCCTGGTTTTGAACCTGTTAAGAAATATTCAACCGGGAGAGCCCAACCCAATTGTGCATTGCCAGCATTGACACCATCGGCATAGGCTTGCAATAGAAGTTTGGCAGAAACAGGGTAGCGATCAAATTGACGCTCAGCTGCACGTTTGATACCGAGGGTGCGCACAAAGCGATCAATTTTTACAGTGTCATGACCCAGGATTTCGGAAAGTCGACCACTTGCAATGCGTCGATTCATTTCCATTTGCCAGGAGCGTTCGCTGGCATGTAGGTAGCCTAAGGCAAAGTAGGCGTCTGCCTGGCTTTTTGCATTGATATGCGGAACATCAGACTCATCAAAGGTAATGGCAACAGAATCACCCAGACTTTTAATTGTGCGTTTCCCGGAGATATTGGATTGGGCAGAATATAAATAGGCAAGAGTGACTGCTAAGCCAGTAATGAGACATAGCCCTATAAGCCACAGTCCAGCCCGTAAAAGCTTGCCGAGCCCCGATGATTTAGCCGGTAAATTCATGGAGATATTTTAGATGCTTTATTCGTCACGCCCTTGGATTGCGGGGCAAAAGGGGCTCCAGGGTCTTATTAGTGGCTTGCGTGCTAAAATTTCGCTTGTCTTGATTTATTTAGCACGGCTTTATTGTTGATGCGAGCCCGAGTGGTGAAATCGGTAGACACAGCAGATTTAAAATCTGCCGACTCAAAAAAGTCGTGCCGGTTCGATTCCGGCCTCGGGCACCAAAGACACTTCTACATCGTTTATGAATTTACCTAAACTTCTCATTTGCTCAGGCTTGATCTTTTCATCTCTTGCATGGGGCGTTGATGTTCTCGAATTTAATTGCAAGCGCTCGGAAAAGGGCTACACCGAAGAGTATGAGATGAAATTGATGCTCTCCTCGGGCGCTCAAAAGGCCAAGATCTTTTTGGATGGTCGCGACCTAGATCAGTCAGATATGTATGGAACACAAGTCGTCAAGAGCATCATCTTGGCGCGACCCAATATTTTAATATTGATCGAGGCAAATTTTCAGCCTGAAGAAATTATGGGGGTTTCTTATCCTGCAGGTAATGTCATTACCAACATTACGCTTGACCCAGTAACCGGTAAGTTCAAGAAGGTCGAGAAAATACAGGGTGGTATCTTGGGTGCAACTATTGGAAACGGCACCCACACTAGTGAAGAGACTTGTTTTCCCTCAAAAGCGCCATACAAGATTAAATAAAAAATGGTTTTGCTGCGCCCCAATTACTAGCTTTTATAGTCTGCTGGGACTATGGTTGCAAGTAAAAGTCATAGTACTTAGTTTTTTTTGGGATAATTATCCGAGTATTACCTATTCCCTACCGGGCGCTTCTTACAACATACATGCTAGAAAGCAATGCCAATGAAGAGCTTTCGATACCTATTACAGATCCTTTTTTTTGGGGTAATAACGTCATGCTTGCTATCCTGTAGCGGTAGTGGAGGAGGTTCATCTTCTTCATCCTCATCTGGAGCGCCTAATATTTTGTACGTCATCATGGATGATGTGGGTATTGACCAGATGGAATCATTTGGATATGGCGGCGATACGCCACCGAGCATGCCTAATATCACTGCTATTGCTCGTAAGGGCGTCCGTTTTCGGAATACCTGGTCTATGCCGGAATGTTCAAATGGACGTGCTTCTTTCTTTGCTGGGCGCTATCCATTCCGCACTAATATTTATCAAGCTATTGGTGGAAACGATCTAGCCAATTCTCAACTCACTCCTTACGATGTTACTGTTCCCAAGCTTCTAAAGAATGCCAATTATGAAAGTGCCATGTTTGGTAAATTTCACTTGGCTGGTCCGGATAACAACCAGGCCGGATACAACACTCCCGCTCAGTTAGGATGGGATTATTTCTACGGCTGGATCGGTGGCTTACCTGGATCGCTGGACTCCACTGCAGGAGGTATTGCTGCCAGTGGTACATATAAATGCGGTTTTGTACCTAGCTCAGTCGCTACTTCGGGCGCTTGCTATTACGCTAATAGCAGTTGTAAGGCAATGTCCCAAACATCTCTAGCTCAAGATGCTGCCGGACTGCAGTGTTTAGATTCGGGCGGTATTTTTGTTCCAAATCAATCTTGCGGCACACCCCCTGCAAATCTTAACTTTAATGAGCAAAATGCTTATTATGTTTCTCCGCTACTTATTATTGAAAATGGCCAAGAAGCTGTCCAAGTGCCGCTGACTGATTCTCGTGCACGAGGCTATCGCACACGCATTGAAGCGGATGCAGCGATTAAGTGGATTAACGGGAAAAAAGATTCAGCTAAACCATGGATGGCTACAGTAAGCTTTAGCTCAGCCCATACACCGTGGCAGCAGCCCCCTAAGAAATTAATACCAGTAGGTAATGTTGCTGGTGCAGATTTGCTTGATTGCACAAATAGCAATGATGGTCGAGTGATTCAGAATCAGATGACCGAGGGTCTTGATTCTGAGTTTGGACGGATTATGATTGAAACTGGTCTGGCTACACGCGGTGCTGACGGATCGTTAGTCTACGATCCCAAAGCTAGCAATACCGTTATCGTCATTGTTGGCGATAACGGAACGCTTGGCAACGCCGTTAAACTCCCGTTTAATGCGCAGGAAGCCAAAGGCACCGCTTATCAAACTGGCGTGTGGGATCCACTGATTGTTGCTGGTCCAATGGTGGCGGCTCCCGATCGAGAGGTTGATCATATGGTTAATATGGTTGATCTGTTTCAGTTTTTTGGAGAGTTGGCCGGTTTAGATGCTCATGCATTGGTTCCCAGGACGATTGACTCGGTTGGACTGCTGCCTTATCTGACAAAGCCAGATCAATCGAGCTTGCGAACCATTAACTTTACCCAAGGTGGCTATAACATCCAAGCAAATGGGGGGCGGAATGCGCCATGTGTGTTCTCTGCGTCCTCTTGCTCTCAAGTCCCCATTTCTAAGAGCGTTTGTCAGGATAATGGCGGCGTATGGTGGGGCTCTGGATATACCGATCCGACGGTTATACCAAATAGCGGGGTTGGTTACACTTCATGCTATGCAGTAAATCAGGCGAAATATATTGCTGGCGGCAATAGCATGACTGCTCCAGCACCAAACGCACAAGTGAAGATAAATCCTGAAAAATCAACCGCAATTCGAAATACTAAATACAAGCTGATTCAAAACTACACTCAGACATTTGCGCCCGGGACAACCGCCCCTAATTCACTTGTGTCGTATGAGCTCTATGAAATCAATCAGGCGGCGCCTGTGCCAAAGCTTGATGATCCTAGTTTAGCCATCTCAATTCCATATGCCGGTGAAGCATTGGCGGCTTATAACGATTTATACGCGAAGCTTCAAAGTTTGCTGATCTCTGAGCCATACTGTCCTGGCGATGGTAATAACGATGGTGTAGTAAATGCCGAAGATTTATCTAATTGGCAGAAGATATATAGTATTGCGACTTCTTCAAATATCTGGTCTAGCGTTTATAACTTTATGGTGAGCGGTGTTTGGAATGGCATAACTAGCACTACTGATGAGCAAACTATTAAGCAAAATCTAGGCAATACTTGTCCAAAAACTTACAGTATTTATTAGCCCCTAGATGAAGTTAACAAAGCGCTCAACACTCCTCCTCGGGGGAGTGCTATTCACATTGGCTATGAGCGCTATCGCTTATAGGCTCATGGGTTCTGCCGACCCCAAGGCCCCAGTGGTGACTTTGAGTGATGGTGTGGCTGCGCCAAAAGGGATGGCTTGGATACCTGGCGGTGAGTTCATGATGGGTAGCGACCATAAATTGGCTCAGAGAAACGAACGTCCGGCTCATATGGTTCGCGTTCGTGGATTTTGGATGGATCAAACTCATGTCACTAATGATCAATTCGCGCAGTTTGTTCAAGAGACGGGATATCTCACTACCGCAGAGAGAAAGCCAGATTGGGAAACGATCAGAGTGCAATTGCCTCCAGGCATTCCCAGGCCACCAGACAGCGCCCTCGTCCCAGGTGCAATGGTATTTGTAGGAACTGACCACCCCGTAAATCTTAATGATGCATCACAGTGGTGGCAATTTGTTCCAGCCGCTAGTTGGCGCCATCCGCAAGGTCCAAAAAGTGATATTGAAGGCAAGGGCGACTACCCTGTGGTGCAAATCAGTTTTGAAGATGCCCAGGCCTATGCTAGTTGGATAGGAAAACGTCTTCCTACCGAGGCGGAGTGGGAGTTTGCAGCCCGTGGTGGCCTTAATCAAGCAACCTATGCTTGGGGTGATCAGCTAATGCCTGAGGGAAAGCCTCGGGCAAATTACTGGGATGTAAGAAAACAACTATTTCCAGTGGCCGGAAATGACCAAGCTAATTCCGCGCGAATTAAAGTTGGTACCACGCCTGTTCGATCCTTTCCGCAAAATGGTTATGGGTTATACGACATGACAGGTAACGCATGGCAATGGATCGCAGATTGGTATCGAGCCGATTATTTTGTTATCCAGCATCAGCAAAGCGGAAAGAGCGTTATTGATAATCCGCAGGGCCCAACCGATAGTTTTGACCCATCAGACCGAACTGCGCCAATCGATGCCCCTAAGCGTGTGATTCGTGGCGGCTCATTCTTGTGCAACGAGGATTACTGCATATCTTATCGACCCAGCGCCAGAAGGGCGCAAGATCCTTATAGCGGCATGTCTCACGTCGGATTTAGGTTGGTTAAGGATTAATAAACAATGTCTAATTGGAAAAATAAAACCACCCTGAGATAGTTTTATTTATTAAGAGGTGGAGGCTTTTTTAAGAGCCCGATTTAATTGGGTTCAGTCACAAACCCTAATTTAGTTAATCCCGCACGGCGCGAAGCTGCCAGTACCTGTGCTACATATTCATACTTCACGGATTTATCAGCTCGCAGATTGATCTCTGGTTGAGGATCTTTCTGAGCAGCTTTTTCTGCATAGCCATCAAAGGTCTTTAAATCAATGGGGGTACTGTTCCAAAAGATTTGACCATTGGCATCAATTGATAGCTGAACTGACTCAGGCTTTACTTCATTGCGAACGCTATTAGCCTTTGGAAGCTCAACCTTTACTGCTTGCTGAATCACAGGCAGGGTGATGATGAAAATAATCAACAGTACCAACATGACGTCCACCATCGGCGTCATGTTGATTTCCGACATGATGTTGTCGTCGTTTTGGTCGTCTTGGATATGAAAAGACATGACTATTCTCCGGAGTTAACGCGGGCACCAGTAACGAAGTAGGCTAATAGATCATTGCCAAAGCGATTGAGGTCAGCTACAAACAATTTATTGGCGCGATTAATTGCGTTAAAACTCAATACGGCAGGGATAGCAACTGCAAGACCAAGGGCAGTCATGATGAGCGCTTCGCCAATGGGGCCAGCCACTTGATCAAGTTGTGCGCTTCCTGAGCTGCTGATGGCAATCAGGGCATGGTAGATGCCCCACACGGTGCCAAACAAACCAATAAATGGAGCAATAGCGCCAGTAGATCCTAAAAAGGTTAAGCCCTTCTGTAATCCCGCTGCAATGCTGTCAACGCTGTTCTTAAGGCTTCTTGCCATCCACTCTGAATAGTTCAGTGTTTGCAGTAATTCACGGTGATTGGTGGATTGACTTTGGTGGTGCGCAGATGCTTTGGTTGCTGACTTCGCAATTTGGTAGTAAGGGTTGATAGCATGGTTGCTAAATGCTTGTAGGCCTTGATCAAACGAAGTAGCGCGCCAGAATTGCTCAAGCTCAGTTTTGAGTTTACGTAGATTGCGTAAATCCCAAAGTCGAGTTAGGAAAATGACCCAAGTCACTATAGAGCAGGTCAGTAGGGCAATTGCCACAAATCGAGTAATCGCATCGCCTTCAAGCCAGAGATTTGCTATGCCAAATGGTGTATTCATATTGATTAATTCTTGAGATTAAATTTGATTAAAAGATTGGTGGAAATTCTTTGGGGCGAGCCATTTACTAAAAAAGGTTTAAAGCGATAACGTCTACCGATGTCAGTTGCAGCGCGATCTAGTCTGGGGAGGTTGCTAGATTGCAGTAATGCTACATCCTCTACGTTGCCGCCCTCATCAATAATTAAACGCACTACTACTGTACCTTGTTCCCCAGAGCGTTTAGAGAATGACGGATAGTAAGCATCTGCATCAGGCTGATAAACCACAATCAGTTTACCAATGTCAGTCTGAATAGGTGTACCGCTAGCACCCCCACTAGTAGCAGGGGCTACAGCAGCATTTTGTTGTGGTGCATCGGATTTGCTTTGAACTTGGTTCGCAGGCGTTGGCGGCTGTGCCTGTGTGGGGCTAGGCTTTTCTGAGGGCTTAACCTTTGGCGTTTCTTTAACCGCTTTCTTCTCTTCTTTTGGTTTAGGCGGAGTGGCAGCAGGTGGTTGTTGAGTTTTAGAGGCTTCAGGACTAACTAAATTTGCCATGACGCGCTCATCATCCATTTGCGGCGGGCGCTGACTAAAGTGCAAAAACTCGAGAGCAGGGAGTGCATGCAAGAGCATCACGATGCCAATAATGATTCGTTCAGTTTTGTTGAACGGAATATAACCATCTAATTTTTTCAGGAAAGTGCTCATCGCACTTCACCTAGGATATTTGCTTCTATAGAATGCAAAGTTAAATCGGCAGACATGAGATCTTGCGCCATCGACATCAGAATAGTCTCATCTTTGCTGCTGATAAACAACATCGATCCATGTTCTTTGCCATCGCTCTTTATATTGAGAGACTCTAGCTGTCTCTTCAGTTGCCTTACTACGGCATCACTAGTATCAATTATTATAATTGATTCACCGAGGAGCTTGCGAATGGCTTTTCTTAAAAAAGGGTAGTGCGTGCAGCCTAAGACCAAGGTATCAGCGCCTGCATCTTGAATGGGCTCAAGATGTTTTGCTAGCAACTCTAAGGTTTCTTCGCTATCCGCTTTACCAGACTCTATCAGCGGCACCAATCCTGGGCCAGCTTGTTTGATGAACTGACAATCATTTGGCAGGGTATTTAATAACGCATTGAACTTATCGCTCTTGAGAGTCGCCTCAGTAGCAAGGATGCCAACTATATTATTTTGCGATTGCATGGCTGCTGGCTTAATGCCTGGCTCAACCCCAATGATCAGAACAGAGGTTGACTCCCGAATTTGTTTAATCGCTTCAGCGGTTGCAGTGTTGCAAGCAACTACGATGGCGTCACATCCTTTGCTAGCTAGATAGTTGCAAAGAGCGAGGCTGCGCTTTGCAATCCACTCGCTTGATTTTTCGCCGTAAGGCGCGTTGGCTGAATCAGCAAGATAAATATAGTCATGCTGGGGCAGCTGACGCAGAGCCTCATCCAATATGGATAAGCCTCCAACGCCAGAATCGAAAACCCCGATGAGTGCCAATGTGGACTATGCTTGCTCTGTAATGAAGTTGTTAGGGTGTTAAGCAATCTTCACTGGAATGCCGGCAATCTTCGCTTGCCATTCACGGGGACCTTCATTGTGCATCGAGATGCCTTCTGAGTTCACTGCAACAGTTACTGGCATGTCTTTGACATCAAACTCGTAAATGGCTTCCATGCCTAAATCGGCAAAGCCAACTACTTTAGAAGTTTGAATGGCTTTAGATACCAAGTACGCAGCGCCGCCAACAGCCATTAAGTAAGCTGACTTATGTTTCTTGATGGCTTCAATCGCTTCTGGTCCTCGCTCAGCTTTACCAATCATCGAGATCAAGCCAGTTTTGGCAAGCATCATCTCAGTAAATTTATCCATACGAGTTGCAGTAGTAGGGCCTGCTGGGCCAACTGCCTCATCACGTACTGGATCAACTGGGCCAACGTAATAGATCACGCGGTTTTTAAAGCTCACTGGCAACTCTTCGCCTTTAGCGAGCATGTCTTGAATGCGCTTATGAGCGGCGTCACGACCAGTCAAAATCTTGCCGTTCAGTAATAGCGTTTCACCTAACTTCCAACCAGCCACTTCTTCAGCAGTGAGGGTGTCTAAATTCACACGCTTGGATTTTTGAACGTCTGGTGTCCAAGTTACATCTGGCCAATCTGAGAGTGAAGGGGCTTCGAGTTTTGCAGGACCATCGCCATGTAAATGGAAATGAATGTGACGAGTCGCCGCGCAATTCGGAATCATGGCTACTGGCAATGAAGCAGCATGCGTTGGGTAATCCAAGATCTTGATATCGAGCACAGTGGCTAAACCACCTAGGCCTTGAGCGCCGATGCCGAGTTTGTTTACTTTTTCATAGAGTTCGAGTCGTAGTTCATCAACGCGATTTTTAGGTCCACGCTCAATGAGTTCTTGAATATCTACGGGACCCATCAGTGCTTCTTTAGCCATGAGCATGGCTTTTTCTGGTGTGCCGCCAATACCAATGCCGAGGATGCCTGGAGGGCACCAACCTGCGCCCATTGTAGGAACGGTCTTGAGAACCCAATCCACAATGGAATCAGAAGGGTTGAGCATGACCATCTTGGCTTTGTTTTCTGAGCCACCACCTTTAGCCGCACAAATCACTTCAACATCATCGCCCGGGACGATTTCATAGTGGATCACGGCTGGGGTGTTATCACCGGTATTTTTTCGTTTGCCTGCTGGATCTGCCAACACTGAAGCGCGCAACATATTGTCAGGGTTAAGGTATGCGCGACGCACGCCTTCATTCACCATATCTGTGACGCTCATGGTTGCATCAGGCCATTGAACATTCATGCCGATTTTGAGAAAGACCACAGCAATGCCGGTATCTTGGCACATCGGTCTATGACCTTCGGCGCACATACGGCTGTTGGTCAAAATTTGAGCAATCGCATCTTTGGCACCATGACCTTGTTCCAATTCATAAGCCTTGCCCATGGCGGTAATAAAGTCCTTGGGATGGTAGTAGGAAATGAATTGAAATGCGTCCGCAACGCTTTGAATCAGGTCGTTTTGTTTGATATTGGTCATGGTTATCTGCTTATTTCCACATTATTAGTAAGGTTTGCCCTATTTTAAGGGTTTGCCATAGAGCAAATCCCCAGTGTTTTCACTTATCTTCTAAGGTCTTGAGACTCTAAATATGCCATTTTGCGACATTTTCTCGCATTTGTTGTTGATTTTAGATTATTGATTATTAGATAGAGGGCTGTGAAGCATGGAACCATTAAAGCAAGAAAACCGCGTTTTTAACCCACCTGCAGACTTTGTAAAGGGTGCGGCCATTCCAGGTATGGAGGCTTATAACAAGCTCTGTGCTGAAGCCAATTCAGATTACGACGGTTTTTGGGGTCGTCTTGCAAAAGAGAACCTCTATTGGAAAAAGCCTTTTACCAAGGTTTTAGATGAATCCAAGGCGCCTTTCTACAAATGGTTTGAAGATGGCACCACTAATGCTTCATACAACTGTTTGGATCGCCAAGTTGAAGCCGGCTTTGGTGATAAGACAGCCATTATTTTTGAGGCAGATGACGGTACAGTTACTAAAGTAACTTACAAAGAGATGCTCGAGCGTGTTTGCAAAATGGCAAACGCATTGCGCAAGATGGGTGTTAAGTCTGGCGACAGCGTCATCATTTACATGGCAATGACGATTGAAGGCATTGTTGCTATGCAGGCATGTGCGCGTATTGGCGCAATTCATTCTGTAGTGTTTGGCGGTTTCTCTGCCCAAGCATTGCGTGACCGCATTATGGACGTGGGCGCAGTTGCAGTGATTACTGCTGATGGCCAGTTCCGCGGTGGCAAAGCATTGCCACTCAAAGCAATTTGTGACGAAGCGCTTTCCACCGGCGAATGCCCTAAGGTTAAGCATGTCATCGTGAGCAAGCGTACTGGTACTGATATCACGATGCAAGCAGGGCGTGACGTTTGGATGCAGGAGATCGTAGCCAATGAAGCGACAACTTGTGAGCCAGAGTGGGTAAGCGCTGAGCATCCATTATTTATTCTTTATACATCCGGTTCAACCGGTAAGCCAAAGGGCGTGCAGCACTCAACAGGTGGCTACCTTTTGTGGGCCATTCTCACAATGAAGTGGACTTTCGACATTAAGCCTAATGACGTGTTCTGGTGTACTGCCGACATTGGTTGGGTAACGGGTCACTCTTATATTACTTATGGCCCACTCGCAGTCGGCGCTACTGAGATCGTATTTGAGGGTGTGCCAACCTATCCAAATGCTGGCCGTTTTTGGGACATGATCCAAAAACATAAAGCCTCTATTTTCTACACAGCACCAACTGCAATTCGTTCATTGATCAAGGCATCCAGCAATGATGAAGCAGTGCATCCAAAGAGCTACGATTTGTCATCACTGCGCCTTCTAGGTTCTGTAGGGGAGCCAATCAATCCAGAGGCATGGATGTGGTACTACGAGCATGTTGGTAATTCAAAGTGCCCAATCGCAGATACGTTCTGGCAAACAGAAACTGGTGGTCACATGATTTCACCATTACCAGGCGCAACCCCAATGATTCCTGGTTCATGCACATTGCCATTGCCAGGTATTCAGGCGGCGATTGTGGATGAGGCTGGTGTAGATGTTCCTAACGGTCAAGGCGGTATCTTGGTTGTGAAGCGTCCATGGCCTTCTATGATTCGTACGATTTGGAATGATGCAGATCGTTTCGTGAAATCCTATTTCCCAGAAGAATTGGGCGGTACCTTGTATCTGGCAGGTGACGGTGCAATCCGTAACAAAGAGACTGGCTACTTCACGATTACTGGTCGTATCGATGATGTATTGAATGTTTCTGGTCACCGCATGGGAACCATGGAAATTGAATCTTGCTTAGTGGCTAATCCTTTAGTTGCTGAGGCAGCAGTTGTAGGTCGTCCTGACGAGCTGACTGGTGAAGCCATTTGCGTATTTGTTGTTCTGAAGGGCGGACGCCCAACTGGTGATGAAGCCAAGAAGCTTGCTACTGAGCTACGTAACTGGGTAGGTAAGGAGATCGGCCCGATCGCTAAGCCTAAGGATGTTCGTTTTGGTGATAACTTGCCTAAGACCCGTTCTGGCAAGATCATGCGCCGTCTATTACGTGTGATTGCTAAAGGCGAAGAGGTGACTCAAGACACCTCCACCCTGGAAAATCCACACATCTTGGATCAGCTCAAAGAGTCTCTCTAAGCAGCCAAATCAGGATTTAGACCAAATCCTTTCGGCAATCGTATAATCATCGGTTCCGGAAGGGTGGATGAGCGGTTTAAGTCACACGCCTGGAAAGCGTGCGTAGGTTAATAGCCTACCGCGGGTTCGAATCCCGCCTCTTCCGCCATGTATCAAGAAAACCACCTTCGTGAACTGACCCCCAAAAGTTGGACATCAAGTCCAACCAAGGGGGTTTTGTTTTATGAGCAAATACAGTACGCAGTTCAAGCTAAAGGTAGTTAAAGAGTATTTAAAGTTTGGCGGTC